>JBEBRC010000077.1:0-12883 GCA_040395055.1 Steroidobacter denitrificans
GCCGCGGGCAAGGCGACGACGAAGAAGGCTGCGGCAAAGAAGAAATCCGCCGCTCGCAGCGCGCGGCACACGGCGCCAAAGCCTGCCGCCGCAAGTCGCGGGGCGGCCGCCAAGAAACGAGCCGCTGCCGGCCGGAAGGCCGGGCGCAGCGTGAAGGCCCATCCTGCGAAGCGTCCACGAGGCGCGGCAAAGACCGCGAGCAAGCCGGTGAAAAGGGCGTCCAGGCGGAAGTAGGCCGCAGGGGACCCATCGCGGTGGATCCTTGGCCCGGATGCCGGTTCCCGGCGGCGTCGCCGTCGGGGCCTGGGCGAGCGCAGGCAACGCGCCCTTCGAGGGCGCAGGGTGGTCCGGCCATGCAAGTCGGTGCACAATCGTGTAGAAATGCGGCCCCTGACGGGACGGTTTCAGCGAGTTTCCAAATGAAGACAGTGCGCGGCAAGACTTTCATCGGCCAGCGGGTGGTGCTGGATGGCAAATCTTTCATCCAATGCCATTTCAAGGATGCGAGCCTGATCATCGAGGGCAATGGCTTGTTCGAGATGCAGGACTGCAAGATCGAGGAAGACTGCCGGCTGGCGGTGGAAGGTCCTGGGCAGGTTCTCCTGCACGCCCTGAAGATGATGCTGTATTCCGGTGGATGGATGTCGCGCGTGGCGGATAACGTTTTGCATGCCGTGCGACAGCCGCCCAAGACCCTGGCCAAGAAAACCGCATCGGATTGAGGCGTCCGCCTCAGCGCGCACAATGCGGGTCCGGCGCGCGCCGATGCCGGCGCGGCGCCAGGGGAGTCCGCAGGCTGCGATCCACGCGGGACGAATGCGTGAGTCCAGGCTAGAATCCGCGGCTTCGATTCGCCCTGCTCCATGATCGAGGATTGCATGCCTGACCTGACCGGATTGCGTGCCGACGACCTGCGCGCTGCGCTCGACGAGACTCGTCTGCGTTATGACACCTTCGTGCAGCGTGGTCTGAAGCTCAACCTGACCCGGGGCAAGCCGTCCGGCGAGCAGCTCGACCTGAGCAATGCATTGTTGCAATTGCCGGGGGCAGAGGATTTTCGCTCCGGTGGCATCGATTGCCGCAATTATGGCGATCTGCAAGGCCTGGCCGAACTGCGCAGCCTGTTCGCGCCGATATTCGGTGTGAGCGCCGAGCGAGTCGTTCTCGGCGACAATGCCAGCCTGTCCTTGATGCACGATGCCGTGGTCTACGCCTTGCTCAAAGGCACTTGCGACAGTGAGCGTCCCTGGTCGAAAGAGTCGCGGGTTGCCTTCCTGTGTGTCGTGCCCGGCTACGATCGCCATTTTTCCATTTGCCAGGAACTGGGCATCGAGATGGTCGCCGTGCCGATGCTGGACGGTGGTCCGGACATGGATCTGGTCGAGAAGCTGGTTGCGGAGGATGCCCAGATCAAGGGGATGTGGTGCGTTCCCAAATACAGCAATCCCTGCGGGACGGTCTATTCGGACGACACCGTGGAGCGGCTGGCTAGAATGCAGACGGCCGCGGCGGATTTTCGCTTGTTCTGGGACAATGCCTACGCCGTGCATCATCTGACGGCCGAGGCGGTCGAGATCGCGAATGTGGACCAGGCCTGCGCGCGCCACGGGCATCCGAATCGCGCCTTCATCTTCGGCTCCACCTCCAAGGTCACGTTTGCCGGCGCGGGAGTCGGGCTGTTCGCAGGCTCGCAAGCGAACGTCGGCTGGTATCTCAAGCGCATGGAGAAACGCACCATCGGCGGCGACAAGATCAATCAACTGCGGCATCTGCGGCTGCTGAAGAATACCGCTGGCATCGCGGCACTGATGCAGCGGCACCGCGCCATCCTGGCGCCCAAGTTCGCCGCCGTGCAGGACATTTTTTCCAGCAATCTGCGTGGTTCGGGTATCGCCGACTGGACGCAGCCCAAGGGGGGCTATTTCATTACCTTGAATGTGCTGGAAGGCTGCGCCAAGAGAGTCGTTGCACTGGCAAAGAAGGCGGGAGTGGAACTGACGCCAGCGGGATCGACGCATCCATATGGCCAGGATCCGCAGGATCGTACGATTCGCATCGCACCGAGCTTTCCGGATCTGGCGGAGGTGGAGCAGGCCGCGCAAGGCGTTGCGATCTGCGTGCGGTTGGCCGCACTGGAAAAACTGTCCGGGTCCCAGGGCTGACCGGCGGGGACCCGAGAAGAACACGGCAGGCTGCGGCCTGCCGCGGCATCAGATCCGATGCGACACCGATGAAGGGGGGCGGACGGCGCCGGACGACAAGACGTGCACCAGCCACCAGGGCAGGAACGCCGCCAGCTGAATCACCCGGCCGCTGATGGCGATGGCGAGAGAGGATTCGGCCGAAATGCCTGCGAGCATCAGCAATCCGATGAATGCGGCCTCGAACACGCCCAGACCATCGAACGAGATCGGCAGCCTGGAGATCAGCATGCTGATCGGCAGCACGCCCAGCATCAGCAGCAGATCCACGGGCACATCGAGCCCCTTGGCGAGCAGCCAGGTAAACAGTACCGACAACAGTTGCTCGACTACCGTCAATGCCCCGAAACGCGCGATCACCGCCCGTGCCGCGCCCAGCCGGTGGTAGGCGCCGGTAAATCCCGCTATCAGGTGCATCGCCTTGGACTGGCGCAGCGATTGCGGCATGCGAGCCATGGTCCAGCCGATCAGCGTCGGGTTCATGGATGCAAACAGCATTGCGATGCTGCATAGCAGCATCGCAATGCCGGCATACAGTACCTTGTCGTAGGCCGGTGCCAGCACCCCGACGGCACGCAGGATGAACAGGCTGACGATGCCCAGTGCCAGCGCCAGGATGAATCCGATCACGCGCTCGATCACAATGGAAGTGACGACATCCGTACCGTCGAAGCCGCGCCGCGTCACCATTACTGCACGAATGGCGTCCGCACCGACGGTCGCTGGCAGCGCCAGGCCCCACACCATGGCGGTGCAATAGATCGTGACGGCCTGCAGCAGGGGCAGGCGATGACCCTGTGCTTTCAGCAACACCGTCCATTTATAGGTCATGAGTACCCGATCGAGGGTAATGACCAGCAGCGCCAGGATCAGGTAAACGGGAGAGAAGCTGCCAAGGATCCTCAGCATTTGCCTGCCGTCCACGACATAAGTGAACAACAAGGCGAGCAGTAGGATAGACAGGCCGACGCGGAGGGCTAATTTCATCAGGGTGGTCGATTCAGATCGTCTGCATTCCGGAGCCAGCCGTGGTGGTGATTGGCACGATTTCGTTGAACACCGACAGGGTGCGGATTGCCGTGGCTCTCCAGGTCAGTGCCTGTGCCCGCGCCAGGCCGCGCTCGCGCATCTGCGCGCGCAGCCCCGGCGATTGAGTCACTTCCTTCAATGCGGCGGCAATGTCAGCCTCATCGAGAGGGTCGATCAGGCGCGCGGCATCCCCGGCAACCTCCGGGCTGGCGCAGGTGGTGGGCACGATGGCCGGACAGCCACAGGCCAGTGCTTCGGCTATCGGCATGCCGAAGCTTTCGCACAAGGTGGCCAGCACGAAGCACTCGGCCAGCTGAAACGCCATGTGGATCCGGTTGTTGGGTACGAAGCCGAGGAACGTGACGTCCGCCAGGTCGTCATCGCCGAAGCCGCGTGCGCGCAGATACTCTTCGATGCGCGAACCGGCCACGACCAGCGGCAGTTCGCCCCCTTCGCGCCGATAGCGCCGATATGCGCGCAGCAAGCGCTCGTTGTTGCCGCCCGGATACGCCGGCAGATGCCGGTGGCCGCCATGCAAGGTGCGCGCCACGGTCAGGATGAAGCGCTCCGGCAAATGGTATCGCAGGCGGAAGTCGTGCAGCGAGGAGGGGTCGCGGTGTGTGGTGAAGTTCGCCGCGGCGCCGGCATAGGTGACGACTGCCCGACTCACATCGATGCCGGTGTAGCGTTGCAGATCATCGAGAGTCGCTTGGGAAATGGCCAGGGTGCGTCGTGCCTTCCAACTGTAAAGCGGCAGCATCAGCCTGATATACAAATTATCCCACCAGGGATAATTTTGTGGATTGACGTACCAGTCGGAACCCTGCTGGACGAAGACACAGGGACGCTGGGTGAAGAACGGAATGGAAAACTTGGGGTGGAAAATCAGATCCACATTGAACTTTCGTGCCGCCCTGGGCACCACGACCTGATCCCAATACAGCTTGAGCTTCGCTGGCTCTACATAGACCTCGGCGTTGCCGAACTCCCGAAACAAGTGTTGCGATTTAGGCGTATCGAGAAAGATGACGTAGTGCGTATCGGGATCGAGTAACAGCAGCTCGCGCAGCAGATTGAATCCGTAGACGCCCAGGCCGTCTTGCTGATCGAGCATGCGACCCATGATGCCGATCGTGCGTTTGCTCATCGTCGTTACGCCGTCGTGAGGTTGGTCAAGACATCGGTGCGCGTCAGTGCGCCAAGTGCTGGCTGCCAGCCAGCCCTGTCAGCTTCTTGTGCAGGACGGCGAAAGCATTGCGCCGCTGCATGCCGGGCATGAAGCGCAGCCAGTCGCATTTCAGGCGCCCGTATACGGGAATCGGCAGCGTGCGATCGCGCTCCGCGGCAAAATCCAGCGCCACACCAAAGGCCGCACGCAGGCCGTATCGTTGCGCCAGCTCCAGGGATGTCCGGGAGCCGAGCATCCACGGATAGGCAAGGCAGGTCGGCGCGTATCCAAGCGCGGCCAGGAATGCCTCGCGGCTGTATTCGAATTCCGATGCCATCAAGCGCTCGAAGTCCATCGGTGGCATCAGTCGCCCTGGGCGATCGCGGGCGGCCCGGCGGTGAAACGCTTGCAGCTCGCTGCGCCAGCGGGCATTCGAGAAATAGTGCTCGCCCCCGGATCGCTGCACGAAATCCCGACAGGCCTGCGTGACCTCGCCGCTTTCCAGGTAGCGATGCGCAGCCGACAACAGCGGTGTGGAACGATATACCGGCGTGCCAAGGACAGGGCTGCCGAGCTCATCGCCATCCGTCAGCGATCGCATCGGCCAGTCATAGATATCGTAGTGCGCCAGCGCCGACGGGTTTGCAAAATCGACCAAGCGCGGCGTGATGGCCACCAGTGCATGGCGATGCGCGTGCGACTGTACGTCCACCAGACCCGAGTCGACGCAAGCTCGCAATTGCGGCCAGGACATGAACAGATCATCGCCAGCCATGCCGGCACTGCGATGCGCCGGCGGTTCCATCCAATAGGTCGGCACGAACAGGGTGGCATGCGCTGAAAATGCGCGCAGTAGCGGCAACGCTGTATGCCAGAAACTTATGCGGGCATCGTCGAAGGACAGCAGTACGGCGCGCCCGACGCGCAAGCGTCGGGATTTCTCGCGTTGCGCCTGCAGGTATTCCTCAAGGCTCAGGGTGCGATAGCCGTTGTCGCGCAGATACTCCAGATCGCCGCGCAGCTCGTCCTGCGTGACGTCGTGATAGGTAAAGACTGGTATCTGGTCGCGACGCAGCGGCAGGCCGAAAATGAATCCCGGATAATGCGTCCTGGACACGCGGGCGGCGGTGCGCATGAGGCGGCTGAATTGACGCATAGATACTATCGGCTGACCTGTCCCGCGATGATGCGCTGTACGGCGGGCAATCCCGCCTCGATGCCGCGCCGTGTACCGTGGACCTCCGCCGCAGGCGCGCAGCGATGTTTGCTCCGTTGGCTGAGCCAAGGTGGGTTCAAAACTCTCGGCTTCGTAGGGAAGTTCCATACGCCCGCGCGCGTCCGATTGGCGCAAGGAACTATTGCACCGTGACAGGTCTTCAATCGGAGTAGTTGGCTTGCCAGCCATGTCAGCAAGGAGACGACGATGCGTGCGATGATTTTGCTATGTGCCACGGCGATGGTGATGGCGGCCGGGTGTTCCAGGACCGACGAGTCCGGCACGTACGATACGACGATGCCGCCGGATCGGCCGATGCAGGCGCCGCCCTCGGATCCGAATGCCCTTCCGCCTGAACAGCCTGTGCCCGATCAGACGATACCGGATAGGACTGCGCCACAGACCATGCCGCAGCAGGAGATGCCACCGCCGGACGGGACGCTCCCGCCCGAGCAAAGCATCCCGGATGAGACCACGCCTCCCCCCGGCCGGTCGCCGGGCGAGTAGGTTCAGCGGCCGAGCGCCCAGCGGCTGATCCCAGTCGCTGGGCATCGCGCTGCGCCGCAGGCGTGACATTGACGCCGATGAATGGCCGCGGGCGGTTACACTGGGCGGATCTGATGCCCGGACTGCCAGCGCCCAATGAGTTTCGATCGTGATGATGCGGCACTTGAAACCCTGTTTCTCCCGATAGCCAGCAAGACATTGCAGTGGCCGGCGGAGGGGGCGATGTTCTTGCGCGCGCGCGCCGGCGGCGTACTGCACCGTCTGTCGTTGCCGGGTCTGGTTTGCGAACAAACCTTCAAGCCCCATGCCGACGATATTCGCAGGGCGGGCCTGCACTTGACGGCGGTCGGCAAGGATGCGGCTGCCGGCCATGCCGCTACCTATCCCCTGGTCTTGTTGCTGCCCCCTCGTCAGCGCGATGAAGCGCGTGCCTCGATGGCGCGTGCCGTGGCGGCTACGGCACCCGGGGGGCGAGTCATGGCCTGCGCCACCAACAATGAGGGCGCCCGCTCCGCAGAGGCGGATCTTGCGCGGCTGGTGGGGCCGCTGAATGTCATGACCAAGAACAAATGCCGGGTTTTCTGGAGTGAGCCGTTGCAGGGTGCCGCGGATCCCGCGCTGCTGCAGCAATGGTTGCGACAGGATGCTCAAAGGCCGATCGCGGACGGCCGGTTCGTCAGTCGCCCGGGGGTGTTTGCCTGGGATCGGGTCGACATCGCCTCGGCGCTGCTGGCGAACCAGTTCCCGCCCGGACTGGCCGGACGGGCAGCAGATCTGGGGGCCGGCTACGGCTACCTGTCGGCGCGTTTGCTGGCGCACTGTCCGGGCATCGAATCGCTGGCTGTCTTCGAGGCCGAGGCGCGCGCACTGGATCTGGCACGGCAGAATCTGGGGCCGTTCGAGCCAGGCGTGGCCATCGACTACCATTGGCATGACGTGACGACCGGCTTGCCCGGCTCCTACGATGTCATCGTCACCAATCCTCCATTTCACGTACAGCGCGGCGTCGGGCGCCCGGACGTTGGTCGTCGTTTCATTGCGGTCGCAGCGGCGGCACTGCGTGAGGGGGGGCGCCTGTGGCTGGTGGCCAATCGTCACCTGCCCTATGAAGCCGAGTTGGCGCACAACTTCGCGAGCCTGCGTACTGTCGTGCAAGAACATGGCTTCAAGATCGTCGAAGCGATCAAGCGCCAACGTGCCTCGGCTCGCCCCGGCTCGCCCTCGCCGTCCTCGAGTGCACCGAGGTCGACGGGTCGGTCACGGATGTCGCCCGCAGCCGGGAGGCACCGATGAAGACAGTGAAGCCGGTGAAGGCTCTGAAGTTGATCGCCAATCTTGGCTACGGCAGCCGCAAGCAAGTGGCGGCGATGTTTCGCCAGGGGCGCATCACCAACACGGATGGCGAGGTCTTGTACGCCGACGACCAGGTGATGCATGGCAACGTTCGACTCGACGACGAACCGTTGGATCCCGCATCAGGCGTGTTGCTGATGCTGCACAAGCCGACGCAATACACTTGTTCGACGCGCGATCAGGGAGGTGTGGTCTATGATTTGCTGCCGCCGCGTTTTCGCTTGCGTTCGCCAGCGCTGGCGAGTGTCGGCCGCCTGGATCGCGATACCACCGGCTTGCTGCTGATGACCGATGACGGCCAACTATTGCATCGGATCGTCCATCCCAAGTCCAAGTTGCCCAAGGTCTATGAGCTGACGCTTGCGCGCGATCTGCGCGGCGACGAGGCGGGAATCTTTGCCAGTGGAGAATTGATGCTTGAGTCCGAGCGCGAACCATTGGCGCCGGCGATGTTGGAGGTCATCGATGCCCGGCGCGCCCGCCTGATCTTGACGGAAGGCCGTTATCATCAAGCGCGCAGGATGTTCGCCGCGGTTGGCAATCATGTGGAAACCTTGCATCGAAGCCGGGTCGGCGGCCTGGATCTGGGCGAGTTGCCGCAGGGTCAGTGGCGCGTGCTTGGCGCGGCTGACATCGAGCGGTTGTTCGCGCCACCAGCCGCGGCGGATTGACCGCGGCCGGTGCAGTCCCCATAGTTCGTTCCCGGTGCGTTCGGGACTTTTTCACCGTCGAGATCGATTATGAGCATGTCCTTGCGAGAGCAATTGTTGCAGGCGGGTCTGGGTACCAAAAAGCAGGCGAAACAAGCGGAACAGCAGCAGCGCCAACAGGGCCGGGACAAGGCTGCCACTGCGCAGCGGCAGAAGGAACACCAGCAGCGGGTCACGCAGGCGCAGGCGGCGAAGGCAGCGCGCGACCAGGAGCTCAATCGAAAACGCCGGGAACAGGCGGAGCGAAAGGAGCGCTGGGCGCAGATCAGGCAGCTGATCGAACAGCATCGTTTGGAAAAACCCCAGACCGATGAGTATTTTAGTTTCATCGATCGGCAGAAGGTGCGCCGCATGAGCGTCGATGCTGCGCGGCGCGAGCAACTGACCAGCGGCGCATTGGTCATTGTGCGCTGCGAAGGACGCTATGACGTCGTCCCTGCCGAGATCGCGGAACGTATCCGCGAGCGAGAGCCGCGCGCTGTCGTCGCTCTCGGTCAAGAGGCCACTACCGCGGCGCCAGACGATAGCGATCCGTATAAGGACTTCGTGGTTCCCGACGACCTGATGTGGTGAGGAGACCGCCGAACCGGCGGCCCCGCCTGCAGCGCCGATAGGGATGGTCGTGTGGCAGCGCGCAGTGCAGCGTCAATCGGACGGCTGCAGGAGTCGCGGAATCTTCTTGTCGCTGTCCTCGCTTTTCACCTTCGGCTCTGCCGTTGCAATGACGCTGCGGCTGTGAGAGACGTGCATGGAGGAGGGTGTCGTGGGCGCCGGCGTGCCGGCGGCATTTCGGGTAAACGCCCATAGCAAGGGTTCATTGCGGCTTGCGTTCAACGATTCGCGAGCGTGGTCCTGGTAGCGAAGCGCGGATACGCGCAGGTTGCCATCCTCGACCTGAAACGGTGTCTGCGCCAGATAAGCGAGGGTGCGCGGCACGCCAAATTCGTTGATGAGTGGCCTGGTGAGTAGAATGCCGCCGTAACGCCGCACGTCCTGGTACGCCTGATCGGTGCGCCATACCCGATTACGAAAATCGGAGAAGTCCTCGGGCCAGATGATGTCGAGCCGGTTGGAGTTGAACAGCGGGCTGCGCACGGATTTGACGTATTCGGCAATGCCCGCGATGACCATCTCGCACGGCAGCCGTTTTTCGACGCGTACCGATGCGCAGTCCTCATGCGGCCAGGTCAATCCTGCCGCGTGGGCAGCTTCCTGCAGATAGGCGTTCCAAAGCACATTGTCCAGGGCTTCGACAATCGGAAATTCCTGCCGGTATTGTTCATCTTCATAGAACGGCCAATAGTACGCGGCGGCACGGACCGGAGTGGGTGTGTTCGCACTGAGTATCCGCCGCGGCAGGATGAGCGTTGCGTGCTCGCGATCGTACGCCATGTTGCCGCTGAAGCGCAGGTAGTCGGGATCCTTTCGCTTGACGAACTTGATCTGAATTTCCGACGGCAGTACGGCGAACAGACTGCCGAACGCGCCTTCGAGCGCCTCGGTTCGGAAAGTGACCAGTGCGCGGAATTCTTCCTGGCAGCGGCGGCGATCGCCGCTACCGCACGCCAAGCCAAGTAATGGGAGCAGGACACCTACCAATGCGACCCAGATTCTCATCGCCGCCGCCCACCATGCATGTGGTACTGAAGCCAGCCAGTACCCGGAATCCCCCATATGCCAGATGATTCACTAACGGCATGTATTGTGCGAAGTTCCACCCGCGGACCGCCGTAATGCCGGCCGCGACTTCCTCATTGCGTCAGTCGTGCTCGGCGAAGATCGTGGCAGGAAAGTCAACGAGAGCGCCGCTCGGTTCATCGAGGCTTTGCGGCAACAACAGCCACGCGTAGTTCGTGCGATATTCGAGCGGTCGATGCCCGGGCGCAACGATCTGGCTGCTCTATCGTCCAGCGTCGAGAAATCGTCGACTCGGGGTGAGATGCGAATCGCGCGCGATACGACTGCGGAAAATACGCGTTTTCATGCGGATGGCCATTCCCGGTTTCGAGGCCATCGCAGGTTCGACTTGCCGCTCCAGGCCTCGGGAGCGCGGCATGGCTATACTTGCGTCTTGAAGTCGCATCGAGGCCAAGCATCATTCCCATGCAGCGAAAGATCGTCGGCTTTCATCAAGATGAAGAAGCGTACTGGGTGGCCGAGTTGGAGTGCGGCCACGGCCAGCATGTGCGACATAACCCACCTTGGTTCGTGCGCGTCTGGGTGACGAGCGTCGAGGGGCGAAGCAAGGCACTGGGGACGATGCTGGAGTGCAAGCTCTGCGACGAGCCGGGAAGCGAATGAAAATGAGCGTTGCCGGTGCGAGTGATGGCGCCCTGGCGTGCGCTTGAGGCCGTGCCGTGAAGCGCGCATGGCGCCTCGCTTGCTCACGTCCGATAAAGAAACAAGAATGATGCCGCCACGGCTATCAGCAGCAATAAGCGAAGTCCCGTGGCCAGCCGGAATCGCGCACGTCGCCGCCGCGCGCGAGCGTGATGAACGGCAACGGGTCGATAGGGCTCATCGCGCGCCCAATGCAATGCGGAGTTGGCTGCTACGTAGTGTTGTGTCGCAGGGTCGAACAGGACGCCATCGCTAAGCGCTGTCAGCGATGCTGCGGCGCTCCTGGCCGCGGCCAAGTCCAGGTCGCGTCCGCTGAGGCGAAAAGTCATGACCACGTCGGCCTCGCCAATCGCCTCCCGTGCGCTGGGCCCGAACTCGATATTGGCGCAGGAATAGGGTTCTACGTAAAGCTCGAAGCCGCAGCGCTGGTCGGGACAAGGCAGATAGCCATTGCACGCCAGCGGATCGAAGTCCGTATCCGGCGCCGCAGGGCCGAGTTCACGCATCGCCTGCGCCCATTGCGAACCGGTGGGCACCTGTTCGCGGCGGGCGAAGACATGGAACGCTATCGACATGATCGAAGAGTGTAGGGGCGATCGATGCGCCTGAGGAGCCTGTACCTGGCGCAAGCGCTCGAATCGCACCGCATGGCGTACCGCAAAGCAAAGTTTCCAGCTTGATGCGCCGCGGCGGGCTCTATGCAGCCTCGCCCGGGCATCCGGCTCGCCAATCAGGCTGATTGGCGTTCGATCGCGGCTGCGCGCCCGATCTGGGTATCGCAGTTATTTTTTGAGCTTGGCGCTGGTTTCTTCGATGCTTTCCACAAGCTTGGTGTCGAAATCAGGCAGTGCCGGCAGATCCTTCGCGTCGGCGACCAGAGGCTTGAGCTGCTCGTGGGCGGCGGTGCACGCGGTATGCAGATCACGATAGCTCGTGACCAGACTGGTGCTGTCCTTGAGCACTTCGGTGGTCTGCTGTTCCTGCTTGCGCTTTTCCGCACGCATCGTGTTGAGTGCAGCTTCGACCTGCCTGCGGGCGTCGGCCTCTTCCTGCTTCTGTTTCTTGAGCGTGTTCATTTTGCGGATGACATTCTCAGGCGTATCCGACAGGGCGGTATTGATCGCTTTCAGCGCCTTGTCCTGCTCGGCAATCCGATCCTTCAGCTTCTGTAGCTCTTTGGTGGTACCGGTGCGTTCCGCCACGATGTCCCGAGCAGTGTTTTCCTGTGCGGCTTGCAGCTGTTCGATGGTGGCTTGCGCGGCGGTGTGCGCCTTTTCGCTGATTGTCAGCTTTTTTTCCAGTGCTGTGATCGTGACCTTGGCCTGCTCCTGGGCCTCGATCACTGCCGTCTCGGCCTTCGCGATCTTTTTGATGACGCTTTCCAGCGCTTCTTTGAGTTGTTCCTGGGTGCAGTTCGGATCCAGCTTCAATGCATCGGTCGCGGCTCGCATCAGCACTTGCTTGCTGATGGCAAGCTCCTTCCATACCTTCAATTGGAGCTCTAATTCCGGTTGATTCACATCGGATTCCTTGGGTTGGTTGATCATGGGGGCGCGGATTGTAGTCCAGAATGAGTCTTGCTGCGGAGGATTGGCCTAAGTAAATCCCCGGAAAACTGGGGCGACGACCCGTGGGGCCGTGCGGGCACCAGCAGATTGCGGGGACTCGCCGACTCGCAACGGCAGCGGTACACAGTCCGCCCCGACGGTCCGGGATCAAGCCGAATGGGTCCAGATTGGGTCAGCGCGTTATTTTCGGTCCAGAAAGCCGCTTGGGCAACGTCAATGAGCCAAATATTGGGCGGTTGGGGCGGAAAACCAAGGTCTGCGGCGGATTTGGGGTGTCTGCGCGCCTCATGGTGCGTCCGGTTGGGCCTCGGGCCGTGCGGCGGCGAACGCAGGCAGCGATTCCAAGTGGGTGCTGATCGCGCCCAGGGTCGGAAATGGATCGAGGTCGGTCTTGAAGCGCCGCGCGTTGTACATCTGCGGCACCAGGCAGATGTCGGCCAGGGATACCGCATCGCCAAAGCAGTAGCGGCCGTTCGCCGAGAGCATCCGGGCCTGGGCTTCGAGCCCGGTGAAGCCTTCGCCGATCCAGTGGCGATACCAAGTCTCGACAGCGGCGTCGTCCTGGCCAAGCTCATTGCGCAGGTAGTTGAGCACGCGCAGATTGTTCAGGGGATGGCTATCGCAGGCGATCGCCATGGCCATGGAACGGACCTGGGCGCGCGCGATGGGATCGGACGGCAGAAGCGGCGTCGCCGGATAGTTCTCGTCGAGATACTCGATGATGGCGAGCGATTGCGACAATACCGTGTGGTCGATGGCCAGCGCGGGAATCAGTCCCTGGGGGTTCAGGG
>JBEBRC010000078.1:0-12797 GCA_040395055.1 Steroidobacter denitrificans
GGGCGGCTGCGTTTGGCGCTGGAGGTTGTAGACGCCGTGGTTGCTCAGGTAGGTCGTGAGCGGGTGGGGGTTCGTATTTCACCGTTCAATCGTGTTTTTGACATGCCTGCTTTCGAAGGTGAGGAAGAGACGTGGATCGCGCTTGCACATGAGCTCTCCAGGCGGAGTCTGGCATACGTGCATATCAGCAATCGCGATGCGTTGATTGCAAGCGAGGAGGGAAAGGCATTTTTGAGGCGATTCAGAGAAGCGTATGCCGGGACCTTGATTTTGGCTGGTTTGTACACGAAGGAAGAGGCCCAGCGGGACATCCGTGAAGGACTCACTGATCTGGTCGCGTTCGGCCGTCCCTTCATTTCCAATCCTGATCTGGTCGAACGCCTGAAGAATGATTGGCCGCTAACGACTCCCGATCACAGCACCTTCTACGGCGGAGATCGCGTGGGCTATACAGATTATCCGGTGTATGAAACGTCAGTGGCCTGACCGGTCATCAATCATCGCTTGAGGCACGGTGATCTGCGTTCCCGCCACCGAATAGTCGAGTCGAAACCCTGCTGTGCGAGCGCGCTGGAGCGCAGAACAGATCAGGGGCCGGACGATTGGATCGTGAGTACAACATGGGAGAGTCATGATGGGCTCATGGCTCGCATGAGTGAAGTATCGACCGGAAAAGCGGCGAAACTCATTGTGTGGTCGGGGTGACAGGATTCGAACCTGCGACTTCTACGTCCCGAACGTAGCGCTCTACCAGGCTGAGCTACACCCCGAATCCGACCTCGCCCCCAGGAATGGGCCGAGGTGATTGCCTGTCGCGATCAGTACTTGCGATCGACGGCAAACTCTGCCAAGTCATGCAAGGCTTGCTTGTATGCCGAGGCGGGAAGTTCGGCGAGCGCCTCGATGGCAAGGGCGGCCTCTTGCCGCGCGAGGCGCGCAGTGTACGCAAGGCCTCCGGTCGATTCAATTGCATTCGTGATCGGAGCCAGTTCCGCGGCGCTGCCTTGCTGGATGCTGGAGCGGATGATTTCACGCTGCTCGGGCGTGCCATGACGCAGTGCATAAATAAGGGGCAGCGTGGGCTTGCCTTCGGCGAGGTCGTCGCCGGCATTTTTGCCCAATTGGTCCGAGCCCGAGTAATCGAGCACGTCATCGATCAGCTGAAAGGCGATGCCCAGATGCCTGCCGTAGGCGGCCATGGCGGTTTCCAGGGTGGGCGAGGCGCCGGCGATGAGGGCGGCGACCTGGGTGCCCGCCTCGAATAATTTGGCCGTTTTACGGTAGATGACGTCGAAATAGCGCTGTTCGGTGGTGTCCGGATCGTGGGTGTTCATGAGTTGCAGCACCTCGCCTTCGGCGATCCGGTTGGTGGCGCTGGCCATGACGTCCATGATGCGCATGTTGCCCAGGGCGACCATCATTTCGAAGGCGCGCGAGTAGACGTAGTCGCCGACCAGCACACTGGCGTCGTTGCCCCAGATCTGGTTCGCGGTATCGCGACCGCGCCGCAGGGTCGAGCCATCGACTACATCGTCGTGCAGCAAGGTGGCGGTATGGATGAACTCGATGATCGCGGCGGCTTCGGTATGCCGCAGATCCGTGCAGCCGCAGGCCTTGGCGGCGACCACCACCACCAGGGGGCGCAGGCGTTTGCCACCGCCGGCGATGATGTATTCCGCGACCTGGTTGACCAGCACGACGTCGCTGGACAGGCGCTTTCTGATGACGTGGTCGACCTGTTTCAGGTCGCTGTCCACCAAGGCTTTGACCGACTCGAAGCTCATGCGTATGACAAAATGGGGGAAAATTCGGACGGCGCATGGTAGCGGAAAGACCGTCGCTGGGGCGGACTGTTTCCTTGCCGGCGGCCCAGGTTGGGATCAGGGCAAGCTTGCCCTTGCTCCTGGGTGCTCGTATCCGTACACTTCTCGCCCTTTATTCGCCGGGGGCTCCCGGTGTGCTGGAGTTCCCTAAGATCATGTACGCCGTAATCGCCACTGGTGGAAAGCAGTATCGCGTCAGCGAAGGATCGGTCCTGCGGCTTGAAAAGCTTGAGGCCGAGGCCGGCGCCGACGTTGAATTCGATCGGGTGCTGCTGGTCGGGCAGGGGGACCAGATCAAGGTTGGCGCTCCTTACCTGGATGGCGGCAAGGTCATTGCGACCGTGCAGAGTCACGGCAAGGGCGATAAGGTGCGGGTCGTCAAGTTCCGTCGCCGCAAGCATTACCTGCGCCAGGGCAACCATCGCCAGCACTACACGGAAGTGAAGATCACGAGCATCGTCGGAGCTTGAGGCGCCGCAGAGGTCGTGGCGCCTGAGGCGCCGCACAGGCCTTCGCCCCTGAACGTGCGGCCCCTGTGAGCGCGCAGCAAAGGATAGTCAAGCCTGAAAATGCGGCGGCGCTTGCGTCGCGGGCGTGGCGGTTTAGGTTCAACGGTTTCATTTGAGTTTTTTTAAGAGAGCACGTCATGGCACATAAAAAGGCAGGCGGTAGTACCAAGAACGGCCGCGATTCACAGTCCAAGCGACTGGGGGTCAAGAAGTTCGGTGGCCAGCAGGTACTGGCCGGCAACATCCTGGTGCGCCAGCGCGGCACGGTCTATCGTGCGGGCGACAACGTCGGCATTGGCACGGACCACACCTTGTTTGCGAAGGCGACCGGCCGGGTCCACTTCCGCAAGAAGGGAATCGAGCAGCGTACCTACATCAGTATCGTCGCCGAATAGGCTCGCACCAGGCGATCAGGCACCAAAGCCCCGGCATGCCCGGGGCTTTTTTTGCTCGACTTGTTTTTTAAGGATTATTTCCTGCATTTGCCTTATGGTCCGTGTCGATCTTCGGGGTCTGTCCTCGCCGGTTGGGCCGCGAGTCGATGCCTCATAAAGCTGGCAGTCGGATTTCCGGCTGCCGGATCATTCACCGTCAGATCAGGCCATGGTTCCTCAATGAAATTCGTCGACGAAGCAGTGATCAAGATCCAGGCTGGCCATGGCGGGCGCGGCGCGATCAGCTTCCGGCGGGAAAAATTCATTCCTTTTGGCGGTCCGGACGGGGGGGATGGCGGCAAGGGCGCGGATGTCTACTTGGTGGGCACGCCCGGCATCAATACGCTTGCGGATTTTCGTTACCACCGTGCTTTCAAGGGACAGAATGGAACGCCCGGCTCGGGCCAGGAGTGTACCGGTGCCGGGGGCAAGGATCTGGAAGTTCCCGTCCCGATCGGTACGGTTATCGTCGATATCGATACCGATGAGCAGTTGGGCGATGTAACGCAGCCGGGGCAGCGGCTGCTGATAGCCAAGGGGGGCAAGGGCGGTTGGGGCAACGTTCGCTTCAAAAGCAGCACCAATCGGGCGCCGCGCAAGGCGATGCCCGGCCTGCCGGGTGAAAAGCGCGATCTGCGGCTGGAAATGAAGGTAATGGCGGACGTCGGTCTGCTTGGCTTGCCGAACGCTGGAAAATCGACGCTGATCAGGGCGGTTTCGGCGGCGAAGCCCAAAGTTGCCGACTATCCGTTCACTACTTTGCATCCCAATCTCGGGGTGGTGACGGTTGGCACGCACCGTAGTTTCGTGATGGCGGATATTCCCGGCCTGATCGAGGGGGCGGCGGATGGGGCGGGGCTGGGGATTCGTTTTCTGAAGCATTTGCAGCGTACCCGGGTATTGCTGCATCTGGTCGACGTCGCCCCGCCTGATCCGGCGGCGGATCCGGTGCAGGATGCACGGGCGATCGTGCGCGAGCTGAAGCAGTTCAGCGCCGACCTGGCCACCAAGGAGCGATGGCTGGTGCTGAACAAGGTCGACCTGCTGCCGGCCGATGAGCTGGAGCAGCGCTGCAAGGAGATCGTACGGCGTCTGCGCTGGAAGGGGCCGGTTTACCGGATCTCGGGGTTGGCGCACCAGGGTACGCAGCAGTTGTGCCAGGCGATCATGACGCGCCTGGAGGAGATCCAGGCTGAACTGCCGGCTCAGCAGTCGTCGGGTGCGGAAGCATAGCGGGATACGCTTCGCGCCCAGTCATGTCGACCGGACCGGCCCCTGGATCGGCAGGTCGACCTGCGCTGGCACGCCAATGAAAAAAGCCGGGCAATGCCCGGCTTTTACTGTCTGTCCATCGTCTCTGTAGTACCGGCTCATCTGGCCGGCGAGTGTTCGACAGGCATATCCGCCGCGAGGACCGGCTCCGGGGGCTCCAGTCTGGGTCCTTGCCGATCCAGCGCAGCCTCCGATCAGCTCGGCGGCTTCAGCCGGCCGCCAGCTCCTTGACGCGCGCGTTCAGCTGGCTCTTGTGCCGGGAGGCCTTGTTGCGATGGATCAGGCCCTTGTTCACGGCCGAGTCGATCACGGGGCCGGCGACCTTGAGCTTGGCGGCCGCATCTTCCTGGTTGCCTGCTTCCACGGCGCTCACGACGCCTTTGATGGCGGTACGCAGCTTGGACCGGGCGGCCATGTTGTGCGCACGGCGCTTGATCGTCTGACGGGCTCGCTTCTCAGCTGACTTGATATTGGCCACGGATTCAGGGGCTCCAAAAATGAGGCGCGAATTCTGCCGATAATGGCGCAGTAAGGCAAGGGCGGCGGCTCGAATCGAGCGAACCTCGCGCAGCAGCCAAGGCCCGCAAGGGCCTGGGAGGCAGCCGGAGCCGGCTGGCGGGTCTCTCATCGGGTCATATCGAGCGGGTTGCGCCGTTCGTGAATCGTTCTCGGCTAATATTGCCCTGGCATGACCAACCTAAAAAACGCGCCCGGCAAGCGATGAGCCGCGGCTTCTTCCGCAGTACTGCCATCGTTGGAATCACTACCTTGCTGTCCCGCATTACCGGGCTGGCGCGGGATGTGGTTTATGCCACCGTCGTGCCGGCCGTGGCGATGGAAGTGTTCGTGCTGGCGAACCAGATTCCGAACTTGCTGCGCCGCTTGTTCGCGGAAGGGGCGTTCTCGCAGGCCTTCGTGCCAGTGGTCGCCGAATACCGCGCCAACCGCCGCACGCAGGAGGTGCGCGAGCTGGTGGATTCGGTCGCCGGCACCATGGGCAGCGTCCTGGCCCTGGTTTCGATACTCGGCGTCATCGCCGCCCCGCTCATCGTGCTGATCGTCGCGCCGGGCTTTACCACCAAGGGTGAAGGGCAGTACGCGCTGGCGGTGCAGATGCTGCGCTGGACATTTCCTTACCTCCTGTTCGTATCGATGACGGCCCTGGCCGCCGGGGTGCTCAACAGCTACGGCAAGTTCGCGCTGCCGGCTTTCACTTCGGTCGTGCTCAACCTGGTGATGATCGTGTTCGCGATCTGGGTGTCGCCCTACTTTCAGGAGCCGGTGCTGGCGCTGGCCGTGGGCGTGTTCGTCGGGGGGGTGCTGCAAGTCGGGATCCAGGTCCCGGCGCTGATGCGCTTGCGTGTGCTGCGCTGGCCGCGCTGGAATCTGCAGCATGAGGCGGTACGGCGTATTGCGGTGCTGATGGGTCCGGCGATCATCGGCTCCTCGATGGGGCAGTTGAGCGTGATGGTGAGCACCGGCATTGCATCGCTGTTGGCGGATGGCAGCATGACTTGGCTGTACTTCGCCGATCGGTTGGTCGAATTCCCGTTGGGTGTCTTCAGTATTGCGTTGGCGACGGTGATTCTGCCCAGCCTGTCGGCGCAGCATGCAAGCCGCACTCCCCATGAGTTCTCCGAGACCCTGGCCTGGGCGGTGCGACTGGTGTGCCTGATCGTGATTCCGGCATCGGTGGCGCTGTTCACGCTGGCCGGGCCGTTGACGGTCTCCTTGTACCACTACGGCCGCTTCACGCCGGACGATGTGGAGATGACGCGGCTGGCGCTGATGGCCTTTTCCTTCGCGCTGCTGGGATGGAGTCTGATCAAGGTGCTGGCGACGGGCTATTACGCGCGCCAGGACACCAAGGGGCCGGTGCGCGTGGCGATGTGGGCGCTGGGCTTGACGATGGCGCTCAATCTGATCGTGGTGCTCGCTTTGTGGCTGAGCGGTCACTTGAAGTCGCCGGGTGCGCATGCGCTGCTGGCGGCGACCAATGGCGTGGGTGCGCTGCTGAATGCGGCCTTGTTGTATACGGGCCTGGTGCGCCGCCAGATCCTGCGTCCCGGGCAGGCGCTTGGCGGCTTCCTGCTGGGCCGGATGCTGGTGGCGAGCGCCTTGATGGCGGGGTTGCTGTTCTGGTTCGGCGGTGAGGTGGAGGCGTGGATTCTGGCCCCCAAGCTGCTGCGCATCGGCTGGCTGGCGAGCCTGGTGGCCGGGGGAGTCGCCGTCTACTTTGGTGTATTGTGGCTGTTGGGGGTGCGGATACATCAGTTCCGCATGCACCCACCCCAGCCGGCGGCGCGGTGAGCGCGATGTTGATTTCGTCCTCGCTGCCTGAGCCCTCCTTGCTTCAGCATTCTGCCCTCGGTGCGCTCGCATGGTTCGCGAAAGCCGGTGAGCGGGGGCGCGCTCATTTATAATGCGGGGTTTGCGGTGAACGATGGGGAGTGCACGGCCGCGATGGAACTCGTTCGGGGCCTGTATAACCTGCAGCCGCGGCATCGCGGGTGTGTGCTGACGATTGGTGCGTTCGATGGCATTCATCGCGGCCACCAGGAAATGATCCGGGTGTTGCGCGCGCGCGCCGGTGCGATGGGTCTGCCGGCCGTATTGCTGTCCTTCGAGCCTACGCCGCGCGAATTTTTTGCACGCGGCGAGCCGCCAGGGCGTCTGACGCGATTTCGCGAAAAAGTGGAGGCGTTGCGCGCTGCCGGTGTGGAGCGTTTCGTCTGCCTGCGTTTCGGCGACGTGCGTTCGATGTCCGCGGCGCAGTTCGTGCGCACGGTGCTGGTCGAGGCGCTGGGGGCGAGACACTTGGTAGTGGGTCACGATTTCAAGTTCGGCTGCGATCTGACCGGCAACGTGGAAACACTGCGCACCCTGGGCGGACAGACCGGTTTCGGGGTCACGGAAGTGCCACCGTTCGAGATCGGCGGCGAGCGTGTCAGCAGTTCGCTGATCCGCCGGGCGCTGGATGTGGGGGATATGGCGTGCGCGGCGACCCTTCTTGGGCGGCCGTACCGCATGACCGGCAAGGTGGTGCACGGGGCCAAGCTGGGCCGCAAGCTGGGCTTTCCGACGGCGAACCTGCGTCCGGCGCGGCGGGCGACGCCGCTGGCGGGGGTGTTCGCGATTCGCGTCTCGGGTTGCGGTTTGCATAACGCGCCGGGAGTTGCGAGTCTCGGCACCCGCCCGGCGGTGAGCGGCAAGGAATTACTGCTCGAGGCGCATGTATTCGACTTCGATGGGGATTTGTATCGGCGCTATTTGCACGTTGACTTCGTTGCCCGCTTGCGGGACGAACTGTGGTTTCCGGATATGGAGACGCTGGTGGAGCAGATGCACCAGGATGCGGCCCAGGCACGGCAGATCCTGCAGACTCCGCGGCAGAGCCGGACTTGAGTTATGGACATTCCGTCGTCTCTTGTCGCTGCCCGCGGTTGGGGAATGGACGTCTGGCGAGCCCGCGATGGATGGGCGATGAGATGGGTGGCGATGAATAAGTCAATAACTCAAGTCCGGCTCCGGGCTTTACTTACGGCATGAGCACGCATGACTGATTACAAGGGCACGATCAACCTGCCGCGGACCGACTTTCCGATGAAGGCGGATCTGGCGCGCCGCGAACCTTTGCTGCTGAAGTGGTGGGAAGAGCAGCAGATTTATCCCAAGCTGCGCCAGGTGGCGCGCGGGCGGCCGACGTTCATCCTGGCGGACGGGCCGCCGTATGCCAACGGTGCGTTGCACCTGGGGCATGCGATCAACAAGGTGCTGAAGGACATCATCGTCAAGTCGCGCAGCCTGGATGGCTTCGATGCGCCTTACGTGCCGGGCTGGGACTGCCACGGCCTGCCGATCGAGCATCAGATCGAGAAGTTGCGCGGCAAGGAAGTGAAGGCGCTGGCGCCACGCGAGTTTCGCCAGGCCTGCCGCGAATATGCGCTGGAGCAGATCGACGGCCAGCGCGAGGACTTCAAGCGCCTGGGCGTGATGGGCGACTGGGATCATCCCTACTTGACCATGAGCCGGCAGTACGAGGCCGAGCAGGTGCGGGCGCTGGCGCAGATCATGCGCAATGGGCATGTCTACAAAGGGCTCAAGCCGGTGCACTGGTGCCTGGATTGCCGTTCCGCGCTGGCGGAAGCGGAAGTGGAGTACGAGGAGCGCAAGTCCCCGGCGATCGATGTGCGCTTCGCCGTCAAGGATGCCGCCGATCTGGCGCGGCGCTTCGGTCTGGAGGTGACGCCGGGCTCGCCCGCAAGCGCCGTGATCTGGACCACGACCCCCTGGACCTTGCCGGCGAACCAGGCGGTGGCGGTGGGCCCGGACATTCGCTACAGCCTGATCGATACCGGCTCAGAGCTGCTGCTGCTGGCAAGCGAGCTGGCGCAAAAGGTGCTGCAACGCGCCGCGCTGACCGCCCCCGGGCAGGTACTGGGTGAGGTCTCGGGCGCGGCGCTGGAGGGCGTGCAGCTCGCCCATCCATTCTATGAGCGCACGGTACCGATGATCCTGGGCGACCACGTGACCTTGGATGCCGGCACGGGCCTGGTGCATACGGCGCCCGGGCATGGCCAGGAAGACTACATCGTGGGCCAGAAGTACAAGCTGGCCATCGACAATCCCGTCGGCAGCGACGGGCGCTTCGTGGCCGGTACGCCGCTGTTCGAGGGCGAGCGTGTATTCGATGCCAACAAGCATGTGATTGCAGTGCTGCAGGAGCGTGCGGCGCTGCTGCACCAGGAGACCCTGCAGCATAGCTATCCGCATTGTTGGCGCCACAAGTCGCCGGTGATCTTTCGCGCGACGGCGCAGTGGTTCATCAGCATGGAGCAGGCGGGCCTGCGCCAGGCGGCGCTGCATGAGATCGGCAAGGTCACCTGGACGCCGTCCTGGGGCGAAGCGCGCCTGGGCAGCATGATCGCGGATCGTCCCGACTGGTGCATCTCGCGCCAGCGCATGTGGGGCGTGCCCTTGGCCTTGTTCACGCACCGCGCGACCGGCGAGCCGCATGCACGCTCGGCGGAATTGATGGACGCGGTGGCGGATCGGATCGAGCGCGACGGCATCGATGCCTGGGATGACCTGGACCCCGCTGAGCTGCTGGGCGCCGAGGCAGCGGACTATGAAAAGGTCACTGACATCATGGATGTCTGGTTCGATTCGGGCGTGTCGCATCATTGCGTGCCCAAGGCACGGCCGCAGATCCGCTTCCCCGCGGATCTGTACCTGGAAGGTTCCGACCAGCATCGAGGCTGGTTTCACAGTTCGCTGCTGGTCTCGGTCGCGTTGTACGGCCATGCGCCCTATCACGGGGTGCTGACGCACGGGTTCACGATCGACGACAAGGGACGCAAGATGTCGAAGTCCCTCGGCAATGTGATTTTGCCGCAGAAGGTCGTGGGCACCCTGGGAGCGGACGTATTGCGCCTATGGGTGGCGGCGACCGACTACGCCAATGAGATGAGCTTGTCGGACGAGATCCTGAAGCGTGTCGCCGAATCCTATCGGCGCATCCGCAATACCGCGCGCTTTCTGCTGGGCAATCTCGCCGGCTTCGATCCGCGCCACCACCAGGTTGCATTGGAGGACATGGTTGCGATCGATCGCTGGGCGTTGTGGCGCACCCAGCAGTTGCAGGATGAAGTCACGGCGGCGTATCGCAGCTATCAGTTCCACCTGATCTACCAGAAGATCCACAATTTCTGCAGTGTCGATCTGGGCGGATTCTATCTGGATGTGCTCAAGGACCGGCTGTACACCACGCCCGCCGACAGCCATGCTCGACGTTCGGCGCAGACGGCGATGTTCTGGATCACCGAGGCGATGGTCCGATGGCTGGCGCCGATCCTGTCGTTCACGGCCGAGGAAATCTGGCGCTCGATGCCCGATGCGCCGGTGGATGCGCGCGCCGAGTCGGTGTTCTTCGGTACCTGGGTGGCCCTGCCCCAGGGCGCTGGGCAACGTCCCGCCATCGATTGGAGCGCGGTGCTGCAAGTGCGCAGTGCTATCGCACGCGAGTTGGAGAAGCTGCGCAACGAAGGGGCGATCGGCGCGCCGCTGGATGCGCAGGTCGATTTGTATTGCACCGGTTCGCTGCTGCAGACCTTGCAAGGTTTCGGCGAAGAGTTGCGGTTTGTGTTCATTACCTCCGAGGCGCGGGTGCAGGCGGCGGAACTGCGCCCGGCGCAGGCCGTGGCGGCGCAGGAGGGCGAAGGCAACCAGGCATGGATCGTGGTGAGCCCGACCCAGTCGGCCAAGTGCGTACGCTGCTGGCACAAGCGCCCCGACGTCGGCAGCCATGCCCAGCATCCGGAACTGTGCGGCCGCTGCGTGATCAATGTTGAAGGGCCGGGCGAACAGCGAAGATTCACCTAGGCGGCGCCGGCGGCGCCTGGGCGGTGCCGGACTTGAGTGATGGACTTTTGCAGGAGCTTGGCGTGAGTCGTCGACGTTTTGGAGTATTGCAGTGAGTTCAAGTCCGCTTGCAAAAGTATGGTTTACGCCGACCCGCGGGGCGAGCAATTGGCTGTGGCTGTCTTTTTTCGTGGTGCTGCTGGATCAGGCGACGAAGGCACTGGTCATCGGCGCGGTGAAATTGCAGGACAGTATCGAGTTGCTGCCGATCCTGGATATCGTTTACCTGGAGAATACCGGCGCGGCATTCAGCATCTTTGCGCAAGCTTCCGGATGGCAGCGCTGGTTCTTCATCACGCTTGCGCTGGGCGTCAGCGTGGTGCTCATGGTCTGGCTGCGCCGCATTCGTTCCGACCAGACGTTTCTTGCGGTCGGGCTGTCCTTGGTGCTGGGCGGCGCGCTGGGCAATGTCATCGACCGCGTCATGCACGGCTATGTCGTGGACTTCATCTTTTTCCACTGGCGCACCTGGTACTTCCCGGCATTCAACGTGGCCGATACCGCGATCTCCATCGGTGCCGGCTGCCTGTTGATCGATGCCTTCCGTGAGAGCGGCCACGACAAGGGGCGCACACAAAGCGAACCGGGTGCGGCTCGCAAATGAGGCCGCACGTGGATCGGCATCGCTGCCAGCCACGGCTGCCACTGGCTGCGGGCGTCCCGGCAGCGGACGATCCTGCCTTATGAACCGACGATTTCATCATGCGCATCCTGCTCGCTAATCCTCGAGGCTTCTGCGCCGGCGTCGATCGCGCCATCGACATTGTCGAGCGCGCCATCGAGTTGTTCGGCGCTCCGATCTATGTACGGCACGAGGTGGTGCACAACCGCTATGTCGTCGAGCGCCTGCGCAGTCTCGGCGCCGTGTTCGTCGAGGAACTGGATGAGGTGCCGGATCATGCCACGGTGATATTCAGCGCCCATGGCGTCTCGCGTGTGGTGCAGGACGAGGCACGGCGGCGCGAGCTGAAAGTGTTCGATGCCACCTGCCCACTGGTGACGAAGGTTCACATGGAAGTGGTGCGCTACGCGCGCGAGGGTCGCGATGTGGTGCTGATTGGCCACCAGGGCCATCCGGAGGTGGAAGGCACGATGGGGCAGTTCGATACCTCCTACGGCGGCAGGATCCTGCTGGTCGAGACACCGCAAGACGTGGAACGGCTGGAGGTGCGCGATCCTGGGCAACTGGCGTTCGTGACCCAGACCACCTTGTCGGTCGACGATACGCGGCGCGTGGTCGAGGCCTTGCGGCAACGCTTCCCCGAGCTTGCCAGCCCGCGTAAGGAAGACATCTGCTATGCCACGCAGAACCGCCAGGATGCGGTGAAGCGGCTGGCGGAACAATGCGACATCATCCTGGTCGTCGGCTCACCCAGCAGCTCCAACTCCAACCGCCTGCGGGAGATCGCGCAGAAGGTCGGTATCCCGGGATACCTGGTCGATGGCCCCCAGGACCTGAAGCGCGAATGGTTCGACGGCAAGCGTGCCGTCGGCGTGACTGCGGGGGCCTCGGCGCCGGAAATCCTGGTGGAACGCGTCGTGCACCGGATCCGCGAGTGGGGCGGAGAGCTGCCGGAAAATGTACTGGGACAGACCGAAAACGTCGTGTTCAGCCTGCCGCGCGAGTTGCGCGTGACGTTTCCATCGCGCTGAAACCGACCCGGTCCTGAAGCAGGGACGGCGTGCCGTGAATCCCGGAACCACCGTGGCGCGCCGTCGATCTGGACGTCAATCCTGGGGGGCGACTCGGATCACGTATGAGGCGGCCCCTTCCTGTGGCGCCGACCAGCTCACCGCGACGACATAACTCACCGGTATGGTCGAGACGTCACGATTGATCGTGCCCTGGCCGCTGGGTAGTTTCCGCTCGACCTCGTTTTCCCAGCAGGCGGCTTCCTGGGCCGCCACGTCGAGCGCCAGTTTCGGTTCAAGCTGCGGATTGCACACCACGCCGACGGTCGTGGCATAGCCCTCACGCCCCTCACCGGTGGCACCGATGCGTGCGGCGATCGCCTCGGCCAGTTTGGCTGCCTGGCGTTGCAATTGAGCGTCCTGGTCGGCATGGACCTGGTCCGAATACAGCGCCGCGATCCCCAGCACCCCGACGCCGATGACCAGGATCGCTGCAATGACCTCCACGATCGTGAATCCCCGGATCCGGACCCATCCGCCTCGTGGCCAGGCGGCGCCACGCCGGCGATCAGCCCGGACGCACCGGGAGCCGCCGTGTCGAGCCGGGTTTCGACCGCGGCAGGGCAAGCTCATCCGGCGAGGTATCGTTTGAAATTCAAGTCCATAAGTCATCATCGCACACACCTGGGCCGTTTCAGATGCGCCAC
>JBEBRC010000079.1:0-12732 GCA_040395055.1 Steroidobacter denitrificans
AATCTGGATGAACGCGGTTCCTGTTCCCTACTGCACCCGCTATCGGTTCAGCTCGTACAGGCACATATTGACGGCCGATGCCAGGTTCAGCGATTCGATGGCGCCGCAACCGCGGATGGTAAAGAACTGTGCGTCGAGTGCAGCGAGTTGCTCCTGGGGTATGCCGCGAGCTTCGTTGCCGAACAGGTAGCAGTCGAAAGCCTTGAAGCCTGAGGATTGCACGCTCTGGCCATTCATGCCCAGACAGGCGATGCGCTCAAAGCGCTCGCGCAGCGAATCGCATTCCACGTCCAGTTCGATAGGCACGTGGAAAATTGCACCCATGCTGGCGCGCACGACTTTTGAGTTATATGGATCGACACTGCAGGGGCTGAGCAGGCAGCGAGAATTTCCGAACCACCCCAGCGTGCGCAAAATGGTGCCCAGATTGCCGGGGTCCTGAACCTGGTGCAGATAAATGGCGTGCTCGCCCTGGCGTTGAGCAGACATCGCCTGCGCAGCAGATATCGTCAACCTCGGCACCAGCGCAATGATTCCCTGCGGCGCTTTGGTATCGCAGATCTGCATCATTTGGCGGTCGCTGATCACATGGGTTTCAAATGGACTTTCCCAGTGCTCGTACCGGCCAGTCACATAGAGCTCGCAACGCCGCAGCAGCGGATTGTGTGATGCTGCTTTTTGCAGCTCCAGCACCAGATGCTCGCCTTCAGCCAGAAAATAGCCGAACGCTTCTCGGTATTTTTTCTGATGCAGCTTTCTCAAATCGTCGAGTTTCATTGCCGGACGTCAGCCGCCACCGGCTTGTGCATCGCTCAAGATGGATTTCGCCACTGCTTCGGCGACTTTGATGCCATCGACGCCGGCCGACAGAATGCCGCCGGCATAACCGGCGCCTTCACCGGCCGGATATAGACCGCGCAGATTCAGGCTTTGCAGAGTGTCGGGATCGCGGGTGATGCGCACCGGCGAGGAGGTTCGGGTTTCGATACCGGTGAGTACTGCATCCTTGCGATCGAAACCGCGGATCTGCTTGCCGAACGCCGGCAGCGCCTCGCGGATGGCTTCGATCGCATAATCCGGTAGCGATGACGCCAAATCGCCCAGGCGCACACCGGGTTGGTAAGAGGGTTCCACCTCGCCAAACTCAGTGGACGGCACACCACGAATGAAGTCCCCCACCAACTGCCCTGGGGCGCAATAGTCACTGCCGCCTAGTTCATAGGCGTGCGACTCCAAGCGCTCCTGCAAGGCCAACCCGGCAAGCGGGCTGCCGGGAAAGTCTTCCGGGCTGATACCCACCACGATGCCGGCATTGGCATTGCGTTCGTTGCGAGAATACTGACTCATGCCGTTGGTCACGACGCGCTCTGGCTCGGAGGTAGCCGCTACCACAGTACCGCCAGGACACATGCAGAAGCTGTAGACGGCGCGGCCGTTCCTGGCGTGATGCACCAGCTTGTAGTCTGCAGCGCCCAATTCCGGATGGCCCGCATATTTGCCCAGGCGAGCTCGGTCGATCAGGGATTGCGGGTGCTCGATACGAAAGCCTACGGCGAAGGGCTTCGGCTCGATGAACACGCCTTGGCGATGGAGCATGCGAAACGTATCGCGGGCGCTGTGACCCAGCGCCAGCACCACATGGCGGCTGCAGATCCTCTCGCCATTCGCCAGCACCACACCTTCAAGCTGGCCATTCTGGCGTGACGAACCGCTGCGTCGAAGCGCATCGGTATCGAACAGCAGATCGGTGACCTTGCTTTCAAATCGCACCTCGCCGCCTAGAGCAATGATTTCATCGCGCATCGCGGCAACCACGCCGGTGAGACGGAAAGTGCCGATGTGCGGCTTGCTGACATACATGATTCTTTCCGGCGCGCCCGCGCGTACGAACTCATGCATCACTTTGCGGCCGTAGAACTTGCCGTCCTTGATCTGGCTGTAGAGCTTTCCGTCCGAGAACAGACCGGCACCGCCCTCGCCGAACTGCACATTGGATTCCGGCGTCAGGATTTTCTTGCGCCACAGCGCCCAGGTATCCTTGGTGCGGCGGCGCACGTCCCGACCGCGCTCCAACACAATGGGCTTGAATCCCATTTGGGCCAGCAATAGCGCCGCGAACAGACCGCAGGGACCCAGGCCGACCACCAACGGTCTCTGGCTGAGGTTCGTAGGCGCATGCCCCACCGGATGGTAGCGAGTGTCGGGTGCTGGACGCACATTGCGGTCATGGGCGAAGCGCTTGAGAATTTCCTCCTCGTTGCGCGCCGCCAGATCGATGATATAGATGAAGGTGATGACGCTGCCTTTCCGGCGTGCATCGTAGCTGCGCTTGAACACAGTGAAGCTCAGCAAATCCGCGTCGGTGATGTTCAAGCGCCTGCCGATGGCCTGGCGCAGAGCGTCGGCCGGGTAATCCAGGGGCAGCGACAGTTCGGTAATGCGAATCAGGGCGGTATCCTGGCCGGTAACTCCAGCAGAGGAACTGAGGTTAGAATGGACGGCGATTATATCGTTAGTTTTCCGTCTGCCCCCACATCCGTTCGCCTGGCCTGGTTTATTTCATGGCACGATCCAAAAGCAGCCACCGCTGGCTGCAACAGCACGTCAACGATCCTTACGTCAAACAGGCCCAGAAGGATGGCTACCGCTCGCGCTCCAGTTACAAACTGATCGAGCTGAACGAAAAGGATAGACTGATTCGTCCGGGCATGTTGATCATGGATGTGGGCGCCGCCCCGGGCGGTTGGTCGCAGGTGGCAGGGCGTCTGGTCGGCAGCAAAGGCCGGGTGGTGGCCACCGACATCCTGCCGATGGACGCGCTGAATAACGTCGACTTCATTCAGGGAGACTTCCGGGAAGAGGCCGTTCTCAACCAGATTCTCGAGCTCTTGGACGGCAACAAGCTCGATCTGGTCATCTCCGATATTTCCCCCAATATCACTGGCATCGACTCCGCCGATCAGGCTTCTTCCATGTATTTGGTCGAGCTGGCGCTCGATCTGGCCCGCAAAGTGCTCAAGCCAAAGGGCAATTTTGTAGCGAAAGTATTCCAGGGCGTAGGATCCGAGGCGTTCCTGAAAGATCTTCGCACCTCCTTCGAGAAGGTATCGATCCGCAAACCGGCGGCGTCGCGAACGCGCTCAAGAGAGGTTTACATGGTGGCAAAGGGGTTCAAAGGTAAGTAGCGGATATCGGCGGGCTGTCCCGCTCACGGCCTTGGCCGCCATGAATCCGAGGGCATGGGCGGCCAGAGCCGCAGATAGGACATCCCAGCCCGATCGGCGGATATGCGACCAGTGACTCTGGCGGCGGTTCCGCTCACGGCCACCCGGCGCGACATACGCTCTCATCCCCTTCGGGAGGGTCCTCCAGAGCGCCGCCGGGCCTGTAGTACAAGGGCATGGCATAATCGACGATTCACGCAGCCCTCGACCCGATCCGCCATGTCCAGCCCCCGCAGCCTGTTCGTCACCACCGCCCTGCCCTACGCCAATGGGCCGTTTCATATCGGCCACATCATGGAGTACATCCAGGCCGATATCTGGGTGCGCTTCAATCGCATGCAGGGCCATACCGTGCATTTCGTCGGTGCGGACGACGTGCATGGCGCGCCGATCATGCTCAAGGCCGAAGCCGAAGGCATCACACCCGAGGAGCTGGTCGCCCAGGTCGCCGCCGACCGGCCGAAGTATCTGCAAGGGTTTCACCTCAGCTTCGACAACTGGCATTCCACGCATTCGCCCGAGAACGTCGAGCTGTCCCAGGACATCTATCGCGCCCTGAAGGCGGCGGATTTCATCTACGTCAAACCGATCGAGCAGTTCTACGATCCGGCCAAGCAGATGTTCCTGCCGGATCGCTACATCAAGGGCGAGTGTCCCAAGTGCCATGCCAAGGATCAGTACGGGGATGCCTGCGAGGTATGCAGCTCGGTGTATGCGCCGACCGATCTCATCAACCCGTACTCGACGCTCTCGGGCGTCGCGCCGGTGCGCAAGATCTCGGATCATTATTTTTTCCGCCTCTCCGATCCGCGCTGCGTCGAATTCCTGACGCGATGGGTGGGCGAACCTGGCAGGCTGCAGCCGTCGGTCGCCAACAAGGCGCGCGAGTGGTTGAGCGGCAAAGCCGACCAGACGCTTGGCGACTGGGACATTTCACGCGACGAGCCTTACTTCGGCATTCCGATCCCCGATGCGCCCGGCAAGTATTTCTACGTGTGGCTGGATGCGCCGATCGGCTATCTGGCTTCGCTCAAGCATTATTTCACCAGCGGCAAGGCACGCGCCAACGGCGAGCAGCGCAGCTTCGATGAATTCCTGGCGGACGATTCGGTGGAACAGGTCCATTTCATCGGCAAGGACATCATCTACTTCCACACGCTGTTCTGGCCGGCGATGCTCAAGTACTCGGGCCGCAAGATCCCCGATCATGTGTACGTCCATGGCTTCATCACCGTCTCCGGCGCGAAGATGTCGAAATCGCGCGGCACCGGCATCAGTCCCCTGCGATACCTGGACATCGGCATGAACCCGGAGTGGCTGCGCTACTACATCGCTGCCAAATTGAACTCGAACGTGGAAGACATCGACTTCAACCCCGAAGACTTCATGGCGCGGGTCAACGCCGACCTGGTCGGCAAGTACGTCAACATTGCCAGTCGCACCGCCGGCTTCATCGCCAAGCGGTTCGAGGGCCGGCTGGGTGCGCTCGATCCGGCCGCGGAAGCGCTGCGCGAGCACCTGCAAAGCGAGGCATGCTGGTCGCGTATCGGCGGTCTCTACACGCAGCGCGAGTTCGGCAAGGCGCTGCGCGAGATCGGCGAGCTGCTCGATCGCGTCAATCAATACATCGACGCCGCCAAACCCTGGGAGCTCGCCAAGGACGCCGCCCAGCGCGAACGACTGCACAGCATCTGTTCCACGGCCATCAACTTCTTCTGGTATCTCACCGTCCTGCTGGCGCCGGTGCTGCCCGATACGGCGCGCAAGGTGCAGGCCTTCCTGCGACTCAGCGATGCCCAGCTGCGCTGGGGCCCGCATCCGTCGCTGCCGGCGGGCCATGAGATCGACCCCTATCGGCATTTGATGGCGCGGGTGGAAACCCAGCAGCTCGATGCGCTGTTCGAGGCCCCCGCGGCAGCGGGCGAACCGGCGGCGCCTCCCCCCGGCGGCGCAGAGCCCGCAGCAAAACCTGCCGCGGCAGCCGCCACCGTCCCGGCGGCGGTGCAGGACCCGCCATCGCAGATCGGCATCGAGGAGTTCGCGAAAATCGACCTGCGGGTGGCACGGATCGTGGCCGCCGACGTCGTCGAAGGCGCAGACAAGCTGCTGCGGCTGACGCTGGACATGGGCCCGGACCAGGAGCCGGGGCAGCGCACGGTATTTTCCGGCATCCGCAGCGCCTATTCGCCGCAGCAGCTGGTGGGACGCCTGACAGTCGTGGTCGCCAACCTCAAGCCGCGCAAGATGCGTTTCGGCCTCTCCGAAGGCATGGTGCTGGCCGCCGGACCAGGCGGCCAGGATGTTTTCCTGCTTACTCCCGATACGGGCGCGACGCCGGGGATGCAAGTGAAGTGAGGCCATGGCCTCTGTACTGTTGATTCTGCTCAGCACCGTCCTGGTCAACATCATCGCGATGCAAAGCGCGTCGCGGTGGCGTCCGTTCGCCGCGCTCGATGACTGCTTCGCAGCGGCGCGCGGCCTGGCGATCGCCAGCCTGCTCGCCATCCCGATACTGAGCGTTTCCAGCTGGCTGCTGTTCCACCATGTCCTGCAGCCGCGTTCGCTGGGCTATCTGCGAACCCCGGCATTTGCCGCGCTGCTGCTGGCCGTCGTGCCGCTGGTGGAGCTGGTCCTGCGACGCTACAGCCGCCTGGTCCCCGAACGGCCGGGCTTCGCGCTGCTGCTGGCGACCAACTCCATGTTGCTTGGTGTGGCATTGCTGGCCAGCGAGCGCTGGCGTCAATGGCTGGATGCGCTGGCGTTCTCGCTCGCCGCCGCGGCCGCACTCGGCTTCCTGCTGCTGGCATTCGCCGCGATGCACGAGCGCCTGCGCCAGGCCGACGTCCCCGAGGTATTTCGCGACCTGCCGCTGTCATTGATCACCGCAGGCATCATGGCGCTGGCATTCATGGGCTTTACCGGACTGATCCAGGAGGGATCATGATCGTCGCCATCCTGGTCATGGGTGGGCTGATGGCACTGGCCGCGCTGAGCACGCGGGCGGCCGCACGCCAGGCACTGGCGCGGCAGGCCTCGACGCGTGAGGCCCTGATCGAGCGGCTGGATGCGCTGCTGCCGCAAACCCAGTGCGGACGCTGCACCTACACCGGCTGCCGTCCCTATGCCAGCGCCATCGCGCAGGGCGAGGCGGACACCAACCAATGTCCGCCAGGCGGGGCGCGCACGGCCACGGCGCTGGCTCAACTGATGGGCCAGCCGGCGAAGCCGGTGGATCCGCACTACGGCGTGGTACGCGACACGGCCTGGGTGGCGTGGATCGACGAGCCCGCCTGCATCGGCTGCACCAAATGCATCCAAGCCTGCCCCATCGACGCCATCGTCGGCGCCTCGCGCTACATGCATACGGTCATCGCGGCGCACTGCACCGGGTGCGAGTTATGCATTCCGCCGTGCCCGGTCGACTGCATCGAAATGCGACCGGCGCCGCCAGGAGTATCGGCATGAATCGCTCGCCAACGGGCGCCGCAGCCCCGGCGGCGATCCTGGCCTACGGCGGTCTGCGCCTGAGCGCCCATAAGCAGGCTTCCACGGCCCGGCCGTTGCGCGTGGCCAGCGCCGCGCAGCACTACGTGCTGCCGCTGGACCAGCATGCGGGCGCGCCTTCGACGCCACGAGTGCGGCCCGGCGATCGCGTGCTGGCCGCGCAGCCGATCGCCGCCCCCGGCGGCGCGCTCAGCGCCTGGCTGCACTCCCCCGTGTCCGGCACGGTGAGCGCGATCGAGCCACGCCCCGCGCCTCATCATCACGGCGCGCCCACCCTCAGCATCGTCATTGCCAATGATGGGCGCGAGCAGCGCGTCGAACCGCGGGCCAGCGTATCGTTCGAGCAGCTTGCAGCGCGCGAGCTGTGCCAGCACATCGGACACGGCGGCATCGTCGGTTTGGGCGGGGCGGCGTTCCCGACCGACGCCAAGCTCCTGGGATCGCAGCTGGAGGGCGGACCGCACCTGCTGCTCAACGGCACGCAGTGCGAGCCTTACATCAGCTGCGACGACATGCTGATGCGCGAACGGGCGCAGGATGTGATCCTCGGCGCGCGCATCCTGCTGCACGCCCTGGACGCCCGGCACTGCACCATCGCCCTCGAAGAGGATACGCCCCAGGCCGAACAGGCGTTGCGCGCCGCCTTGAGCCGCTGCCACGATGAGCGAGTGCGGCTGAAGGTCGTGCCCAGCATCTATCCGGCCGGCGGCGAGCGTCAATTGATCAGCGCGGTGTTCGGCGTGGAAGTGCCCTTCGATGCGTTGCCGGCCGGCATCGGCGTGGTTTGCCACAATGTCGGCACCGCTGCCGCGATCGCCCACTGGATACGCGATGGCCAGCCGCTCATCAGCCGCATCGTCACCGTCGCCGGCGATGGCGTACACCAGCCGTGCAACCTGGAGGCGCGCCTGGGGACGCCGATCACGACACTGATTGACGATTGCGGCGGTTATACGCCGCGCATGACACGGCTCATCCTGGGCGGCTCCATGATGGGCTCGGCCATGCCGTTGGACACCCTGCCGGTCACCAAATCCACGCATTGCGTACTCGCCGCCACGGCACTGGATCTTCGGTCGCGCACGCAGGAAATGCCCTGCATACGATGCGGTCGCTGCTCGCAGGCATGCCCGGCGCTGTTGCTGCCGCAACAACTGCATTGGTCCATCCAGGCGGGGGACCAGAACGCGCTGGCCCGCTACGGACTGATGGATTGCATCGAATGCGGCTGCTGCGACTATGTCTGTCCGAGCCAGATCCCGCTGGTCGAGCGATTCCGCGACGCCAAGACCCTGCTGTCGCGCACCCAGGCCGAGGACCAGGCGGCGGTGGCGGCCCGCACTCGCTTCGAGACACGCCAGGCGCGCCTGGCCCAGCTGGAAGCACAACGACGCGCCAAGCTCGCCGAGAAGCGCCAGCGCCTGGGCGGCAGGCCGCAGCCATGACCGGCCACCAGCACGCAGCCGGATTCTCGACCTCTTGCGGCAACGGTGTCGCGACAGCGAGCTTGCTCCATGCCCTTTGCAACTGAAGCGGCACCGCACGTGGTTGCGCCCAACAGCGTCGGGCGCGTCATGCGCACCGTGTTGTACGCACTGGCGCCGGTGGTGATCCTGCATTGGGTATTCTTCGGCCCCGGACTGGCGATCCAGATCCTGCTCGGCACCGCCACCGCGCTGCTTGCCGAAACCCTGGCGCTGCGGCTGCGGCGCAAGCCTTTGGCGCCGTTCCTCGGTGATGGCAGCGCCATCCTCACCGCGGTATTGCTCGCCCTGTGCCTGCCGCCGCTCGCGCCCTGGTGGCTGATCGTCACCGGCACCGCCTTCGCCGTGCTGCTGGCCAAGCACCTGTACGGCGGATTGGGGGCGAACCCTTTCAACCCGGCCATGGTCGGCTACGCGGTATTGCTGGTGTCCTTCCCGGTACAGCTGCTGCACTGGCTGCCGCCGCAGCTGGCAAGCGAGCACGCCGGGCTGAGCCTGGCCGAAACCTTAAGCACGATCTTCACCGGCTCCCTCCCGCCGCGGCTGAGCTGGGACGCGATCACCTCGCCCACTGCGCTGGAGGCACTGCGCACCAATCTGAAAATGGGCATGACCATGGGCGAGGCGCACCAGTTCGCGAGCCAGGAGCGATCAGCCTGGCTATGGATCGATCTCGCCATTGCCGCCGGCGGGGTGTGGCTGCTTGCCGCGCGCATCATCCGCTGGCACATTCCCGTGGCCATGCTGGGCGCGATCGCCGCCTGCGCTTCCATCATGTATGCCATCGACCCGGGCTCGTATGCCGGTCCGATCTTTCACCTGACCAGCGGCGCCAGCCTGCTGGGAGCGTTTTTCATCGCGACCGATCCGGTCTCGGCGGCGACCAGCGATCGAGGACGGCTGGTCTATGGCGCGGGAATCGGTGTGCTGACCTATGTCATTCGCACTTGGGGCGGCTATCCCGACGGCGTCGCCTTCGCCGTGCTGATGATGAACCTGTCCGTGCCGCTGATCGACCGCTATACCATCCCACGGATCTATGGCCACGCACGCTGATGTACGCCGCAATGCCAAGGCGCAGGCAGTCCTGCTGGTGGCCGTGGCGGCACTGGTGAGCTTCGGCCTTGCCGGACTGGCGCAGATCACGCGCGAGCGCATCGCACGCAATGCGCAGGCCTGGATGCAACAGCACCTGGAAGTCTTGATCCCGGCTGCGCTGCATGACAACGACCTGCTGGCGGACACGATCACGGTCATCGCGCCCGACAGCCTGGGCACGGCACAGCCGGTCACCGTGTACCGCGCATGGCGCGCCGGCATACCCACCGCCGTGGCCATTCGCAGCATTGCCCCGGATGGTTATCGCGGCCCGATCGAACTGCTGGTCGCCATCCGCTACGACGGCACGCTGCTGGGGGTGCAGGTTCTGCGCCACGATGAAACCCCCGGCCTGGGCGATGCCTTCGAGAAACGAGAACCGCACTGGCTGGAGCGTTTTCGCGGCCTATCCTTGTCCAATCCGCCGCAGCAACGCTGGAGCGTCAAACGCGATGGCGGCGACTTCGATGCCTTCACCGGCGCGACCATCACACCACGCGCCATCGTCACCGCCTTGCGGCGCACGCTGGAATATTATCAGCGCCATCGCCAGCGCCTTTTCCGCGACCCGCCTGCGGATGCCGTGGCAGGCGCCGCCGCGGACTTCGAGCGCACTGTCGCGCCGGCGGCGTGGCACTCGAGCGCGAGCGGCCATCGATGAACGCCTCGACACCCGCTCGCCTCGACTCCGGTTTCGGCCCCACGGTCCAGCTGCTGGCCTCGTGTCCGCTGCTGGCCGCGAGCGACACCGTTGTCAAAGCGCTTGGCCTGAGCCTGGCGCTGGCATTCATCGTCCCCACGACGATCTTGTCGGCCAGGATGCTGCGGCCTTGGCTGCACGAAGACAATCGCCTGCCCGCCGCCATGATGTTGCTGGCCGGCACGACAGCGTGCGTGGAGCGATCGTTCCAGGCATGGCTTCCCGGCCTGGGCGAATCGATCGGGATCTTTCTGCCACTGATCGTCGCCAACCTGATCATCGTCGAGCACAGCCTGGAACACTCGGCCGCAGCCGCCGCGGACTGGCGCAAGTCGATGGTCATCGCGGCAGGCATGGCAGCGACGCTGCTGATACTCGGCGTCGCTCGCGAATGGGTAGGCCGGGGCTCCTTGCTGCACGATGCCGGCCGCCTGTTCGGTCCCTGGGCTGGCGCCCTGGAGACGACCATCTTCCGCGTCGACATGGGATTCCTGCTGGCGATGCTGCCGCCAGGCGCCTTCATTTCGCTCGGACTGCTGCTGGCACTGCGCAACTGGCTTGCCCGGCGGTCGATGACTCCTCGCACGCCACACCGACCATGAACAAGACCAAGATATCCGCCATCTTCGCCCGGCTGCAGGCCGCGAATCCCGCACCGACGACCGAACTGGAATACCACACCGCCTTCGAATTACTGATCGCCGTCATTCTTTCGGCGCAGGCCACCGACAAGGGCGTCAATCTGGCAACGCGACAGCTGTACCGGCACGCGAACACCCCGCAGGCGATTCTGGAGCTGGGCGTCGATGGCCTGTCGCGCTACATCCGCACCATCGGCCTGTTCAATACCAAGGCGCGCAACATCATCAACACTTGTCGTCTGCTCATCGAGCAGCACGGCGGCGAAGTGCCGCAATCCCGCGAAGCCCTGGAAGCATTGCCGGGCGTCGGCCGCAAGACGGCGAATGTGATCCTGAATACGGCCTTCGGCCAGCCTACGATCGCCGTCGACACGCATATTTTTCGAGTCGCGAACCGCATTGGCATCGCCCCCGGGAAAAACGTGCGAGCGGTCGAGGATCGCCTGCTCAAGGTCGTGCCGCAGGAATATCTGCGCGATGCGCACCACTGGCTGATCCTGCACGGCCGTTACGTATGCGTCGCGCGTACTCCCAAGTGTCCGCAATGCCCGATCGCCGATCTGTGTGAATACCCGCACAAGACCCGGCCGCAAGAGGAGACCATCGCCCCTGCGGGCCAATCCTCCCGCGCCACGGCAGCCGCCCCGCCCGGCAACGCCGGCGCGCACCGCCCGACATCGAAGCCCAAGCCCAAACTCAAGTCCAAGCCCAAGCCTAGCACCCTTCCCGCGAGCAGGGCCGGCACCCGACGCAAGGCATCGCGCTCTTCCGCCGGCTGACGGCCTGTTTCGATGCGATCCATGGCGGATGAGCCCCCTCGCTCGAGCCTCCACTCAGGACATCGCCGAGTCGATCATTGGCGATTGCCGTTTAGGACCAGGACGCACCCGGCGCTACAATACGGCATGCCTTTCTTTGATACTCAATCGCGCGACCAACTGCGCCAGACCTACGTCGATGCCTGGCGCAAGCACCGCGGTGGCCTGCCACTGGAGCCCCTGGAGGCCCAGATCGCGGACGTCGTGGCGCTGCACCCGGAATACCACGCCGCCCTGGAGCGAACCCTTAGCGTGCTCGAGCGCGACTACACGCCCGAAGGCGGGCAGTCGAATCCGTTCCTGCACATGGGCCTGCACCTGGCCGTACGCGACCAGCTCGCCACCAACCGGCCACCAGGCATCCGCAAGGCATTCGAATCCATCGCCCGGCGCCTGGCATCGCAGCATGATGCCGAGCACCGGCTGATCGAGTGCCTGGCCGAAACGCTATGGGAGGCGCAGCGCGCCGGCCTGCCGCCGGATGAGGCCGCCTATCTGCAACGCGTGCGCAAAATCGTCGCCTGATGGACCGATCGGCCGAGATGCGCCGGCGCCCTGACGGCGCCTGGGCGACGGACAGACGCCCCGCAGGTGCATGCCGCGCGCGCGAATGTTAGATTTCCCGCTATTTTCCGCCCTTTCCAACTCCAAGATTCTCGATCCATGTCCACCATCAAACAAGACGACGTGATCCAAAGCGTCGCCGATGCCCTGCAGTACATCTCCTACTACCATGCGCCGGATTTCATCGAGGCCATGGCCCAGGCCTACGAGCACGAGGAAAGCCCGGCAGCCAAGGACGCCATGAAGCAGATCCTGGTGAATTCGCGCATGTGCGCCGAAGGACACCGGCCAATCTGCCAGGACACCGGCATCGTCACGGTGTTCGTCAAGGTCGGCATGGACGTGCGCTGGGATGCAAGCCTGAGCCTCGCGGAGATGATCAATGAAGGCGTGCGCCGCGCCTACAACCATCCCGACAACAAGCTGCGCGCCTCCATCGTGGCCGATCCGGCGTTCGGCCGGCAGAACACTCGTGACAACACGCCCGCAGTGATTCACGTGGAGATGGTGCCGGGCGACAAGCTCGACATCGCCGTCGCCGCAAAAGGAGGCGGTTCGGAGAACAAGGCGGCACTGACCATGCTGAATCCCTCCGATTCGATCGTGGACTGGATCCTCGAGACCGTGCCGCACATGGGCGCGGGCTGGTGCCCCCCGGGCATGCTGGGCATCGGCATCGGCGGCACCGCCGAGAAGGCC
>JBEBRC010000080.1:0-12633 GCA_040395055.1 Steroidobacter denitrificans
CGTCTATTGCTGGAGTTCGCCATGAAGACTCGTGCCGCTGTCGCGCATGCCGCTGGTAAGCCACTGGAAGTGATGACCGTCGACCTGCAAGGACCGCGCGACGGCGAAGTCATGGTCGAGATCAAGGCGAGCGGCATCTGCCATACCGATGAATTCACCCGCTCGGGGGCCGATCCGGAAGGATTGTTCCCAGCCATCTTCGGCCATGAGGGGGCGGGGGTGGTGGTCGAGGTGGGTCGCGGCGTGACTTCCTTGAAGAAGGGCGATCATGTCATTCCGCTGTACACGCCCGAATGTCGGCAATGCAAGTCTTGCCTGTCGCAGAAGACCAACTTGTGCACCGCGATTCGCTCCACCCAGGGGCAGGGCGTCATGCCGGATGGCACCAGCCGATTCTCGATCGGCAAGGACAAGATCCACCACTACATGGGCTGTTCCACGTTCTCCAATTTCACGGTGCTGCCTGAAATCGCATTGGCGAAGATCCGTGAGGATGCGCCCTTCGACAAGGTGTGCTACATCGGCTGCGGCGTGACCACCGGCATTGGCGCCGTCATCAATACCGCCAAGGTGGAGCCAGGCGCGAACGTCGTCGTGTTCGGCCTGGGGGGCATCGGCCTGAATGTGATCCAGGGCGCCCGCCTGGCTGGTGCCAACCGCATCATCGGCGTCGATCTCAATCCGCAGCGAAAGCCGCTGGCGGAGAAATTCGGCATGACCGACTTCGTCAACCCCAAGGAAGTGGAGGGCGAACTGGTGCCGCACCTGGTGGCGCTGACCGATGGCGGGGCGGACTACAGCTTCGAGTGTGTCGGCAATGTCGACCTGATGCGCCAGGCGCTGGAGTGTTGCCACCGCGGCTGGGGCGTCTCGGTGATCATCGGCGTGGCCGGCGCGGGACAGGAGATTCGCACGCGCCCATTCCAACTGGTGACGGGGCGGGTATGGAAGGGTACGGCATTCGGCGGCGCGCGCGGGCGCACCGACGTGCCCCGGATCGTCGACTGGTACATGGACGGCAAGATCAACATAGACGACCTGATCACGCATACGATGCCCCTGGATGACATCAACAAGGGGTTCGACCTGATGCATTCCGGCGAATCGATTCGCAGCGTAGTGGTTTATTGAGGAACGGTTGTGAGTGCCCTGTCATTGATTTCCGAGCAACGCTGCTTCGGCGGCATGCAGCGTTTCTACGCGCACGATTCGCGCGAGTGCCGCACTCAGATGCGATTTTCGGTGTACTTGCCGCCGCAGGCGCAAGAGCGGGCGGTGCCGGTGCTGTATTACCTCGCCGGTCTGACCTGCACCGAGGAGACGTTCGTGATCAAAGCCGGGGCGCAGCGCCTGGCAGCGGAACTTGGCTTGATGCTGGTGGCGCCGGACACCAGTCCGCGAGCGCCGCGGCTGCCGGGGGACGACGCGGATTGGGATTTCGGCCTGGGGGCAGGCTTCTATGTCGATGCCACGCAGGGACCCTGGGCGCAGCATTACCGGATGTACAGCTACGTGACCCGCGAGCTGCCGGAGCTGGTGATGTCGCTGGGCGTTGCGCGTGCGGACCGTCAGGGAATATTCGGACACTCAATGGGTGGCCATGGCGCATTGGTCAGTGCATTGCGCAATCCTGGGCAGTATCGCTCGGTGTCAGCCTTTGCGCCGATCGTCGCGCCGACGCAGTGCCCCTGGGGCGTGAAGGCGTTCACCGGCTATCTGGGGCCGCAGCGCTCGCAGTGGCTGCCCTACGACGCCACTGAACTCGTCGCCGCCACTCGCCATGAGGGTGGGATCCTGATCGACCAAGGCACGACGGACAAGTTCCTGACCGAGCAGCTCAAGCCGCAGTTGTTCGCGGATGCCTGCCGCCAGTCCGGCACGCCTCTGCAGTTGAGATTCCAGGACGGCTACGACCACAGCTATTACTTCATCGCCACGTTCATGGCAGATCATTTACGCCATCACGCCGATCGCCTGGTCGCTTAGTGTCGTCGACTGCGAAGTCAACGCTGCGGCTGCCCGGCTGGCTGTTGCTGGTCGGCGCCATGACGGCTGTTGGCCCGGTGTCGATCGACATGTACCTGCCGGGCTTCCCGGCGATCGAGAGTGAATTCGGTCAGCGTGGCGTCGAGAGCACGATGGCCGCCTATCTGATCGGTATTGCGATCGGGCAGTTGTTCTACGGGCCGATCAGCGACCGACTGGGACGAAAGCCACCGCTGTATTTCGGGTTCGCCCTATATGCCATCGGCGCGCTGGGTTGTGCGTTGGCGACCAGTATGTCGGCGCTGATGGTGATGCGTGTGATCCAGGCGCTGGGCGGTTGTGCCGGGATGGTGATCGGACGTGCGATCGTGCGCGATCGCTGCGAGCCCCACGAGGCGGCACGGGCGTTCTCGACCTTGATGATGATCGTCGCGCTGGGGCCGGTACTCGCCCCGGCGCTGGGCGGCATGGTCGTCACGGCGTTCGGTTGGCGTGCAACCTTCGTCTTCCAGGCGGTGCTGGGCATCGTGCTGATGGTGGCCATGCACCTCGTGCTGACCGAGACCCGGGCTCCCTCGGGCAAGGAAACGCTGCGTATTACCGAGGTCCTGCGCCGTTACCGTCATCTGATGCGCGATCGGATCTTCCTCGGCTACACGATGCTCGGCGGCTTCGCGATGGGCGGTCTGTTTTGCTATGTCACGGGAGCGCCGATCGTGCTGACGCAGCGCTACGACCTGTCGCCGCAGCAGTTCGGCTGGTTGATCGGCCTCAATGGTCTTGCCTTCATGGCGGCCAGCCAGTTGAACCTGATTTCCTTGCGCACGCTCGGGCCGCGTGAAGCCGTGGCGCGCTACGTGTGGACGCCGTTGATTTTCGGCGTCGCCCTGTTGCTGGTGACATTGGCGATGCACCCGCCGCTGTGGCTGCTGGTGGCCCTGCAACTGTCGTTCTTCGTCAGCGTCGGACGGGTGAATCCAAACGTCGTGGCGCTGGCCTTGGCTCCGCACGGACGCGATGCGGGCACCGCTTCCGCCCTGATGGGTGCGCTGCAGTCCCTGCTGTCGACGATCGCGGGTATCGCGGTCGCGCTGCTGAGTGACGGTACCCTGCGTACGCTCACCGCGATCATGGCGGCCGCGGCAGTGTGTAGCGGCCTGAGCTATCTTTGGGTCAGGTCGGGCGAGCGGGTCTCGACGATCTCGAATTCATGAGTCATCCGCGCGGTCTTGCCCAGGATCGCGCTGGCTGAGCAATATTTCTGCGCCGACAGGCTTACGGCACGATCGACCTTGCCGCGATCCAATGCGTGGCCGCTGACCAGGTAGCGCATGGTGATGTTCGTGAACACCTTGGGGTCGGTGTCGGCGCGCTCGGCCTCGATATCCACCACGCAGTCGCTCACCTGTTCGCGTCCGCGACGCAGGATCAGGACTACGTCGTACGCCGCGCAGCCGCCCAGGCCCAGCAACAGCATTTCCATCGGCCGTGGGCCCAGGTTGCGTCCGCCCGCCTCGGATGCCCCATCCATGACCAGTGCATGGCCGGAGCCCGATTCCCCGACGAACATCGCATCCTGCACCCACTTTACGCGTGCTTTCATCGCGCCTGGCCTCGCACCGTCCTCATAGGCCGCCGAAGCACAGGTACTTGATCTCCATGTATTCCTCCAGGCCGTACTTGGAGCCTTCACGGCCGATGCCGCTTTCCTTCACGCCGCCGAAAGGCGCGACCTCGGTGGAAATCAGGCCGTCGTTGATGCCCACCATGCCGCTTTCCAAGGCTTCCGCCACGCGCCACACGCGCGCCACGTCTTGGCTGTAGAAATAGCTGGCGAGGCCGAATTCGGTCGAGTTGGCAAGCTTGATGACGTCGGCCTCGGTGTCGAACTTCATCAAGGGTGCGACCGGACCGAAGGTTTCTTCCTGCATGGCGAGCATGTCGGCGCTGATGCCGGTGAGTACGGTCGGGATGTAGAACGAACCGGCCGCGTCACCGCGCTTGCCGCCGGTGAGGATCTTGGCGCCTTTTGCCACAGCGTCGGCGACATGTTGTTCCACCTTGAGGACGGCCTTCTCTTCGATCAACGGACCGATCTGGGTCTCTTCGTTGAGTCCGTCGCCGACTTTCATGCCGGAGGCGACTTCAGCCAGGCGGTCTGCGAAGCGGTCGTAGATGCCGCTTTGCACGAAAATGCGATTGGCGCAGACGCAAGTCTGGCCGGCGTTGCGATACTTCGATGCGACCGCGCCGCGCACTGCCGCCTCCAGGTCCGCATCGTCGAAGACGATGAACGGCGCATTGCCACCGAGTTCCAGCGAGAGCTTTTTCACCGTGCTGGCGCATTGCGACATCAGCAGCTTGCCCACGCCCGTGGAACCGGTGAAGCTGAGTTTGCGTACGATCGGATTGCTGGTGAGTTCGCCGCCGATGGCCTTGGAATCGCCGATGACGACCGATAGTACGCCCGGCGGAATACCGGCTCGCTGCGCCAGCACGCACAAGGCCAAGGCGGAATAGGGCGTGAGCTCGGACGGTTTGACGACCATGGTGCAGCCGGCGGCGAGCGCAGGGCCGACCTTGCGCGTGATCATGGCGGAAGGAAAATTCCACGGGGTGATCGCGGCCGTCACGCCGATGGGCTGCTTCAGGACGACGATGCGCTTGTCGCGGCCATGGCTAGGGATGACGTCGCCATAAGCGCGCTTGCCTTCTTCCCCGAACCATTCGAGGAATGCAGCGGAATAGGCGATTTCCCCGCGACTCTCGGCCAGCGGCTTGCCCTGCTCGAGGGTCATCAGCACCGCCAGGTCTTCCTGGTTCGCCATCATCAGGTCGAACCATTTGCGCAGAATCTGCGCCCGTTCCTTGGCCGTGCGGCTGCGCCACTGCGGCAGGGCGGCCTCGGCGGCTTCGATGGCCTGGCGTGTCTGCGCTGCCCCCATATGCGGCACGACACCGATGACCTGCCCGTTGGCCGGATTGACGACTTGCTTCACCGCCCCGTCCGCAGCATCTTCCCAATGCCCGCCGATGAATGCCTGCTCGCGAAACAGGCTCATGTCATGCAGTGAAACGCGCGACTGGGACGGCGTGCTCATAATCTGTGCTCCGAAAGTATTTGAAGAGAGAGGGGCCGGTCGCGCTGGCGGTCAGTCGTCCACCAGCGCTTGCTCGGGAAACAAGGTTTCATTGAAGCCGAAGTGGCGCAGGTCACGGATACGCATCGGATACAGGATGCCGTTGAGATGATCCGTCTCGTGCTGCACTACGCGTGCATGGAAGCCGGTGGCGACGCGGTCGATCGGCGCACCGAAAGGGTCGAAGCCGCGATAGCGGATGCGGGTATGGCGCGGCACCAGGCCGCGCATGCCGGGTACCGACAGGCAGCCCTCCCAACCCTCGTCCATGTCCGTTCCGATCGGCTCGATCACAGGATTGATGAGAATCGTAAAAGGCACTTCCTCGGCCTGTGGATATCGAGGATTCCTGCCCACGCCGAAGATCGCGACCTGCTGCGACACGCCGATCTGCGGCGCTGCCAATCCCGCTCCATTCAGGGCCGCCATGGTGTCCTGCATGTCGATCAGGAGCGCACGCAACTGGGGCGTGTCGAAATGTTCCACGGGCCGTGCGACCTGCAGCAGCAGAGGGTCTCCCATTTTCAGTACGGGGCGAATGGCCATGTTCGATGAAGTCGACAACCGCGAAGGGTGGATGGAAGCGTAACCGGTAGCAAAGCTCTATAGTAGACGCGTCAGGATGCGATGCGAAATCCGCAACGATGATAATGAATGCCCGGAGCCGGATATTTCCAGCCTCCTTCGCGGGGCCTGGCCATGGGCCAGCCCGGGTCGTGCCTGTGCGTCGGGCGGGGCTGCTTTCACCCCAGGCGCATGCGCGGGCCGGCGCCGGCAGGCATCCCGGGGCCGCCCGGGGGCGGTGGACGGGTAGCGGCGCGGACCTCGGGACGCCGCTGTGAGCCTGCCGCTGCATGTGTTGGTGCTGGCCGCCGGTGCGTCCACGCGCTTGGGGCAGCCCAAGCAGCGCGTGCGCCTTGCCGGTCGGCCGGCCTTGCACGTCGTGGTATCCAATGCGGTGGCGCTGGCCGGCAATGCGGTCACGGTCGTGCTGGGTGCGTACGCGCGCGACATCGCGCCGATGCTGGCGCATTCACCGGTTTCCGTTGTCGTGAACCGCCAGTGGGAGGAGGGGATGGGTTCCTCCCTGCGCTGTGGCATCGCCGCGCTGCCGCCGGCATGCGCAGCCGCGCTGGTCTTGCTCGGCGACCAGGTCGCGGTGACGATCGAGGATCTGCGGCGCCTGGCGGGCGCATGGAACGCGCAAGACAGTCTGCTTGCCGCCAGCGTTCATGGCCAGCACGTCGGGGCACCTGCCATCTTCCCGCGTTGGTGTTTCAGCGAACTGGCCGAGCTGCGCGGCGATCGAGGCGCCCGCTCGATCATCGAGCGCAATGCCTGGCGCTTGATCCGTGTCCCGATGCCGAGCGCTGCGATCGACCTGGACACGCCCGAGGATCTGGAATCGCTCGCCGGGCGATTCCCACCTGCCCCAACCAGTGAGTAATCGTGTGCGCATTCTCCTACCGCTAGTGTTGATCGCCGTTGTCGTCCTCCTGGTGTGGTTGCGCTCGCGCCGAAGACGGGGCACTCGGGACGAGTCATGAGCGCGCGCTGCAACGCCGGCGCGCAATACTGCAACTCCTGCGCGGTTCAGCCGTTACGTATACAGGCCCCGGGTTCCCAGGCTTCCTGGCTGCCGGGTCTTGTAGCTAGGTCGTGCGAGCGGGAGGCAGGTAGATGCGAGAATATTTTGTGCAGTATCTCGGCGGTGCGCTGGCGCTGATCGGGTTGGCCATCATCTTGACTGTGGCGGTATTCCGGAAAAAGTGGTTCGAGCGTGGCTATCGCAAGGGAGAGGCAGCGGATCCGGGCAAGGTGAAGCGCCAGAACCCGCCCGATCACTGGAGCCGGAATCGTTGAAGCAGGTTCCTCTGGCGGTTGCCGCGCCGGAATCGGTGGGCCGCGACTCAGCTCGAGGCGACGACACCTAGCGAGGCCAGGGCGTCGACCAGCATGGCCGCCGTGTACGGTTTGCCCAGGATGCCGGTGCGTCGATCGCTGCTGAAGCGCTCCCGAAGTTCCTTCTCGCTGCGGCCGCTGGCGATGAGGATGGGCAGATCCGTATGCCGGGTACGTACTTTCTGGGCCAGCTGATCGCCCGAAATGTCGGGCAGGCCCAGGTCGATGACGGCGGCGTGCAGATTGTGCGGTGCCCGGTCCAACAGCTTGAATGCCTCGGCCGCGTCGGCTGCCTGCTCGACCCGATAGCCGGCGTCCTGCAGGATGTCGGTGGCAAACAGGCGCACCAGCATTTCGTCTTCGACGATCAGGACCACCACAGAATCGCGTTCGCTGCCCATGCTTTAATGTCCTGGTTCTATCTTTTGCAGCCGGCGTGCGGACTCGGGCTGCGGCTGCGGTCCTGTCGACCGGCGCTTCGGCGTCAGTGCATCACGGACAACATAGCAGTTGAACATATTCTGTCCATACCGATAGACCGAGCGCGGGCAGCGTAGTGCGATAAGGCCTGTCCGCAGGCGCGATACCGGCGGCACGCCGACCAGTCCGTGGACAGCCTGCCGCGGCGAACTTCTCGTGCAATTGATGCGCAACCTCTGTACAGTGGCGCCGCTCATACAAACTGTTGTCCGGTCAGTTCGTTCACAGTCTCGCGGTTTCCAGGGTTCTCCGACCCCCGCCTCGAACGTGTCTCCCGCCTCACTGGACCAGGAACCTTGGCGTTCCTGCAGGCTGGTTGAGGGATTCCATTTCATGCCTTTTACTGCTCTCGGGCTGATGCCCGAACTTACGCGTGCGCTCGCCGATCGTGGCTACGCCGAACCGACCCCGGTCCAGGCCGGCGTCATCCCTGAAATCATTGCCGGGCGCGACATTCTGGCCGGCGCCCAGACCGGTACCGGAAAGACCGCCGGCTTCACCTTGCCGATCCTGCAGCGCTTGCACGACGTCGCGCGAACCCCTGCGTCACACAAGGCGCCGCGTGCACTCATCCTGGTGCCGACGCGCGAGCTTGCGGCGCAGGTGCACGACAGCATTCAAAGCTATGGCAAGTACCTGCGCCTGCGCTCGATGGTCGTTTTCGGCGGTGTCGGCATCAACCCTCAGATCGAAGGACTGCGTCGCGGAACGGATATCCTGGTCGCAACACCAGGGCGGCTGCTCGACCACGCGCAGCAACGTACCGTCGATTTGTCCCATGTAGAGATCCTGGTGCTCGATGAAGCCGATCGCATGTTGGACATGGGCTTCATCGCCGATATACGCCGGGTGACCAGGCTTTTGCCGTCGCGGCGCCAGAACTTGATGTTCTCGGCGACGTATTCGGACGACATCCGTCGCTTGGCTCAGTCCCTGCTGCAGCAGCCGGTGGAAGTCGAAGTCGCACGCCGCAATGCCACGGTCGATACGGTCGAACAACAAGCCTACCTGGTGCAGAAGGACAGCAAGCGCGCCCTGCTGTCGCATTTGATCCTGGATGGGGACTGGTCGCAGGTGCTGGTGTTCACGCGCACCAAGCATGGAGCGAATCGCCTGACCAAGCAGCTCCAGCAGGATGGGATCGAGGCGGCGGCGATTCACGGCAACAAGAGCCAATCGGCACGAACCCAGGCGCTGGCCGGGTTCAAGAGTTACCGGGTGCGCGCCTTGGTTGCCACCGAAGTGGCTTCCCGTGGTCTGGACATCAAGGAACTGCCTTACGTCGTGAACTACGAGTTGCCCAATGTGTCGGAGGATTATGTGCATCGCATTGGCCGCACCGGCCGGGCCGGAGCCCAGGGCATTGCCGTATCGCTGGTGTCGGCCGACGAAGCCGGGCTTCTGCGGGACATAGAACGATTGCTGCGCAAGCCGATCCCGAAAATGCCGCTGCCGGTTTTTGCCCCCGCACCGCCGCCGCTGCGTGAACACGAATCGCCGCGCACGGTGCAAGCGCCGCCCGCCGCGCGCCAGTCGCGCAGTCCTGAACCGCCAGCCGCCAACCAGCGTCGGCGCAATCGACGCCGCCCCGGCGGAGCCGATCGCGGCCCAGCCCAAAGCCCGCATCGCCAGTCGCGCCCCTGACCGGGTGCGGCCCCCCCGGATCGAGTGCGACCGGGGGATTGCCGAGGGAGTGTCTAGGGCGGGCTGGGGCAGGCGTAGGGGACCGACGCCGTCACATAGGATTGCACGCGATCCACTCCGGCAATATGTAGCTGCAGCACGTCTTTCGCTGGCATGACGACTTCCGCTTCGATGGGGAGCGTCTGCTCGATCCAACGGATCCTGTCGCCCGCGACCCCCCATTTCGACAGCCGGAACATTTGGGAACACGAAGCCTGCAGCACCGAACGATCCGGCAGGAACACGATGATCGAGCCGCGCGAACTTCCGGGCGTCGTCGAAACCCACACCTTGCCGATGAAGTCCGTGTTCTCGGGCTGTTCAAGCCCCCCCGCGCCGGCCGCACGCGTCGTCGGTGCGGTGGCCCCTGGCGTGCCGCTGGAACCGTTGCATGCCGCCAGCACCAGCAGCAACGGTGCCGTGGCGGCGATCTTGAGAACGTTTTTCATGGTCATCTCTGGATACCGGCCGTAACCTGAGGCGGTGGCCCTGCTGCGGATCATTCTGGCGTCACGAGGACGCCTTCTGCGACCGTCGCCTGTCCGAAGAAGCCTCCCGAGGCAAAGCCCGGACGGACGATCAGGCCAGGTTCACCGTTGCCGTCTCGAGCTGCGGCGTCGGACTGGGCCTGTATCAGGCGTCTTTGCGCCTCCATCAGCTCCAACTGCGACTGCTGATCTTCCTCGAATATGCGCAGCTGCTCGGGCGTGAGCAGCGCAGAGACCGCATCGTGCACTCGCTGCTGATACTCCTTCATACGCTCGAACTGGCTCTCCTGCAGGCGCATTGGGTTGGCGGGAACAGCGACTGCCGAACCGGAGGATGTTGCGAGGGCGCTCACCTGCAACCGCGCGGAGCCGTCGCTGAGGCGCCGGGTCGTTGGTTGATTCGTTTCCTGGGCATAGCTGTGCTGCACATCGGCCAGCGCTGTGATCAAGGACTTTGCCATCGCATCCTCCAGCGGCATCCCCTTGCCGGCCAGCACGCCGCGCAGCTGATTGACCTGCTGGCGCGCGCCCCTGGTCGATTGGTAATCCTTCCAGGCCTGCAAGGTGGAATGGCCCATCAGGTTTGCAATCTCAGCCTCGTCGGCTTGCTGTCGCTCCTGTGTCTGGCGTATCCGTTCCGCCGCGGCGGCTGGATCCGGCGGACCCTCGCTCCACACCGGCGGAGGCTCCTCCATCCTGCGCAATTGCTGCTCCGCCAGCAGCGTCAGGAAGCGATCCATGTCGTCACCCGCCAAACCCATTTCCTGGGCCAGATCCGAATGGCTGCGGGCGAGCATCATTTTGTGCTGGGCGCGCATCGCGTCCCGGTAGTCGGGATCGCGCAGCAACTCGCGCTGTCGCTGCATGCCGGCCATGAATTGTTGCATCCGCTCCTGGCGCGAGGGTGGGTTGGCGTTCGAGGCGGGTAGGGTCGATGGGTCGACGGCTTGCGCCGGAACCACGGCGGCTGAGGCGAGTGTCGCGTTCAGTGCCGCCTCGTCCGCCCGCTGCGCGAGCCCCGCCGCTTGTTGTGTCTGCTGCGCGATCGGTTCTCGCCCGAGTTCATCCAGGCGAAGCTGCAGCGCCTGCCCCTGCGCGCGCTCGGTGCGCAGCTCGCGCGCCAAATGGAAACACACCAGACCGAGACCTATGGCAGCGAGGGTCATCAAAGGCAATGCGACTTTGCTCATCGGGTACTCCTTGTTGCCGGATACTGCCGGTATCCGCGGACCGCGATTCGACTGTTGCAGCACCTCCGAGCCAGCTGCCCAGCCTTGCTTCGGCTGCAAGGCCAGGCTGGGGCTCGCGCTAGGGAGTGGTCGGAACGTCGAGTTGCGTCACTTCCTGGCGCAATTCGCGCAGCTTGGCCTTCACCACGGCCGCGTTGTCGCTACCCATGCGTAGCAATAATTTCTGTCCCGCCGAGCGCTCTTCCAGCGACTCGTCCGCGAACTGGTAGTACACGCTGGGTCGGGTGAGTCTTATCGGTCCGTCGATCTGCGGCGTGGCGAGCAGATGATCGATGACCTCGACCAGACGATCGTTGAAATAGCCGTCGGGGTAGCCCAGGCCGGTATACGCTTCCTGGAACAGCGGATAGTAGCGTTTGTACAGCCCTGCCAGCTGTGTCGCGTCGGTGTTGCGCAGCAAGCTGACCAGCGGCGCGTAGCGGGCATAGTTGGACGGATCCAAGGTCAGCTCCTGCGTGCCTTGGGTCGCCAGTTCGCCCGCCGTCGGTTTCAGCGGCCGCAACTGCACGGCCATTTTCTTCTGCGGCAGATTGTCGACGGTGACCACGAAACGTCGAATCAGATCCTGTGGGATCAAGAACGGTTCGAGCGAAGACCCGAACACTGAGCCGAGCGACTCCTGCACGTCACGATCACTGTCGGCAAGCGGCGGCAAGGGCTGGGCCGGTTCGGTGTCCTCGCCCACGGGATGCCTGATCGAGGGTTCCTCCTCGATTGGCGCCGCGCCGCTCTGCAGTCCCGGCTCGGCGGGCGGTTGATTGTGCTGCCGACCGTAGTAGAGCGCGACCGCCAGGCCTATTACCACCACGATGGGGATCGTCCAGTAGATCCATCGTTTTGCGTCTTCGTTCATGCGCGACTCCCTCGGGCCTGGTTACCTCAGGGCTTGCGAAACTTGAGCAGGAAATTATCGGCTTCTCCGATCGCCAGATACTTCTCCCGATCCTGCTCTCCCATCGCCAAGGTTGGCGGCAGGGTCCATACGCCACGTGGCCAGTCCTTGGTGTCCTTGGGATTGGCAAGCACCTCGGAGCGGTCGTCCAGCTTGAATCCGGCTTTCTCGGCCAGCTGGATCACGTAGTCCTCGCGCACATAGCCGTTTGCCGCCTTGGGATCCTGGGGCAGATCCGTGCTGGCGCGATGTTCCTCGACTCCCAGGATGCCGCCTGGCTTGAGTGCCTTGAAGAACGCGGCGAAAGCCTCCTCAGCGAAGCCTGCGCTCATCCAGTTGTGGACGTTGCGGAACGTGACCACCACGTCGGCGGAGCCGGCGGGAGCGATGTCGAAGCTGTCGCGGCCGAACTCGCTCGTCTTGACCTTGCCGTACAGCGCCGGATCGGCGTCCAGCTTCTTGCGCCATCCGTCGGCGGCGCTGGCGGCGCGCTCGCCCGATGCGCGCGGCGCAATCGCCGTGTAATAGGTGCCTTTGTCGTGCAGGTAGGGGGCCAGAATCTCGGTCCAGTATCCGCCGCCGGGAGAGATTTCCACCACGCTCGAGCCGGGTTCGATGCCCAGGAATTTGATGACCTCCTGTGGCTGGCGGTACTGGTCGCGCACCGTAAAGTTCTCGGAGCGATGCGGGGCCGCGACGGCCTTCGCGATCGCATCATCCTGCGCCAGCGCACCGCCGGATGTCACGGCGAAACCCAGGGCAGCGGCGATCAAAGGAAAGAGGCGCATGCAAGACTCCTTGAGCGGGTGGAC
>JBEBRC010000081.1:0-12598 GCA_040395055.1 Steroidobacter denitrificans
ACACGGCCGCGATGGGCCCAGGGCGAGACGACGCCACTCGATGGTGCCGAAGACGGCCGAGGGCCAGGCGACGCCACTCATGGCATCAATCAACGAGTATCGAGCAACGAATCGCCGCACGTAGCCCCGAGCACTCCGCGGCCTCAGACAGCAGCGCGCTGCCTGGACCGATACGGCAGGGCCAATACGACAGGCTCGATCCGCGTCACGCAGCAAGTCCCATCGAGCTGCGCGCACTCCGCGGCCTTGGCCTCAACGGAGGTGCTGCGCCAGCGCTCGCTCAGCGCGTCACCAGTATTTTCTTCACCCAGCCGCCACCGAGGCCGGACTCCACTCTCAGGAAGCCATTCTGCTCCTCGCCCATGAAGATCATTTCCTCGCCCTTGCTCAGCGTCGCGACTACGCCCGCGGAGTCGACCGGCTGCGAATGGATCTTCACATTCGAGATCTTCGGCACCATCACCTCGCCTTCGCTGAAGACCGCGCCGCCCTGGATCTGGCGGCCGGCTTCGTCGGCAAGCGATCCGACGTCGCGCTGCAAGCTCGGCTGGTTGCGCACCGCCTGGACGACATTGTTGTAGTTGTCCATCAGGCTGGCAGTGATGATCTTGCCTTCGTTGGTATTCGTGTAGCCGCCCAGGTCACCCGACGCCCGGCTGCCGAACAATGCCGCGCTGAGACGCAAGTCGGCTTTCCGGGAGTTGCCTTCCGCCGCTGCGACCTGCACGCCCGAGCGCGCATCGGTCACGAGCATACTGGTCTGCGCTTCCTTGAACTTCACCCCGCTTGCCACGGCACCCAGGAGCTTGCCCTTGCTGCCGCCGAGCAGTCCGCTCAGCGCGCCGCCGACACCGCCGGCATCGTCCTCGGAGAAGACCACGGCCGGCGCCAGCACGAAATCCGCGCTCAACATCTGTCCTGGGCCCATGTTCGATCCCTGACGCAGCTCCCCCGAGTCGGCCAAGGCACGCTCTTGCATCATATTCTGCATGCCCAGGCCACGCTCCACGACGATGAAGCAATTGGACTGTTGCACCATCATGCGAATGAGGCCCGTCGGCGACTGCAGGCCGTACCTCGACAGCGACTGCGAAACGTAATCCTGCGGCTCGACGACCGCCAGTGCCCCCATGGGCTTGTCGCAATATTCCAGTCCGTCGCCGCCATGGGCGCCGCCCGGCCCCGCTGCGCCCTGCGGACCGCTGGCGGCAAGTGCGGACAGGCAGATCCAGGGCATGGCGCCCAGCACAGCAAGGCGTGCCGCCGCACGGCCGGCGCGTCGACCAATAATGGGCTTCATGAACGATCTTCCCTCGAACGGTTCAGCGTAGGAGCCGGACTTCGGACCAGCCGCCGCGCCATGGAAGACCGGGGGGATCCGTCGTCGTCTGGCGGACAGTATAATCGCTCCGGCCGGGTGCTTTGCTGACGAAGGTCTCATGTGAAGCCCGATGCCGGCGGGAGCCGATCGAGATTTCCTGGCCGTCGGTGCTTCGTTTCAGCCTCTGCAGCCGCCGCTTTACGCACCATTCATGTGCAGTCGAAGCACCATCGGCGTGCATCGATACGCACCGAAATGAGGCATTTTCACTTGCATTGACGCAGCAAAGCGCCTCTGTAATATGAACAACATTCCATCGGGTTGTATCCAAAGAGCTCGCGGCTCGCGCTCCCTTGCTGACGACGAATGCCGCGCCCACCTGCGCGAACCAGCCCAACCGAATCAATGATTTAGGATCGCCATCCTGATTTTTCGGCGGTCCTTCTCGGGTGCCCGGACGGACTGCGCCCCGGGGTCGCCGACCCCGCGCGTGCATCCAGCTTCACGCTTGCGCGTGCGCGCGCGAAGACGTCGGGACCCACGGGTTTTGACATCAACGCGGGACCACCAGACATGAACCAGCACCAGAACGAAGGGGGCATCGAACTGTGCCGCCCGCAACGTACGAGCCGCCCTGCCAAGCAAGGCTTGTACGACCCCGCATTCGAACACGATGCCTGCGGCGTCGGCTTCGTGGTGGACATCAAGGGCCGCAAATCGCACAAGATCCTGCAGCAAGGCCTGCAGGTGCTGACGAATCTGGACCACCGCGGCGCATGCGGCGCCGAGGTCGATACCGGCGACGGCGCCGGAGTGCTGCTGCAAATGCCTCATCGCTTCCTGGCGGAGGCCTGCAAGAAAGCCCGCATCGACCTGCCCCCGCCCGGCGCGTACGGTTGCGGCATCGTTTTCCTGCCACGCAATCTTACGCTGCGCCGCCGCATCGAAGAGCGGTTCGAACAACTCGTGCAATCGGAAGGACAGATCGTCCTCGGCTGGCGCACCGTCCCCTGCAACAATTCGATGCTGGGCGACACGGCGAAATCCTGCGAGCCATACATGCGCATGGTCTTCATCGCGCGCAGCGCCACCCACGGCGCCGACACCGACGAAATGGCGTTCGAGCGCAAGCTGTACGTGATTCGCAAGCGCGCCTACAGCGAGATCCGTGCCTCCACCATCGAGGGGGCCTCATCCTGGTACGTGGTCAGCCTGTCGCACAAGACTCTGGTCTACAAAGGAATGTTGCTGACACAACAACTGGGTCAGTACTTTCCGGACTTGAATGACCCGCTGATGGAAACGGCACTGGCACTGGTCCATTCCCGATTCAGCACCAATACCTTTCCGAGCTGGGACCGCGCTCATCCTTATCGCTACGTCGCCCACAACGGCGAGATCAACACCGTCCGCGGCAACGCCAACTGGATGCATGCGCGCGAAGCCCTGTTCGAAGCCGATGCCTTCGGCGAGGACATGAGGAAAATCCCGCCGATCATCAACCCCAACGGTTCGGACTCGGCGATGTTCGACAATACCCTGGAATTGCTGGTGCTCGCCGGGCGCTCGCTGGCGCACTCCATGATGATGATGATTCCCGAGCCCTGGTCGAACCATCAGACCATGGACGAGGGCAAGCGGGCATTTTATCGATACCACTCTTCGCTGATGGAACCTTGGGACGGACCGGCGTCGATCGCCTTCACGGACGGCAGGCAAATCGGCGCCCTGCTGGACCGCAACGGCCTGCGGCCCACGCGTTACTATGTGACCAAGGACGATCTGGTCGTCATGGCCTCCGAAGCAGGCGTGCTGGACATCCCGCCCGAAGACATCCGGATCAAGGGGCGCCTGCAGCCGGGCCGCATGTTCCTGGTGGACACCGAGCAGGGCCGCATCATCGAGGACGATGAAATCAAGCGCGGCGTCACCACGCAGCGACCTTACGGGCAATGGCTCGCCGACCATCAGGTGCACCTGGACGACCTGCCGCCCGCACCCGAGGTCCCCGCCCCCGATCACGAGACCCTGCTGCAGCGGCAAGTGGCGTTCGGCTACACCTTCGAGGACGAGCGATTGATCCTGGCCCCGATGGCCAGGAACGGCGTCGAGGCGATCGGCTCCATGGGCAACGATACGCCCCTGGCCGTGCTGTCGAACAGGCCGCGGCTGCTGTACGACTACTTCAAACAGTTGTTCGCGCAGGTGACGAACCCGCCCATCGACTGCATACGCGAGGAAATCATCACCTCCGCGGAAACACGCCTGGGCTCGGAGGGAAACCTGCTCAATCCACAGCCCGCGGACTGCCGGCGCCTGGAAGTGAAGTGGCCGATCCTCACCAACGAGGAATTCGCCAAGGTGCGCCGCTTGGATCTGCCAGGCTTGCGCGTCGGCATCCTGCCCAGCCTGTTTCGCGTGACGCGCGGGGAAAAAGGCCTGGTGAAGTCGATGGAAGAGATCCGCTTGATGGCGCGACGGCTGATCGAGGAGGAGGAAATCAACGTCCTCATCCTCAGCGATCGCGGCGTCAACCGTGAGTTTGCTCCGATTCCGGCGCTGCTCGCCGTTGCCGGGCTGCATCATTACCTGATTCGCGAGGGCCTGCGTACGCGGGTCAGCCTGGTGCTGGAGACCGGCGAGGCCCGCGAAGTGCACCACTTTGCACTTCTGATCGGCTATGGCGTGAGCGCGATCAATCCCTACGTCGCGTTCGAGACCATCGACAGCATGATCCGGGACGAGCGCCTGACGAACATCGACCACAAGAGCGCGTGCAAGAACCTGGTCAAGGCGGCGACCAAGGGCGTGATCAAGGTGATGGCGAAAATGGGCATCTCCGCCATCCAAAGCTATCGTGGCGCACAAGTGTTCGAGGCGGTGGGGCTGCGCCAGGACGTGATCGACGAGTACTTCACCTGGACCCCCTCTCGCATCGGCGGCATCGGCATGCGCGTGATCGCGCAGGAAGTGCTGGAGCGGCATCATGCGGCGTTCTCGCAGCGGCGAATCGATGCCCATACCTTGCCCACTGGCGGCCAGTATCAGTGGCGCTCGGACGGCGAGTACCACCTGTTCAATCCGGAATCGATCCATCGGCTGCAGAAATCCGTTCGCAACGGCAGCTACCGGCAGTTTCAGGAATATTCGCGACTGATCGACGAGCAGGCGGCGAATTTGTGCACCTTGCGCGGCCTGCTGGAATTCAAGGCCGGCGAGTCGATTGCACTGGAGGAAGTCGAGCCGATCGAAAACATTCTCAAGCGCTTCAAGACCGGCGCCATGTCCTACGGCTCCATCAGCCAGGAAGCCCACGAGACGCTCGCCATTGCCATGAATCGCATCGGCGGCCGCAGCAACACCGGCGAAGGTGGCGAGGATCCAGAGCGCTTCAAGCCGCTGGCGAACGGCGATTCCAGGAATTCCGCCATCAAGCAGGTCGCCTCGGGACGCTTCGGCGTCACCAGCGAGTACCTGGTCAGCGCCAGCGAAATCCAGATCAAGATGGCCCAGGGCGCCAAGCCTGGCGAAGGCGGCCAACTACCCGGCGCCAAGGTATATCCCTGGATCGCCAAAACGCGCCATACGACCGCCGGCGTCGGACTGATCTCGCCACCGCCCCATCACGACATCTATTCGATCGAGGATCTGGCCGAGCTGATCCACGATCTGAAGAACGCCAATCGCCATGCCCGCATCAGCGTCAAGCTGGTGGCGGAGGTCGGCGTCGGCACGGTAGCCGCCGGGGTCGCGAAGGCACATGCGGACGTGGTGCTGGTCAGTGGCCACGATGGCGGCACGGGCGCCTCGCCGCAGACTTCCATTACCCACACCGGCCTGCCCTGGGAACTCGGCCTGGCGGAGACTCACCAGACCCTGGTGATGAACAATCTGCGCAGCCGCATCGCGGTGGAAACCGATGGCCAGCTCAAGACCGGGCGCGACGTCGCCGTCGCCGCTCTGCTCGGCGCCGAAGAATTCGGATTCGCCACCGCCCCGCTGGTGGCGACCGGCTGCATCATGATGCGGGTCTGCCACCTCAATACCTGCCCGGCGGGCATCGCTACCCAGGATCCTCGCTTGCGCGAGAAGTTCGCCGGCAAACCCGAGCACGTGGTCAATTTCATGCGCTTCATCGCCATGGAACTGCGCGAACTGATGGCGCAGCTGGGCTTTCGCACGATCGAGGAAATGGTGGGCCGCGTCGATCGACTGGAGCCGCGCAAAGCCGTGGACCATTGGAAGGCGAAGGGACTGGATTTCAGCAATCTGCTGTATCAGCCGGATACCAGTGCGGACACCGGGCGCTTCTGCCAGATCGAACAGGACCACGGCCTGGAGAAATCGCTGGATCTCACGCAGCTGCTCGACATCTGCCGGCCTGCGATCGACGGCGGTGAAGCAGTCGTCGCCGAGCTGCCGATACGCAATGTCAACCGAGTGGTGGGCACCATTACCGGCAGCGAGATTACGCGCAAGCATGGTGCGGCGGGGCTGCCCGAGGACAGGATCCAGATTCGCTTCAAGGGCTCGGCCGGCCAAAGCTTCGGCGCGTTCCTGCCGCGTGGCATGACCTTCCGGCTGGAGGGCGATGCGAACGACTACCTGGGGAAAGGGCTCTGCGGCGGCAAGCTGATCCTGTATCCGCCGGCGGGTTCGACCTTCATGGCACACGAGAACATCATCATCGGCAATGTCGCGCTGTACGGCGCCACCAGCGGCGAAGCCTACATCGGCGGCATGGCGGGCGAGCGCTTCTGCGTACGCAACAGCGGTGTCCACGCGGTCGTCGAAGCGGTCGGCGATCACGGTTGCGAATACATGACGGGCGGCCGCGTCATCGTGCTCGGGCCCGCCGGACGCAACTTCGGCGCGGGGATGTCCGGCGGCGTCGCCTATGTGCTGGATGAGCACGGTGATTTCGCCGTCAACGTCAACCAGGACATGGTCGAGCTTTCGCCGCTGCAAGAACCGGAGGAGATCGCGGCGCTCGGTGCAATGATCGAGCGCCACTTCGGCTACACCAAGAGCGCGCGAGCCAGGCAAGTGCTCGACAACTGGAACAGCATGCTGCCGCGCTTCGTGCGCGTCATGCCACGCGACTACAAACGCATGCTGGAAGGCATCGCGCGCGCGCACGAACAAGGCCTGACGGGCGATGACGCCATCATGGTGGCCTTCGAAGAAAACGCCAGGGACGCGGCACGGGTAGGTGGTAACTGATGGGCAAGCCAACAGGGTTCATAGAGTATCTGCGCGAGCTTCCAGTGGACCGGGTACCGCAGGAGCGGGTGCGCGACTGGAAGGAATTTCACCACCGCATGGAAGACAAGCGCTTGCGGCACCAGGCAGCCCGCTGCATGGACTGCGGCGTCCCCTTCTGCCACACCGGAAAACTCATCAGCGGCATGGCCTCGGGATGCCCGGTCAACAATGTGATTCCGGAATGGAACGATCTGGTATATCGCGGACTGTGGCGCGAGGCGCTCGAACGCCTGCACATGACCAATAACTTCCCGGAGTTCACTGGACGCGTATGTCCTGCTCCCTGCGAAGGCTCCTGCGTGCTGGGCATTTCCAACCCACCGGTTGCGATCAAGACGATCGAGGCAGCGATCGTCGAGCGTGGCTGGGAGGAGGGCTGGGTGCTGCCGGCGCCGCCGGCGCAGCGCAGCGGCAAGAAAGTCGCCGTGATCGGCTCCGGTCCGGCTGGCCTGTCCGCGGCGGCGCAGCTCAACCGGGCCGGCCATCTGGTGACAGTCCTGGAGCGGGCCGACCGCCCCGGCGGCCTGCTGATGTACGGCATTCCGAACATGAAGCTCGACAAGCGCGCCGTCGTGGAACGACGCCTGAAGCTCATGGAGCAGGAAGGCATAAAGTTCATCTGCAACGCAAATGTCGGCGAGAACGTCGAAGCGCAACTGCTGCGCAAGGATTTCGATGCCATCGTATTGTGCACCGGCGCCACCCAGCCGCGAGACATGCCGATCGAAGGACGCAATCTGGCCGGTGTGCATTTCGCGATGGACTATCTGACCGCCAGCACGCAAGCGCTGCTGGACGGTGGCGCCGACCAGTGCCCGATTCATGCGCGCGGCAAGGACGTGATCGTCATCGGTGGCGGCGACACGGGCACCGACTGCGTCGCCACCGCGGTACGCCAGGGCTGCAGCAGCCTGACACAGATCGAGATCATGCAGCAGCCGCCGATGGATCGTGCCGCGGACAATCCCTGGCCGGAATGGCCGAAAATCTACAAGATGGACTACGGCCAGGAAGAAGCTGCGTCGAGATTCGGCTCCGATCCACGCGCCTATCTGAGGACCGTCAAGCGCTTCAACGCCAATGACCAGGGCGCGGTGCGGGAACTCGTGACCGTCCAGGTCAGCTGGCGCAAGAGCGACTCGAAGCAGGGCAGTCAGCTGGTTCCGGTCGAGGTTCCCGGCACCGAGCAGACGCATCCGGCGCAGCTGGTATTGCTTGCCATGGGGTTCCTGGGTCCGGAACAGATGCTGCTGAAGGATCTCGATCTCGACACCGATCAGCGGAGCAACGTCAAGGCGGAACATGGCAAGTTCGCCACCAGCATCGAAGGCGTCTTTGCCGCGGGCGACTGTCGCAGAGGTCAGAGCCTGATCGTCTGGGCCATCAACGAAGGCCGCGGCGCGGCGCGCGAATGCGACCGCTACCTGATGGGGGCGTCGCAGCTGCCCTGATCACTGCAGCCCTGGCGACTCACGCACCATCGGCAAGCGGACGTGCCGATCGAGCGCCAGGGCCCTATTCCCGCGTCCCCACCCCCCGATACAACAGCCAGACGCAGGCGACGTACAGTACCAGCGCGGCGCCGATCATGATCGTGTAGGCGAGCCCTACCTCGACGTCCGAGGAGCCGAGGAATCCGTAGCGAAAGGCATTCACCATGTAAAGGATCGGATTGGCCTGCGACAGGGCCTGGGCCCACTGCGGCAATAGATCGATCGTATAGAAAACCCCGCCGAGATAGGTCAGCGGCGTGAGCACGAACGTCGGGATGAAGGTGATCTGATCGAAATTCCTGGCGAATATGGCATTGATCATTCCCGCCAGCGAAAATACGACCGAGCTCAGCACCGCCGCCGAGATCACCACCGCCAGGTTGTGGACCTGCAGCCGGGTGAAAAACAGGGTGACGACCGTAACGACCACGCCCACTATCAAGCCGCGCAGCAGGCCACCCATCACATAACCGGCGACGATCAGCGAATTCGACAGCGGCGAGACCAGCAGCTCTTCGATGTGCTTGCCGAACTTCGCCCCGAAGAAGGAAGACACGACGTTGCCATAGGAGGTCGTGATGACCTGCATCATGATCAACCCGGGCGCTATGTACTGAATGTAGCTATAGCCGCTCATGTCGCCGATGCGCCCGCCGATCAAGCTGCCGAAAATCAGAAAGTACAAGGCAGCGGTAATCGTCGGGGGCACCAGGGTCTGGGCCCAGATGCGCATGATGCGGTTGAACTCGCGCACCACGACGGTGTTGAAGCCGACGAACTTGCCGCTCGCCATAGGGGGGTTGGGAGGCGAGCCCGGAATCTCGGCGTCGACGGCGCGGGAAGCTGGAGTGAGGCTCATGGGGCGCTTCTGGCCGTATCGGAGGTACTGTCGTGGCGTTCGACCAGTCTCATGAACAGCTCCTCGAGCCGGTTGGATTTATTGCGCATCGATAGCACCTCGACCCCAGCGGCGCTCAGCCGCGAGAAAATATCGTTCAGGTTCTGGTCCTTGGAGACTTCTATTTCCAGCGTGTGATCGTCCGGCATCGTCACCTGGTAGCCCGATATCGCCGACATCGCGGCCAGCGGATGGCGCAGGTTGAAAACGAACACCTCCGTCTGCAGCTTGCGCAACACATTGCTCATGCGATCGTTTTCTATGATGCGTCCCTTGTCGATGATCGCCACGTGACGGCACAGGCTTTCCGCCTCCTCCAGGTAATGGGTGGTGAGAATGATCGTTCGGCCCGCCGCGTTGATGTCGCGCATGAATGTCCACATCGTCCGCCGCACTTCGATGTCGACCCCCGCGGTCGGCTCGTCCAGGATCAGCAGCCTCGGCTCGTGCATCAGCGCCCGGGCGACCATCAAGCGCCGCTTCATGCCGCCGGACAAGCTTCTGGAGACGGCATTGCGCTTGTCCCACAACTGCAAGGCATCGAGGTACTTGTCCAGGCGCTGATACGCGATGCGACGCGGGATGCCGTAGAACCCCGCCTGGTTCACCAGAATCGTGGTCACCGTCTCGAACTGGTTGAAATTGACCTCTTGCGGCACCACCCCGATGCAGGACTTGGCGGCCGCCAACTGGGTGTCGAGGTCGTAGCCGAACACTTCGACCTTGCCGCCGGTCTTGTTGACCAGCGAGGTCACGATCCCGATCGCCGTGGTCTTGCCGGCGCCGTTGGGACCCAGCAGGGCAAAGAAATCCCCTTCCTCGACCGTCAGATCGATGCCTTTGAGCGCCTGGACGCCATTCTTGTAGGTTTTGGTCAGCTGATGAAATGAAAGCGCCTTCACATTGCCGCTCCAATCGCCGGGCCCGGCCGGACGCGCAGATGGGGGACCGTCCCGGCACGGGCCAAAAACGAGGCGCGAAGCGTATCGGTCTGGTGGCGGGGCGGCAAGGCGCAGCGACCCGCGGCCCAGGCATACCGGCCCTTGCCGCCCCACGGACGCCCCCTCTCGGGCGGGCGCCGGCGGCGGGAAATGGCGCGTAGAGGACTCTTTTGCATGCTCGTACCGGCGCTGCGCGCCAGATCTTTGCCACCTGGGCCGGCAGGGCGCATGATGGTGCGCTTCATCCACGCTTCATGGTCCGGCCGCCGGCATGTACACGCGCTTTTTCGGCCTCATCGAAAAGCCTTTCGCCATCACGCCCGATCCGCGCTACCTCTTCATGAGCGAACGGCATGCGGAGGCGCTCGCACACCTGTTGTACGGCATCACCGAGGCAGGTGGCTTCATCCAGCTCACCGGCGAGGTGGGCACCGGCAAGACGACGGTGGTGCGTTCGCTCCTGGAACGCATGCCCGAACACGCGGACGTTGCCGTGATCCTCAATCCCCAGCTCACGCCACTGCAGTTCGCGCTGACGATCTGCGAGGAACTCGGCATTTTCCTGCGCGATGAGGATACCGCCAGCATCAAGGACCTGGTGGATGTGCTCAACAAGCGCTTGCTCGACGGGCATGCGAAGGGCCGGCGCATCGTCGTGATCGTCGACGAAGCGCAGAACCTGACGCCGGACACGCTGGAGCAGCTGCGGCTGCTGACGAACCTGGAGACCGCCTCGCAGAAGCTGCTGCAGATCATCCTGATCGGGCAACCCGAACTGCGCGAGCTGCTGGACAGGACCGAGCTGCGGCAGCTGGCGCAACGCATTACCGGCCGCTACCACCTGGATCCGCTCTCGAAAGCGGAGACTGCCTCGTATATCTCGCATCGATTGCGGGTAGCCGGCGCGAACGGCGAGATTTTCACGCGTTCGGCGGTGAACGAGGTTCACCGGTTGAGCCAGGGCGTGCCCCGCATCATCAATGTGATCTGCGATCGCGCGCTGCTGGGCGCATTCACACAGGAAGAGCACCTCATCGGGCCATCGCTGGTGCGCGCCGCGGCCGGCGAGGTCTACGGCCGCTCTTTCAGCCCCCCATGGACCAAGTTGCTGGCGGGCGTGTCCGTCGGCGTCGCCACGATCGGCCTGGCCTTCGGCATCTGGCAACTGGTCGGACGCGACGCGACGCCGCTGCAGGCCACGCCCAGCGCCGCCGCAACGCCGCCAGCGCAGACCCCACAGCCGGCGGATGCAGGTCAGCCGGCCCCGGCATCCCCATCGGCGGTGCAGGACATCTCCACGCTGCTCGCGAGCCGACCTGGAGACACGAGCACTGAAAGCGCGTTCGCGCAGTTGTTCTCCTTGTGGGGTGGGCATTTCGATGCGGCGCAAGGAAGGCCCTGCGACCAGGCGCTGCAGCAGGGCCTGCAATGCCTCTACCAACAAGGCTCCTGGGGTCAATTGCGCGCCTTGAATCGACCGGCGATCCTGACCTTGATCGATGACGCGGGAAACGCCCACCAGGTCGTGATCGCCGGACTGGATGCGAACCAGGCGACGATCGATCTTCCAGAGGCCCGGCAAGCAGCGTCGATCGCGTCCATCTCGCGGCTGTGGTACGGCGACTACCTGGTCCTGTGGCGGCCGCAGATAGCCGAGGCACGAGCCCTGTCGGCCGGCATGCAGGGTGAAAGCGTCCGCTGGCTGCGCAATGCCTTGAATTCCGTGCGCGGCGAGGCCACCGCAGAGAGCACGAGCGACTACTACGACGAGGAACTGGTACGCATGGTGGAGGATTTTCAGCGACAGCATCGGCTGAACGTCGATGGCGTCGCCGGCGCCCAGACTCAGATCGTACTGGACACCCTGAGCAGCAAAACCGACACGCCCTTGCTGGTCGCGCAAACCGAGCCCGGACCGGGAGCGTCCTGATGAGCTTCATCCTCGATGCGCTGAAAAAATCCGAGAACGAACGCAAGCGCCAGATCGGCCCCTCGTTCGCGGAGGTGCGAGTCCGCCGCCGCAACGACGAACGGCCCTTGTGGGCGATCGCTATCGGCGGGCTGCTGGCGGTCAACCTGGCCGTACTGGCGATCGTGTTGCTGCGCAACACCGATCCGCAGCCGGTTCCGGCACCGCCGGGCAATGCTGCATCCGCCGCGGCCGCAAACCCACCCGTGGCGGTCGCCGAGTCCGCCCCTCACCCCGGGCGCGCACCCACCGAGTCCCCGGCGCCAAGCCCGGCGGTGCGCTCGCTCGCCGTCGAGGCGGCTCCCTACGATACCGACGCCATGGCCGAATTCGATTACCCATCGCTCTCGGCCGCGGCCGCCGTCCCGGAGGGACCGCCGATCGTGCGACGTATCCAGCCGCCCTCGGTTACGGGCGCGACGCAAGACGTACAGGACTTCGGCCCCGGCGCCGACCCGCTCGCGGGCAGCGCAGAGGATACGATGCCCACGGTGAACGACATCGTTGCCCGCGGCACCCAGCTGCCGGACATGCACCTGGACATTCACGTTTACTCGGGCGATCCCGCGGAGCGCTTCGTGTTCGTGAACATGCGCAAATACACCGAAGGCCAGCCCCTGAACGAAGGCCCCAGGATCGAACGGATCACCACCAACGGGGTCATCCTGAATCACCGCGGACTGCGCTTCCTGCTGCCGCGCCAGTAGCGCA
>JBEBRC010000082.1:0-12458 GCA_040395055.1 Steroidobacter denitrificans
TTGCCGGGATGGCGGCATTAGAATGCCTCGGATACGACCGCGATCGGTGGTCGGCATGGTCGATCGATGGGGCTGCGAATGAACAAAGACGTTGCGTGGATGCGCCTGGGCTTGTCGGGTCATGAAGACAAGGCCACGATCGCGCGCCTGTATGGCGAGCGATTGTCGCAGGCGCAGGAGCGTCTGGTGACGGCACAGGACGATGCCGAGCGCAGTGCTTCCCAGACGGCTTTGTCGGAGCTGGTGCAAGCCTTCGAGTTCGTGACCGCCACCGGCCGTTACACCCAGGCATCCAACGATTCGGGGACGGTGCTGCGATCGGACCTGGGGGCGCCGGCGTCGGCGCACGATACTTTGATTCGCATGGAGCCGGGCGTTTTGCTGTCCGGGCGTTTCGAGGTCGGGCCGATGCTGGGGCAGGGCGGCATGGGCAATGTCTATGCGGCGCGCGACCGCCTGAAAGACGAGGGCGTGGCCATCAAGGTGCTGCGTCAGGATCTGTTGTTCAGCGACGCGGCGAAAGATCGTTTCCTGGCGGAGGCCAAGGTTTCCTGCAATCTGTCGCATCCGAATATCGTGCGGGTGTACGACGTCGGTATGAGCGGCGACTACTACTACTTCTCCATGGAGCGCCTGAAGGGCCATACGCTGCGCCAGCGTATCGAGGACTACGAGGCTTCGCACCGGCAGTTCGGCATGGCGGAAGTCACGGAGATCGCGCGGCAGTTGATCGATGCCTTGCGCTATGCGCATCGCTACATCGTGCATCGGGACTTGAAGCCGGAGAATATCTGGCTGGCCGAGGACGGCACGGTGAAGTTGATGGATTTCGGCATCGCGCGCGCCTACAGCAATTCGCAGCTGACGCAGACGGGCATGACGCTCGGGACTGCCTACTACATGGCGCCCGAACAGCGGGCGGCATCGAAGGATGTCGATTGGCGTGCGGACCAGTACGCACTGGGCGTGGTGTTGTACGAGCTGTTGTCCGGTACCTTGCCGACCGGTGCGGTGACGGCGCTGGAGACGATCCGCCGTGACTTGCCCAAACGCTATGCACGGGCATTGATGAAAGCGATGGCGCCCAAGCCGGCCGATCGGTTCGATTCCTTCGACGAGTTGTGGGCGGAGCTGCAGGTGCCGGCGCGGAAATTCGCCCTGGGGCTGGGCGGCCTGTTGTTGCTGGGGGCGGGCGCGGCGGCTGCGGCAGCGGGGGCGTTCATGGTCTACCGACAGGCGCCTTCCGTGTCGCCGCAGATCGCCGTGGTGTCTGAACCGGCGCTGGCGCCAGCGGGTGCCAGTCCGTCGGCCTCGAGCGCCGCCGGTGAGTTGGGCGCAGGAGCAGACTCGCTGCCTGCGGAGGGATCATTCAATGGGTCGGGCGCAGGGGCGGGTAATACGGGTGGTGGCCCGGCGGGACCCTCGTCGCAAGCCGCTGCGGGGATGTTGGCGGTGCCTGCATCCCAGTCGCCGGATTCGTCGGCTGCGGTCGCGGCGAGTGTGTCGCCCGATACCCCGGTGGCGAATACTGCGGCGCAGCCGGGGAGTGGCAGTGGCGGCGGAGCACCCGCTGCGGCGCAGCGGCGTGTCGCGGTCGCGGTCCCGGATACGTCGCGACGCGAGGCCTGTGTCGCGCAGTGTGAGCGCGACGAAGGCGAATGCCGCAGCCTCAACCGTCGCGGCCGTCAGGAATGCATGCGCGCGGTCGGGTTCAACAGCGCCGGCGGCGTGACCACGACGAATCCGGCGGCGGCGAACTGCGCCTTCTTCGGCGCGGCGCGTTGCGACTTTGCGCTGGATCGGGGCGAATGCCTGGCACGCGTATCGGCGCGGCAGCAGGCTTGTGTCGAGGTGCTCGGCGGTACGGTGGCCTCGCGGCGCCAGGATTGCGAGGTCTCGGCTCGCGATGCCGACCGATTCTGCCTGGATGAGCTGCGCGAGTGCCGGGCGTCGTGCGAGCGCTGAGGCTCAGGCTTAGGCCAGGGTGTGATAGACCTTCTGCACGTCATCGTCCTGTTCCAGTTTGTCCACCATCTCCATGACTTCGGTCGCCTGGGGCTCGGGCAGCTCGGTCGGGGTCAGGCAGATGTATTCGTGCTCCGCGGATAGTGGAACGATACTGCGGTCTTCCAGCGCTTTTTGCAGGTGGCCGAAGTCCGGGAACAGGCAGCGGATGACGATCTGGGGTTCGCCTTTTTCGTCGTTGCTTTCTCCCATTTCCTCCAGGCCATGGTCGATCAGGTACAGCTCCAGGTCGTCCTGGTCGATGCCTTGCGGATTCAATCGGAATACGCCCATTTTGCGGAACTGGAAGCTGACGCTGTTGGCCGTGCCAAGGTTGCCGTCGTGCTTGGAGAATATGTTGCGCAGGCTGGCGACGGTGCGCGTCGGGTTGTCGGTCGCCGCTTCGACCAGCACCGCGACGCCGTGCGGAGCATAGCCCTCGTACAGGATTTCGGTGTAGTTCGCCGCCTCCTTGCCCGAGGCGCGCCGGATGGCGGCTTCGACCTTATCCTTCGGCATGTTGACCGCCCGCGCATTCTGAATCACGCGGCGCAGTTGCGGGTTGGACGCGGGATCGCCCCCACCTGACTTCACGGCGATCGTAATGTCCTTGCCGATGCGCGCGAACTGCTTGGCCATGCGGTTCCAGCGCGCGAACATCGTATGCTTTCTGGTTTCGAAAATGCGTCCCATGGGGGCCTCGGCTGGTGAGTGTGGCGCCAAGTTTAGCTGGGTTGGCCTGGCTTGAGCGGCTCGGATGTCGCTGGATCGATGGCGCCTTGAGCAGCGAGGCAATGCACCAAGATCGTGCAGGCCTGACGACTTGAACGTTGTTGCGCTGCCCGGCATTGCAGTCGGGACCGGACAGCCTTGGCTGCCGGCGACGTTCAGTGCGTGGTCGATGTCAGCGCCAAATGGGACGGCCAGGGAGGCGTGTCTAAGGCCCGGGAGGTTTGCCGCGGGCAGGCGGTCCACAACGAATGCCCATGAATCGAGGGCGCCGCAGGCGCTGCTGCGGCGGGTGCAAACGCCGATCAGGTCCAGCTTGCGATCACTGGTCCTCGCTCATTGGCCTTGCCACATGATTTCGGCATTGGCCGCGGCGGCGCGCTTCATCATATTGAGCAGGGGTACGGCCCGCACTTCGATGGCGACGGGCGGCTCCCTGTCGTGCCGATCGTCATCCTCCTGGGCTGCGGCGCTGGCCTGTGCCCGGGTGTCCGCTGGGTTGGTTTTTTGCGCTTTCAAGCCTTCGACTGCGCTTTGCAGCTGTTGCAGTGCCGAGGGCACGTCCTGGGCCTCGAGTGCGCCGGGAATGCGTCCGGTTGCGCCCATCAGCTTGAGCAGGGTGGTCGCCGTGCCGGCAAGCATCGTGACCGATTCGGTAGCGGTGGAGCGGAACGTAACCAACATGGTTTCAGGTACAACCTCGCAATAGAAACAGCACCAGCAGGATAGGGATCGGTATGCCCAGCAGCCAAAGCAGGATCCAGCCAATCTTGCCGTGTTGCTGCGAGTGTTGTCGAATTATTGAGTGCATGGAATTTGCGATATCCAGTGTTGCGACAGGCGGCTCGACGCGCGCTCATCTGCGGCAGCGTCCTTGAATCAACGGCCAGCGGCCGATATCGGTTCCGCATCGCGAGCCCGGGTTCCCGGCATGGAATGCCGTGCCTGCGTGGCCGCAAACCTCTGGTTTGTGGCTGCGCTGCTTTGTGGCTACTCTGGCTGACTTCGCTGTCGAGGTGACCATGACGCTCGTATCAGGACAACTGGATCAGATTTCTACCGCCGTACGCCGGCTTGTGGCGCGCAATCCAGGGCATATGACGGGCCCTGGCACCAATACCTACCTGGTCGGCGCCGAGCGCTGCGTGGTCATCGATCCAGGCCCGGATGATCCGGTCCACGTACAGCGGATCCTGGAGCAGACCGAGGCGCGGATCGATGCGGTGTTGGTGACGCACACTCATCCGGACCACTCGCCGGCTGCGGCGTCGCTCGCCAAGGCGTGCGGCGCGGCGATCATGGGCTGCCCGGCGCCGCCGGATGGACGACAGGATGCGAACTTCGCGCCGACGCGCGTGCTCGATGAGGGGGACACGGTGCAGGTCGGCGCGCTGCGCTTGCGGGTGCTGCACACGCCCGGGCATGCATCGAATCACCTATGTTTCCTGCTCGAGGAGCAGGAGCTGCTGTTCACGGGCGATCATGTGATGCAGGGCTCGACGGTGGTCATTGCCCCACCGGACGGCAACATGAAGCACTACCTGCAGTCGCTGGCCCGACTGAAGCGTGAGCCTGTCCGGCGCATTGCGCCGGCGCATGGCGAGGTCATCGAGGATGCACTGGGGGAAGTCGATCGACTGATCGCGCATCGCTTGCGGCGCGAGGAAAAAACCGCCTCGCGCCTGCAGCAGGCCGGTCGTGCCGATCTCGATGAGTTGGTGGCCCTGGTGTATGACGATGTCGATGCGCGCCTGCATCCGCTGGCTCAGTCCTCCTTGCTGGCCCACTTGCTGAAGCTGGAGGAGGATGGCCGTGTACGGCGCGAGTCCGGCGCCGCCGGTACGGTCTGGTCCATGGCGCGCTCGGCCTGACCTGCCTCGATGCACATGCAACCGGCGCTGATCGAGCTGGCGCATTGTTCGTTGATTCTCGGCGCCAGGACGGTGCTGGATGAGGTGAGCTTCTCGCTGCGCCCGGGCGAACGCTGGGTGTTGATCGGCGCCAACGGTTCCGGCAAGACGTTGTTGTTGAAGATGCTGCGGGGCGATGTCTGGCCGACGCCTATGGGCCGCGAACGCCGCTGCTATCGGCTCGAGGGCGAGGTGCGCAGCGAGCCGCGCGGCGCCAAGGGCTGCATTGCCTATGTGGGGCCGGAACGCCAGGACAAATACCTGCGCTACGGTTGGGATTTCACCGTGGCACAGGTCGTGACCAGTGGTTTGTTCGATGAGGATGTCCCGCTGACGCACGCCTCGCGTGCGCAAGGCGAGCGGGTTGCTCGATTGTTGCGCCGTTTCGGCTTGTGGGGGCTGCGCCGGCGCAAGATCCTGGGCCTGTCGTATGGGCAGCGACGCCTGGTGCTGGTGGCGCGCGCGTTCGCCGGCAAGGCGAAGGTGCTGCTGCTCGATGAAGTGTTCAATGGCCTGGATGCGGGGGCAAAGGAGACGCTCAGGCAAGCGCTGGAGCGTCGGCGCGGTGGACCTGATTGGGTGCTGACTTCGCATCGGCCGCAGGAGTTGCCGGCGAACATCACGCACGTGGCCAGGATCTGCGAGGGGCGTATCGTCTGGGCGGGGCCGGCGCAGGATTTCCGGAGCGCTGCCGGGGAACGGGCGGCGGCGAGGAAACCGGCTGCCGCGCGGACGCGCCCGGCGGGCGGGCCGGGACGCATGGGGTCAGGGCGCGTGGAGTCGGTGGCAGGCGCTGCTGCGGGGTCGCGGCCGGCCAAGGAGCACGGGCTGGAGGGCGAATCGGATGCGCGAGGCATTGCATGGCTGCCTCGGCGCGGTGCCAGGAGCGGGCTCGACGGCGCCTGGCTGGTTCGTATACGCGATGCCGATCTTTATCGTGACTATCGTCGCGTGATCCGCCAGCTCAACTGGACCTTGATTCGCGGTCAGCACTGGGCTGTGCTGGGTGCGAACGGCTGCGGCAAATCCACTTTACTGAGTTTGCTTTACGGCGACTTGCATCCGGCACTGGGTGGCAGCATCGAGCGTCGCGGCGTTGCGTTCGGCACTCACATCGAACGCTGGAAGCATCGCGTCGGCTGGGTGTCGCCGGAGCTGCAGGCGGATCACCATCAGGCCGGCTCGCTGGAGCAGATCGTCATGTCCGGGCGCTACGCCAGCGTCGGACTTGATGTGGTTCCAACCGTGCAGGATCGTCATGCGGCGCGACGCTGGATGCGCTTCTTCGGCATCGAGCTGCTGCGCGAGCGCGGTCCGCGGGAGGTTTCCTACGGACAAATGCGATTGGCGCTGCTGGCGCGAGCCATGGTCAGCGGGCCCCGGCTATTGCTGCTGGACGAGCCGTGCACGGGACTGGATGCGCAGATGCGCGAGCGTGTCTTGTCGTTGATAGAGCGACTGGCCGGCGCTGGCACGCAGATCGTGATGGCGGTGCACGATGCCGAGGATATCGTGCCTTCGATTCGCCGCATCCTGGAAATCCGACGCGGCAAGCCGACCTTCATCGAAATCGATGAAGGTCATGGCCTTCAGACCATTACCTCGGCTTCGTAGATGATCACCGCATCACCGGTGATGCGCACCGATTGCGCCACCCTGCCGGAGGATTCGACTTCGATTTCGACTACGCCGGGACGGCGCACCCACATTCCCTGGCGGCCGTGCAGCAAGGCCCGGCCGTCCTTGGGAGTAAGCAGTCCGAGGTTGACCAGGTAAACGCCCAGCATGCCATGCGCGTTGCCGCTGACCGGGTCCTCCGGAATGCCCAGTGCCGGCACGAACATGCGCGACTCGGTCTCGATGGCGCCGTTGCCACCTTCGCCCTTGAGTGCAAACACGAAGTAGCCTTCGGCGCCGACATGTGAGGTCAGTCGCGCCAGTTCCTGGAAATCCGGCTTCAGGGAGTCGAGCAAATCCGGGGAGTTCAGGCCGATCAACAGCCGTGTGCCGCCTTTGGCCATGATCTGCAGCGGCGTGTCCCCATGCAGGCTCGGGCTGGAGATGCCCAGTGCGTTCAGCACTTGGCGGCGATGGTGGTCGGGAATGATGGGGCCGAGCGACGCCGGATTCTGCGTCAGTGCGATGCGGAAATCGCCTTCGACCTCGGTAACGTCGATCTCGACGATGCCGGCGCCTGTGCGCTGCCGCAGCCGATCCTTGGCCTTGCCGTTCTTCTTGGCCAGCACGTAGTGCGCTGCAATCGTGACGTGCCCCACGAACGCGACCGGATGCCGCGGCGTGAAATACTTCATCTGCAGGTCGTGGTCGTTGGCGTCCGCTTCGAGGACGAAGCCGGTTTCGGCGTTCACCTCGGTCGCGATCGTCTGCATCTGTTCTTCCGACAAATCATCTGCACCCAGCACGATGACGGCGGGGTTGCCGCAGAAGCGCTCGCGGGTGAACGCATCGACGTGAAAAAGCCGGCAATGGCGGCGACTGGACATGGAAGCAAGGCCTCAGGCTGAGCTGCAAACCCTCACTTATGGCGGAACTGCGGCTCAAGGTCAATCGCTGATCATTGGGGGGTGAGAGTGGCCATGGCCTAAGGAGCGGCATTGTGTAACAATCCTCCTCGCCTAAGGGGTGGCCCCACGTCGGGGCCTGAGACACCAGATGCGATCTTTGGATCGCGCGAGCGGTGAACCCGTTGAACCTGATCCGGTTAGTACCGGCGTAGGGAGCAGGTCGTGCGACTATTGTCTCGCTGTTTTTCCATCTGCTTTCATTTCGCTTGGAACCGGATCTTCTGCAAAGAGGATCTGGATATGCGTTCTTTCGTTTCGAGTTTTGCCCTGATTCTGGTTGGTGCGAGTCCGACCTTGAGCCATGCCGCCGCGCCACCGGCGCCGCGCGAGGCTGCCCGACAATCGGTGCTGGAGGAGGTGGTCGTCACCGCTACGCTGCGCCAGCAGACGTTGGCGCAGACCACTGCAAGCGTCACGGTCCTGGATGCTGCAACCTTGCGTGACGGTGGCCGGCAGCATTTCCAGGATGTGATGACCGCCGTGCCCAACCTTCATTGGGCGGGCGGCACCTCGCGGCCGCGATTCTTCCAGATTCGCGGCATCGGCGAGCGCGAGCAGTGGGAGGGTGCGCCCAACCCTTCGGTCGGTTTCCTGATCGACGACATCGATTTCAGCGGCGTGGGCATGCCGGCGACGTCGTTCGATGTGGACCGCATCGAAGTGCTGCGTGGGCCTCAGGGCATGGTGTATGGCGCCAACGCGCTGGCCGGTCTGATCGTGATGCGCAGCCGGGAGCCCGAACAGGAGTTTGGCTTCGCCACCGAAGCCTCGCTCGGCGAGTACGACAGCGAGTCGCTGGGCGCTGTCGCCACCGGCCCGGTTGAATCATTGAACTCGGCGTGGCGGATCGCCGTACAGCGATTTCGCAGCGATGGCTTTCGCACCGACGCCTATCTGGGGCGCGACGACACCGATCGTCGCGACGAATTGACGGCGCGCGCCAAGTGGCTGTGGCAGCCCAGCGAAGACACCACCGTGCGCCTGACCTGGCTGCATACCGACCTCGATAACGGCTACGACGCCTGGTCGATCGACAACTCTCGCCGGTCATTGGCGGATCGTCCCGGCAAGGATTCCCAGCAGGCCGATGGCGGCTCGCTGCGCGTGGAAACGCGTGCCGGCTCGCTGGGCTCCCTGACCTTGGTTGCTGCCGCATCGCAGGCGGATGCCGAGTACAGCTATGACGAGGATTGGGGCAACGCTCAAAGCTGGGAGCCCTATACCTACGACTATTTCTATCGTGCGCTGAGTGCCCGCAGGGGGCGCAGCCTGGAGGCGCGCCTGACCTCCGATGAGGCCGAGCAGGCCGGCGATCTGGCTTGGCTGGTCGGCGCCTATGCGCTCGACATCGACCATCGTATCGATGAAGCGCGGCGCGGAGAGTTCGTCGATCCGGACTACCCGGAATACTCGGGCGGTTCCAATGATGTGCTGGCGAGCCGCTACGAGGCGCTCAATATCGCCGTATTCGGCCAGTTGGATGGCAAGCTCAGCGATCGTTTGGGGTGGTCGTTCGGCCTGCGCGCCGAGCAGCGCGATGCGCGGTACCGTGATCGTGGCGAACAAGGCGGGACACCGCGTGCGACGCAGGCCAGCGAGCGCAATCGTATGCTGGGCGGGCAGGCATCGCTTTACTTCGATCCGTATTCGCAGCTGCGCTTGTATACGACGCTGTCGCGCGGCTACAAGGCGGGAGGTTTCAATCTCGGGCGGGCGGCGTCGCTGCGCGAGCGTTTTGCGCCGGAATACCTGTGGAGCCTGGACGTAGGTGCAAAGGGGGAGTGGTTCGATCGCCGCTTGTATGCCGATGTCTCTCTGTTCTACATGAAGCGCGATGACATGCAGGTATCCACGGGTATCCAGGAGGAGGGCGTTGCCGGCAGCTATTTGTTCCTGACGGACAACGCCGCCGGCGGCCGTAACGCCGGTGCGGAAGCCAGTGTGCGCTGGCGCGTGCTGGAGCAACTCGAAATCGGCGGCTCGCTGGGACTGCTGCATAGTCGATATTCCGGCTTTCGCCCCACTGGCGTGGACGTGAGTGACCGCGATCAGGCGCATGCGCCGGAGTATCAGCTATCGCTCAATGCGACGTGGCGCAATGCCGCGGGATGGATGGCGCGCGTCGACTTCTCCGCGATCGACGATTATTACTTCGACGTTCCCCCGGCGGACCAGCGTGCGGCGGCGTACTCGCTCACCAACCTCAAGGTCGGCTACGAGGCGGATCGCTGGAGCGTCCACCTGTGGGGACGCAATGTGTTCGATGAGGAATACGTGGTGCGGGGTTTCTACTTCGCGAACGAGCCGCCTGACTGGGAAGACAAGCGCTACACCCAGCTCGGCGAACCACGGCAATTCGGTGTCACGGCGCGATGGGAGTTCAAATGATGCGTACCGCAGTCGAAATCAGCTTGTATCCACTGGACGCGGAGTTCATTCCGTCGATCAAGGCGTTCATCGATCGGCTGAACGCCTATCCTGAACTGCAGGTGACGACGAACGCGATGAGCACCCAGATCGCGGGCCAGCATGAGCGTGTGTTCGAGATCCTGGGCAAGGAGACCGCGATCACTTTCGGTGAGAGCGGGCGCCGGGTGTTCGTGATGAAGATCCTGGGCGGCGGCGCGACTTGAAGGATCTCGCGGCGGGCGAGAATCGGGCTCGATCCTCGCCCGCGGGAGTCGCCTTCCTTGTCGTGCACCGGCACGGGGGCTGGCTCGTCCGCTGGCGGCGGGGCTGGGTCGTCCATCGGCAGCAGGGCTGGGCAACGAACGCCCGGGAGCAAGCATGAAGGAATTGACGGCGCAACTGCTCGCGACGTCCCCTTGGGAAGCCGCTGCGGCGGCGCTCGGCCTGGCCTATCTGTTGCTCGCGGTGCGCCGTAATCTGCTGTGCTGGCTATGCGCGTTCGTCAGCACTGGCATTTATCTGGCGCTGTTTGCGCGCGCCGCCTTGTACATGCATTCCCTGTTGCAGGTGTTCTACCTGGCGATGGCGGTCTACGGTTTCCTGGAATGGCGCAAGGGGCGCACCGCGCAAGGGGAGGTACTGATCCGCTGCTGGAGCATGCGACGACATGCCCTGGCCTGGACATCGATCATCGCGGCGACGTTGGTGAATGGCTGGTTGCTGTCGCATACGGATGCGGCGGCCCCATACATCGATTCCTTCGTGACCTGGGGCAGTGTGGTCACCACGTGGATGGTGGCGCGACGTGTGATCGAGAACTGGCTGTACTGGATCGTCTTCGACAGCGTGGCGGCGTGGTTGTACTTCACGCAAGGACTGGTTGCCACGACACTGCTGTTCATCGTCTACCTGGGGATCGTGGTGCGCGGCTATATCGTGTGGCGCGGCCAACAGCGAGCGCAGCAGGCGGCGCTGCAGGTGGGCGAGCCGGGGCTCGAGGAGCGGCCCGACGGACTGCCGCGGGCGCGCATCGACGAGCATTGCGGCGCGTCGCCACAGGCGTTGGGCGCTCATCAGGAGCCGGGGGCGCGATGAACGCCGAGACGACGGCCCGGATTGCGGCAAGTTTGCTGGGGGTCGGTGCCGCGTCGCTGCAGGTCACGCGTATCAAGCATGGCTTGACGAACGAGAGCTGGCAGGTGCGGGCGAGCGGCGACACGCTGGTCGTTCGTTGGAGCAACACCGCGGAGGAGTCGCTGCAGATCGATCGCGCCAGCGAAGCGGCGATCCTGCAGGTTGCGGCGGCGGCGGGTATCGGTCCGCCGGTTTTGCTTTGCGATCCGCATCGCCACCTGCTGGTGACGCGCTACCTGGGTGAACCGTGGACGTTCGATGAGGCCGAGCATACCGGGAACATCGTTCGCCTGGCTGGCATCCTGGGGCGGCTGCATGCTTTGGCGCTGCCGGCGGGGGTGCGCCGGATAGAGCTTGCGGCCACCATCGAGGATTACCTGGGCACGCTGGCAGCACATGGCGCGGGCGCGCCGGGCACCCTGGCGCACCGTGACCGGGCAAGGCAGATTGCCGAATCCCTGCAGGCGGTCTCGACGCCGTGCCTGTGCCATAACGACGTGCATCACCTGAACATCGTCGATGCGGGTGAACTGCGCTTGATCGACTGGGAGTACGCGGGTATCGGGGATCCGATGTTCGACCTGGCCTCGGTCTGCGTCTATCAGCGCTACTGCGAGCGGCGGCGGCATCAATTGCTGTCGGCCTATCCGGGCGGATCCGAGGCGGCCGCGTACCAGCGCCTGGAAATGGCCTGTTGGCTGTTCGAGTACGTTCGCGAGCTGTGGCTGGCGGTCAGGGAGCTGACGGGCGATACGACGGCGCCCGGGGATGGACGCCCATCGTCGATCGGTCGGCCTTGAGCTCTTCGCCGGGCGTTGCGGGCGCCTCGTCGAGGGATCGCCCGATGGTTCGATGCGGACTGTTTCCGGGGCCTCTTTCCGGCGCCTATTTTTTCGCTTCCGCCTGTCGTGCGACGGCTTCCGCGGCAGCCTTGATGGCGTCCGCATCGCCCATGAATCGCCGGGACTTCGGTTTCAGGGCTTCATCGAGCTCATAGTGTATCGGTACGCCGGTCGGTATGTTGAACTCGACGATATCCGCATCCGACATGCCATCGAGCATTTTCACCAGCGCGCGCAGGCTGTTGCCGTGCGCCACCACCAGCACGTTGCGCCCGGCCTTCAGCTCGGGGGCAAGCCGGTTGTTCCAGTAAGGCAGCACGCGCTCCAAGGTGGTCTTGAGCGATTCGGCTGCCGGCAATTCTTCCGCTCGCAGCTGCGCGTAGCGACGCTCGAAGCGCGGGTGGCGCGGATCGTCGAGAGCGAGTGGGGGAGGTGGGATGTCGTAGCTGCGGCGCCAGATCTTGACTTGGTCGGCGCCGTGCTTTTCGACGGTCTGTGCCTTGTTGAGCCCTTGCAAAGCGCCGTAGTGGCGCTCGTTCAGGTGCCAGCTGCGCTCGACGGGCAGCCACATCAGGTCCATTTCATCCAGCGTAATCCATAGCGTGCGAATCGCGCGCTTGAGTACGGAGGTGAAGGCCAGGTCGAATTCGAAGCCTTCGGCCTTCAGCAGACGGCCTGCTTCGCGGGCTTCCTTGCGACCTTGCTCGGTCAGGTCGACGTCGACCCAGCCGGTGAACAGGTTTTCCAGATTCCAGGTGCTTTGTCCGTGGCGGACGAGAACGAGTTTGCCAGGCATTGGACGATCTACACGTTGACGCTAGAGAGACAGCTGCAGAGTTTACATC
>JBEBRC010000083.1:0-12447 GCA_040395055.1 Steroidobacter denitrificans
GACTGGGCCTGCTGCAGCTGCGCCATCAGGAACACCCGCTCGCGGCGCAAGGCCTGCATCTGCGCTTCATTGTTCTGGATGTCCGTCTGGGTGCGGTCCATCACGTTCATATTCATTTCCGTAAGCTCCGGCAGCCGCCCGGCATTCTGCGCCTTGAATTCGGCCAACTTCGATTCCAGGCCTGCGACGTGCGTGCGCATGCGCTCGGCCTCCGCGCCAAAGAACTTCGCCGCCTTGGAAGCGAAGCGCTGCTGGTCCAGTCGGTTCTGTTGCAGGAATGCGTCCACCAGCCAAACCGCGCCGGCCTGCGCGCGCTGTGGATCGCGATTGCCGTAGCCCACCTTGAATGCCGTCACGAGTTCCCGCTCGCGGCCGGACTGCGGATCCAGGATCGGCACGGTAACGATGTCGACGTCGATATCGCGCCGCAACCGGTCGCGAGCCGCCCTCGGATCCGCTTGCTGGTCATCGTATAGCTGATGTTCGCTCAGCAGATCATCCAGGCTTCTGTCGCCCAGCACGATCGTGCTCAGGCTTTGGACGTACTGATCGGCATACTGCGGCTCATCGGAATTGCGCGTTATCGCGTTGCGCAGATTGTCCTGGGTGCGTGAATTGTCCGCACTTTCGATCTCGATCAGGCCCGAGGAGGTGTAGACATCGGGCAACCCCAACGCCAGCATGGCGCCCATCGCAACGACCGCCCCGCCAACCATCAGCAGCAGGCGCCGGCGCTTTCTGATGATGCCGAAGTACTCGCCGAAGCCAGGTACGTCCGCGGCAATGGACGATGCGGATTGGGACGTTTGCGCTTGCATGGTCAATCCAGGCTCTCAATCCAGGCGTTTCGGCTCATAGACCACACCGATCAGAAATCCATTGGCGCTCGCATCGGAAGGCTCATCCGCATACTCCTGCCAGCGATAGTTGTACCGCGCCGTCAATGCCAGGGTGCGCAGCATCCGCCACTCCAGGCCCAGCTCCGCCGTGGCGTACTCGCGCGTCGGATAAGTGCCACCACCCTCGATTTCCTCATCACGCGATGCCCGTGCACCCAGCAGCAGCGCCAGGCGCGGCGAGACGTCGTGGTCGATTCTTAGACGCAACTGGTGGCGCTCGACAATGGTTCCCGCGGAGATCGGCCCTACGGTGCGGGTCAGGTCCAGGAACAACGAATTTCGCTGCCCCATCCAGCGGCCGCCTACGCCGGCGATGAAATTGGTATCGCTGCGACCACGCTCCGGCCGGGTCTGCTGCCCTCCCAGGCGGACATACATGCGGGAATTCTCAGAGAAGTCACGTCCCCACTCGACCTCGCCACCGTAGGCATCGGTGTCGAAGGTGGTCTCGTAGCGCGAGGCCAGCGCGCGCAGCAACACTGAAGAGCGCTGCGAAACCAGGAAGCCGACACCAGCGGAGGCACCGAAATCCTTGAAATCCTGCTGCGCGCCAGCGAACTGCTGGTCGAAATCTGCTTGCAGGTAATGGGCCTGCAGCTCCAGATGGGAGCGCTGGCTGAAGTCATACGAGAAAAACGGACGCAGCCGAATCAGATCGCGCCGATTGCGCTGGAACGTACGGCCCGCATCCTGCACCGCTGGATCGCCCAGGTCGCCACCGGGCTCCGCCGACGGGAGTTCACTGCGCACCACATCCTCGCGGGAAAAGTCCGTACCGAACCCCATCCGGCGCCGCGGCGTTTCATCCGACAGTGCCATGCCCAGGAAATAATCCGTCGAATCCTCATCGCGTTCGCTGGGGAAATAGCTCGATCGAATGCGCGGCGTTATCTCGAACTGTGTACGAGGATCGACCGTGCGCCAGGTGGCCGCCAGGTCCGCTTCGGCGCCGGATACGTCTATTTCCGCACTTGGCAGGTCGAGGCGATAGTTATCGCTGTATCGATAGCCAAGCTGCGCGCGTGGCACAACTTCCCAATTGGCGGCCCCCACGCTCCACGCCGCAAGCAGCAAGGGCGCACCGATCAGCAAGCGGTATGGCGAAGGCCTCCCACCGCGATAGGAATTACGGCACAACAACGACATCTCCGCTGATTAGTTGGATGTTGGTTTCCAGATTGCGTCCGCGCACGACGTTGTTGTAATGAAAGGCCATCGCCGTTTGCTCCTTTCCCTGCCCCCGCAGGACAACGATGTCGTTGGTCGCCGCGAACGGCGTGGTTCCGCCTGCCATGCTCAACGCCTGCATGATGTTCACGCTCGGATTGACGACGAATTCTCCTGGATTGTTGACTTGGCCAATGACGTAGACCTTGTTTCCCTTGATCTCCTGCACCGAAATCGTCACCACTGCATCAGAGATGTATCGAGCCAGTCCTTCACTGACGATCTTGTCGAGCTCCGCGACCGACTTGCCGCGTGCATCCACTTCACCGACCAGCGGAAACGAGAATGCACCGTCAGGGCGTATCAGCACCTGGCGCTGCAGGTCCGGCTCTTTCCAGACGGAGATCTCGAGCACATCGCCGGACTGCACCTGATAGGCCTGCTGGGCCTGCTGGGCCTGCGCCGCGCCCAGGTAGCCGCAGAGAAACCCCAGCAACAGGACGCTCGCCATGATGCGACGCGCTGTCATCACTATTCCTCGACTCCACATCCAGTCTGCTCCTCATTGGGTGCGCTTGGTTGCATCGCCGTTGGACAAGCAATGCATCGTTGATTGGCCTGTCCTTTGCATGTCACGTGCCAACCCTCGCGATCATGGCCAACGGCAGATGCCGACATCGCCAGGAACCGCGAGGTAGCGTGACTGGCATCGAGCCGCCTGCATCACCCGCGGGGAAGCCGATGCCAAGCGCTCGCTGAAGATCAAGGTTGTAAGAAAGTCGGGAAAAACGCGATGTCCGGTGCAAAACTTACAAGCGATATCGAGCGCCCTGGCGGCGGCGCAGCGGCGGATCGCGCCAGCCAGTCACACGCCTCGCCGCAAGCCCCTCATTCGCGGCCGCGCCTGTCGGTGATCGTCCCTTTGTTCAACGAACAAGAAAGCATTCGCCCCTTGTATGCGGCGATCGTCCAGGCGGTTGGCGATATCGGCTGCACATTCGAAATGGTATTCGTCGACGACGGCAGCAGCGACGACACGGTGCGGATCGCGACCCAGATTGCGCGCCTGGACTCGAGACTGCGCATCGTGAAGTTTCGACAGAATTACGGACAGACCCCTGCCATGGCCGCCGGCATCGAATACGCCTGTGGCGAAGTGCTGGTGACCATGGATGGGGATCTGCAGAACGATCCTGCGGACATCCGTCTGCTCCTCGAACAGATCGAAGCCGGCTTCGATATCGTCGTGGGCTGGCGACACGATCGCCAGGACAAGCTGATTTCCAGAAAAATTCCCTCCCGCATCGCCAACTGGCTGATCGGCAAGGTAACCGGCGTGCCGATACGGGACAACGGCTGTTCGCTCAAGGCGTTTCGCGGCGAACTGATCAAGCGCATTCCCTTGTACTCCGAAATGCATCGCTTCATTCCCGCCATGGCATCCATCGCCGGACCTCGCGTCGCCGAGATCAAGGTACGCCACCATGCCCGGCGCTACGGGCAATCGAAATACGGCCTGTCGCGCATCTACAAAGTGCTGCTCGACCTGATGGTAATCAAGACCGTAGCGACGTTTGCATCGCGCCCGCTGCGCTGGTTCGGACTGCTGGCGCTACCGCTGTTCCTGCTGTCGCTGCTGGCGCTGTTTCAGACGCTGACCGGAGTGCTGATCCGGCATGGCGGCATTTCATTGCCAATCGCCGGCGCCGGGATCATCTTCCTGGCATCCGCCATCATCCTGTTGTGCAGCGGCGCGCTGGCTGAATTGATCTATTCCCGCGGCGACATCCGCGATCAAGAATTTTTCCGCCTCACCCAGGACACCCGCCCACGGCGTCAAAGCGAATGACTGATGCACCGTCATCGCTGGCCGCGGCAGGCTGCGGTGCCTGGACGCCGACCCGCTTCACTACGGTGACGTAAAGAAGTCAACAGAGCCATCCCCATGAAACAGCCCGGTCAAACCGCTGCCAAACTGGTCTCGATCATCGTGCCGATCGGGGCGCGCCGCGCCCAGGACATCAAAGCGCTCTACGACGGATACAAATCCGGCGTGGCCGGCATCGGCATGCCGTTCGAGTTCATTTTCGTATTGGACTGCGTACGCTGCGAGGTGCAGCAAGCCCTGGAGGAATTATTGCGTGAAGGAGAAAATTTCACCATTGTGAGACTGACTCGCCATTTTGGTGAAGCCGCGGCCCTGATGGCCGGATTCGAGCATGCCAGCGGCCAGTTGATCGTGACTCTTCCCGCCTACGATCAGGTCGAGCCCGCGGACATTGGCAAACTGGTGGCGGCACTGGACGATTCCGACATGGTGGTTGGCCATCGCTGGCCGCGTTACGGCAATCCGATCGATCGTGCGCGCCGCGCGGCCTTTCACGGCCTGGTGAACTTCGTCACGCGTTCGCGCTTCAGCGATTTGGGCTGCGGCGCGCGCGCCATGCGCCGGCAGGTGTTCGAGGAAATCGATCTCTATGGCGACCAGCATCGCTTCATGGCGATCCTCGCCACGCGACTGGGCTTTCGTGTGCGGGAAGTCGCGTTGCGGCAATCGCCCAGGGACAGGCTGGTTCGCTCATACCGCCCAAGGGAGTATGCGCACTACGTCCTGGACCTGTTCAGCATTTTCTTCCTGGTGCGCTTCACCAAGAAGCCCTTGCGCTTCTTCGGCATGCTGGGTGTCGCGACATTCAGCTTAGGCGTGCTGCTGATCGCCTACCTGAGCGTGGAGCGGCTATTCTTCGGCGAACCGCTGGCGGATCGCCCAGCATTGCTCCTGGCTGCCTTGCTGGTCGTCCTTGGCATGCAGGTCTTCGCTCTTGGCCTGCTTGGCGAATTGATCATTTTCACGCACGCGCGCGGCATGAAGGACTATCGCGTCGAGAAAGTCATTCAATACTCCGGCATCGACGCCACTGCCGCCGAGGACAGCGATCCTGCGCCGGGCGCGACATCCGGCAGGAACACGGATATCCGGCAGGCGCCGCCAGCCGCTATCGCCTGAGCGGCGCCGGGAGCAGCGGCCTGGTTGGCGGGCGGCACGATGCGTCTGCCGGCGCGGGGAAGAGCCTTTGCACTGGCACTGCGCTCGGCAGCCCCCTCGCGCTGCACCGGCAAGCACTCGGTCTCACTCTCATAGATCATCGTGATCTGCGACCGAGGAATCATCGACAGCCGAGCGCTGCCGAGCAGGCTTTGTGCCTGATGAATGAAAATCGCATGCGGCCGCCCGGACCGGGTATGCAGCGCCTGCAGCTGCAGCAGCAGCGCCTCGATGAATCCCGCTCGAGACTCCAGCGGCAGTGCGGCAAGATTGACCGCAACGCTGGTATCCGGCTGCTCGAGCGCGCTCACGATGCCCGCCAGAGTCGGCGACTCGTAAGCCTCGCCAAGCACTATCAGGCCGGGCAACGCAGCGCCCGGCGCGGCCCCAGGCGAGGGCGAGGGCGCGCACCAACTGCTCAAATCAGAGGCGATTACACAGCATTGATAGCCCTGGCCCAGCATCCGCTCCAACAGCCGATGGCAGATCGCCGCCTTGCCACTGCCAGCCGGCCCACATACCTGCAGCGAATCCCGGCCAGGGACGAAGCTGACCTCCTTCAAGCCTTCCCGCAGATCGAGCACGATCTTGTGCCTGGGCACCGCGTCCACCAAGTCGGTCGCAATCAAGTCATGCGCCAATTCCAGGAAGCCGTCGCAATATGCGCCTTGTGTCGTGCAATCGGCCACCTGCTTGACCACCGGCGATGCATTCTGCACGGCTACCGCATGCTCGGCCAGTTCGAACAGCGCCAGGTCGTTCTCGCTGTCGCCGATGGTGACCAGGTTGTGTGCCGAGATGCCCAGTTCCTGTAACGCCGCCCGCACTCCAGAGGCCTTGCTGACGCCCGCCGGCAGCAGCATGAGGGCGCCAGGATTCGTCACCAGTTGGAAATCCAGCCGCAGCTTACGCAACGCTTCACTGATCTCGTGCTCATGTGCATGCTCAGTCGTAACGATGGAACTTCCCACTGACAACGGCGTTACATGTCGGCGGCGTAGCTCCTGCAAGAGGAACTCCGGCGGCGCCTGGGCAAGAATCTCGGACTGTCGCGTTGCCGGCCGGTGCATGACGGCACCGTTCTCGGCGACGACGCAATCGAACAGGCGCGCCTCGGGAAATATCTCCAGCAACTCGCGCAGCTCCCGCGCCGTCACCAGGATAAGCTTTCGTCCGGTTGCCGACAGTGCTCGCAGCGCGTCGCCGCAACGCTGGTCGCTGCGGCCATCCTGGGCGAGGATTCCGTCGAAGCCAGCGGCAAGAGCCATGTATCGCATTGCATTTTCCGGCCTGCCTCGGGCAGGCTGCTCTGGTTTGTAAACTAGCTGAACAAGGTTTCGTACGCCGCCAGCAGGCGCGGCGCCTCATGCTCCCAGGAAAGTGCCGCCCGCACGCGCTCCGATCCCACGCGTCCCATGTGATCGCGCAGCGTCGGGTCATCGAGCAGCGCCAGGATCTTGTCGGCGAAATCGATCGGATCATTGCGTTTGGCATAAAGCGATGAGCCCTGCGCCGACACCCGGCCCTCGGTAAGGTCGAATTGCACGATCGGCTTGCCAAGCGCCATGTACTCCATGATCTTGTTCATCGTGGATTTGTCGTTCATCTCGTTCGCCACATCCGGATTGACGCAGATGTCGGCGGTATTGAGCATCGCCAGCATCTGCTCATCGGGCACCCTGCCGGTAAATGTCACGTAATCGGCCACACCCAGTTCCAGGGCCAGCTCGCGCATCGCCGCCAGTTCCGTACCGCCGCCGACCAGCCCGAAATGGATATCCTCGCGCCGCTTCACGTGAACGATGTAATCCACCGCGGCGAGGAGCCCATCGATGCCCTCCTGGCGACCCATTACCCCCACATAGCCGATCAGATATCGTCGCCCGCACTTCAAGGCCGGATCCGGCGGCAGGCGCTTCAAGCGCCGCAGGTCCGGCCCGCTGCGCACCACGAACACTTTGCTGGCCGCTCGACGGCCGCGCTCGATCGCAATCCGGCGATACGATTCGTTGGTGGCAAGGCACACGTCGGCGGTCTTGAACGTACAGCGCTCGAGCATGAGCATCACGGAGTAAAAGAAGCCGCGCCGCTTGAACTTGGCTTCATAGAGCTCCGGGTTGATGTCGTGATGGTCGAACAGGAACTTCTTGCCGAAAAGTTTGTAGAAGCCGCCGATCAGAAAGATCGTATCCGGCGGATTGCAGGCATGGATCGCATCGAACCCCCGTTCCATCAGTACCCGGATGGACAAGAAGAACTCGGCCAGCAACGCCCAGCCGTATTCGGCGAGGTAGCCCGCGGCGCCATTGCCCTCGAACGGCTGCGCATGCCGATAGATCGCGATACCGTCCAGCTCCTCGAAACCTTTCTCGTACCCTTTTCCCTTTGGACAGATGATCGAGACCCCGTAACCTGCCGCGGTCAATGTGAGAGCCTCCTGCCATACCCTGCGGTCGAACGGGCACGGAAGATTCTCGACGATGATGAGCACCCGGCGGCGGCGCTCGAGCGCAACGACGGAACTCACGAGCTGACCTGCGGCATGCGACATGACATTCTCTTCACCAACACACACCCTGGTAGCGGGCACGCTGCGCCTGCCGGTCAGGAAGCGCGGCGATATCGATCAACAATTGATCCGGCCGTGCATGGGCCTTGAGCGCCGCCAGCACTTCGGGTGTCTTGAGCGCGACGATCAGCACCTGCGCATCGCGCACCAGCGCTTCGATGTCCTCGGTCATGAGTGAAGCGATATGCGGGATGCTTTGCTCGATGAAGCGCCGATTGGCTCCGATCAGGCGCGCCACGTTCACCTGTGGATCGAAGACTCGCAACTGCAATCCCTTGCCGATGAATCGCTCCGCCATGACCACCAGCGGGCTTTCCCGCAGGTCGTCGGTGCCGGCCTTGAAGCTCAGCCCGAGCATGCCGATGCGGCGCTGGTTGCTGGCAAGAACTTGCTCGACCGCATGCTCGATGTGCGCAGCATTGCTGGGCAGAATGCTCGAGAGCATCGGTATATCCACGTCGTTGCTCTTGGCCAGGTACAGCAAGGCCTTCAGGTCTTTCGGCAGGCAGGAACCGCCGAAGGCGAACCCTGGGCGCAGATAAGCGGATGAAATGTTGAGCTGGCGATCCATGCACAGCAGCTTCATGACCTCCTGGGCGTTCACCCCCGACGCCTGGCATAGGCGGCCGATTTCATTGGCAAAGGTTATCTTCATGGCATGAAAGGCATTGCACGCATACTTGAGCATCTCCGCCGTACGCACCGAGGTGTGGACGAATTCGCACGGCAGATGCCCGAAAACGCTTCGCAAAAGATCCACGGCGTAGTCATCATCCGCACCGACGACTGTCAGCGGGGGGTTGTCGTAATCGTTGATCGAGGTGCCTTCGCGCAGGAACTCCGGCTGAAAGCACAAGCTGAAATCGCGTCCGGCACGCAGGCCGGAACTTTCCTCGAGTGTCGGCAAAATGACTTCCTGTACCGTTCCAGGCTTGACGGTCGAGCGGATGACGATGAGATGTCGCGTCTGCTTGCCAGGCAATGCGGCGCCGATCTGCTGCGCGATGCGCGTGATCGCGGCCAGGTCCTGGTTGCCATTGTGTTGCGAGGGTGTCCCGACGCAGACAAACGACACATCGGTTTCCAGTATCGCATCGCTCGCCGAATCGGTAATCGTCACGCTACCGCCGCGAACGACGGCCCGCATCAATTCCTGAATGCCCGTCTCCACGATGGGGGCTCGCCCATTCCTGAGCAATTCGAGCTTGCCCGGATCGATATCGACACCGATTACGTCATGGCCATCCCTGGCCAGGCAGGCAAGCGATACGGCTCCGACATAGCCAAGTCCGAAAATGCTGATCCTTCGTGGCTCGACCGACGCGGCGAACTCATCGTCCGTGTCGCCTGACGGCCAGGGATCCCGAAAAGGCCCCGAAGAGGCGCCAGGCATATCAATCTGCAAGGACATACGTGCTCCATGGTGACTCGATCTTGCTGGCGCATTGCGCCATCCAGATTCGAAGCGGCAAGTTCTGTGCCGGATGAAGAATCTACACACCATCGAGGAACCATTAGCACGCTGCCTGTCTGAAAATCCCGCGGCTGCACAGGCAACATACCGCACGGCTGCAAAGGCATGGCAGCTGTCACGATGAACCGGACGCGACGCAGCAGCAGTCGCTTACAGATCACTGCCTGGCATTTCCTACACGCTCTCCTTCGTCATCGGACAAAAAAATATTATTTACAAGGAACCGGGGATGCACTGGAAGAATTTGCATCAAGACTCGATTGTTTGCAGGAGGTGGTTCGACGTGGATGCAACGGTTACTTTGCACGAGAAGGGTCTTGGCAGTCTTCTCGGCCGATCGCCCGCGATGAGCCAAGTGTTCTCCCTGATACGGCGGGTCTCACCCACCGAAGCGACCGTGATGATCATGGGAGAAAGCGGCACAGGAAAAGAACTCGTGGCAGAGTGCATACACATGCTGAGTCACCGTGCGCAGGGACCGCTGATTGCAATCAACTGCGGCTCGATTCCGACCTCGCTGATCGAAGCGGAATTGTTCGGCTACGAGAAGGGCAGTTTTACCGGCGCTTCGCGTTCGCATGTCGGCGTGTTCGAACGATCCACAGGCGGCACGTTGTTTCTGGATGAAGTGACGGAAATGCCGCTGGATATGCAGACACGGCTGCTTCGCATCCTGGAAACGGGCCGCTTTTATCGCGTCGGCGGTACACAGGAGATCAAAACGGACATTCGCGTGGTCGCGGCAACGAATCGTAACGTCACCGAAGCGGTCGCGAACCGGCAACTGCGCGAGGACCTGATGTATCGGCTCGCGGTCTTCCCGCTGCATATCCCGCCGCTGCGCGAGCGTGTCGGCGATGTGCCCCTGCTGGCCGAGCATTTCTTGGAAACCCTGAACCGCAGCAACAACACGACCAAGAAGTTTTCACCTGCCTTTTGCGAGGCACTGCGCACTCACCGCTGGGCGGGCAACGTTCGAGAACTGAAGAACATGATCGAGCGCAGTTTCATTCTCGCCGACGATATCCTTGATATCGACCTGGCGTTATCCCTGACGACTCATGCACCGGAGTCGCTCGAGCCGATGCAGGCTGCGGGCTTGCATGTACCGCTGGGTTCACGCCTCGATGAAGCCGAGCGCTCGTTGATCGAAGTAACGCTGGACTATTGCGAGGGCGACAAGCGCCGCGCGGCGGCCGTGCTGGGTTGCAGCCTTAAGACTCTCTACAACAAGCTCAACAGTTATGCGCGTACCCATGTACCGGATCGCTCGCGGGCAACCGCTGCGCATTCGCCCATCCACCCCGCCAGGTCCACCCCGCTTGCCGGATCCGCGCTGTAGGAATAAGTCCGGCTCAAGGAGCCAAGCCGGCGGCATCTGCGCCGAGGCACGAGCTTTGACTACAATCGGCATCTCACTTGCCGCCCCCCGCAAAGCCTTCTAGACTGGATACCATACACTTGTATGGTATCCATGTTCATGCCCGACCTTTCTCCCAAGCAGCTGGAAGTACTGGCTTTTATTCTCAGTTTCGCTCAGGCCCAAGGCCTGCCCCCCACGCGCGGGGAGATCGCCGAAGGGCTGGGGCTGCGGAATCGGCAAGGCATCGATCAGCACTTGCGCGCCCTGCAGCTCAAAGGCGCCATTGAGCTGATGCCAGGTATCTCGCGAGGAATCCGGGTCCTCGAGGAGTTCGCACCCACCCTGCCCGCGTTCAATCCAGGAAGCTCGGCCTCGCCACTGCAGGAAGCAGGCGGGCATGCGATGGCTGCGGGTATCCCTGCACTGCCGTTGCTCGGTCGTATCGCCGCCGGTTCGCCCATTCTTGCGACTGGAAACATCGAGGATCATGTGACCATCGATCCCGGTCTTTTCCGGCCTCGCGCCAGCTTTCTATTGCGGGTGCACGGCGACAGCATGAAGGATGCGGACATCCTTGACCGCGACTTGCTGGCCGTCCACCACACCGCTCAAGCCCGCAGCGGGCAGATCGTCGTTGCTCGCATAGGGGATGAAGCGACAGTCAAATATTATCGTCGCCAGGGGCAACGGATATGGCTTGAGCCAGCGAATGCCGCATACCGACCTATCGCAGTCGATTTGCGAAAACAGGATTTCGCAATCGAGGGACTGGCTGTCGGCGTGATACGCACGAGCCTGTACCGCCAACTTGGCAAGCCTGCAGAGCGCTGATCCTGCGATGATCCGTGCTCAGACATTGGAACAGCTCTCACAGCTATGTCGCAACGGCCGCCATGTCGAGCTGTCGTCCGCGACAGAACCGAGCGGCTCGGCCGAGCTGGATAAATTTCTGCCCGGGGGCGGCTGGCTGGTCGGCACGATCGTCGAACTGATGCCGATGCAGGCCGGCATCGGTGAGCTTCGCCTGCTGATGCCGACATTGGCCCGCATCACGAATGCCGACCGGTATGTCGCCCTGATCGCTCCTCCCTACGTTCCTTTTGCACCCGCGTTGCTGCAGCATGGCGTTCGCCTGGAGCGATTGTTGATCATTCAGGCCTTGCAGGCGGCAGACATTCTGTGGACATTCGAACAGACGCTTCGCTGCCGATCGTTCGGAGCGGCACTCGCCTGGCCGGCGACGATCAAGGACCGAGAAGTGCGACGGCTGCAGCTTGCCGCTGCCGCGGGCAGCAGCATCGGCTTCGTCTACCGTCCACCTGCTGCGGCACTACAGGCATCTGCGGCCGCCGTACGCATGAAGCTTCGATCGGATCCCCAGGGTAGCTTGCAGCTGGAGGTTTTGAAATGTCGTGGCGGACGCAGCGGCGTCGTCCGCAATGCGATCGATCGTACGGCCGCAGAAGATACCGAACCGCCGCCGCTCTTATCCGCTCGCTGAGCGGCCCGCGCGTGCCCCACCATGCTCTGGCTCTGCATCGTCTTGCCTCGACTACCGCTGGAAGCCTTGCATCCCGCGGCGCTCGGGCCGCCGGATGTGGTTGGAAGCCCCGCTTCCAACGGGCGCTCAATCGTGGTCACCACCCGCGAGGGCAAGGTACGCTGGATCGTGTGCTGCAATCCAGCCGCTGAGCGCAGTGGAGTGCAAGTCGCGATGAATTGCGCCGTGGCGCTTGCGATGTATCCGCTGCTGACGATGCTGGAGCGCAACCCTCGGGCAGAGCGCTCGTCCCTGGAACGGCTCGCGGCCTGGGCCTATCAGTTCAGCAACACGGTGATTCCTGGAAAGATCTCGCAGGATCTGCACCTGACAGGCGATGCCAAATTGTGGTTGGAGATTGGAGCCAGCCTCAAACTGTTCGGCGGTTT
>JBEBRC010000084.1:0-12421 GCA_040395055.1 Steroidobacter denitrificans
TGTCTCGGGCAGACCGTCGCCGTAGATCTGGCGTAATGGCCTGTCGTCCGCCCGCCCGTTGCAAACATGCCCTGCCTCACGGCCCTCGCCGGCGTGTGTCGGAACTCACGGCCGGCGAGGGCCGTGAGGCAGGGCATGTCACCCGCTATCCGGGGAAGCTCGTGTACGACGAGCCAGTCGGGGAGTCGCAGACGTTGCGGAGGGCGTGACCGCGAGCGCGATCCGGCTACGCCAGCACGCGCGTCACACGCAGCACTTCGGGCATCTTGCGCAGGTTCTTGATCACCTGCGCCAGGTGTTTGCGGTCGCGGACCTGGATATCGAACACCAAGGTCGACGCCTGGCCGTCGCCCCGCTCATCGACGCCGACATGCTCGATGTTGGTCTCCGTCGAGGCGATGTTGGATGCGATCGCCGCCAGCACTCCCATGCGATTGGCGACGTCGATGCGCACCTCGACGTTGAACAATCGGTCCACGCCGGGCTGCCAGGTCACGGATAGCCATTTGTCCGGCTGCTTGCGGTAGTTGTTCAGGTTGCCGCAGGCCTCGCGATGGATGACCACGCCGCGTCCGCTGGACAGGTATGCCATGATCGGATCGTTCGGGATCGGGAAACAGCAGCGGGCGTAGGTGACTACCATGCCTTCGGTACCGGCGATGGCCAGTGGACCGGCCTTCGATGGGGCAATCGGCACCGCCGCGCCCTCGGCGCCTGGGGGCAGCAGGCGCCGCGCCACGAGCGCCGCCAGGCGTTCGCCCAGGCCGATCTTCTCCAGCAGTTCTTCCGCGGTCTTGAGATTCAGTTCGGTGGCGGCTGCCTGCAGGCGTTCCTCGGGAATCTTTTTCAAGGCCAGCGACAGATCGGCAAGGGCCTGGCTCAGCAGCCGCTTGCCCAGTTCGACCGCTTCGGAGTGCTTCAAGCCCTTCAAATAATGGCGGATCGCGGCGCGCGCCTTGGCGGTGACCACGAAATTCACCCACGCCGGGTTGGGCGTCGCGCCCTTGGCGGTGATGATCTCGACGGTCTGTCCATTGCGCAGCGGCGTGCGCAGCGGCACCAGGCGCCGGTCGACCTTGGCCGCGACGCAGTGATTGCCGATATCGGTATGCACCGAATAGGCGAAGTCCACCGCCGTGGCATTGCGCGGCAGGCGGCGAATTTCCCCGCGTGGCGTGAAGACATAGACCTTGTCCGGGAACAGGTCGATCTTCACGCTTTCCATGAACTCTTCGGAACTGCCGCCAGGCATCTCGATCAGCTGCTGCAGCCATTCGCTGGCCCGGTCGCGATAGGCACGATCGGAATCGTCACCGGTCTTGTATTGCCAGTGGGCGGCGATGCCCGATGCGGCGACCCGGTGCATGTCTTCGGTGCGGATCTGCACCTCGATAGGCATGCCATTGGGGCCGAAGAGCGTCGTGTGCAGCGACTGGTAGCCGTTGATGCGGGGAATCGCGATGTAGTCCTTGAAGCGCCCCGGCATCGGACGGTACAGGCCGTGCACCAGTCCCAGCACCCGGTAACAGGTATCGATCGAATCCACCACGATGCGAAAGCCGAACACGTCCACGATGGCGCTCAGTGGCACGCGTTTGCGTCGCATCTTCTGGTAGACGCTGTACAAATGCTTCTCGCGCCCTTCGACGCGACCTTGCACCCCGTTCTTTGCCAGCGCGTCGCGCAAATTGTCGGCAATCTTGCCGACGAACTGCTTCTGGTTGCCGCGCGCGCGCTTGAGCGCTTTTTCGATGACCCGGTAGCGGCTTGGGTACAGCGCCTTGAAGCCCAGCTCTTCCAGCTCCGACTTGACCGAGTGGATGCCGAGGCGGTTGGCGATCGGGGCGTAGATTTCCAGGGTTTCGCGCGCCACGGTGCGTCGCTTGGCCGGCGGCACCGAGCCCAGGGTACGCATGTTGTGGGTGCGGTCGGCAAGCTTGACGATGATGACGCGGATGTCGCGCACCATCGCCAGCAGCATCTTGCGGAAACTTTCCGCATGCGCCTCGGCACGGCTGCGGAATTGGATGTGATCGAGCTTGGAGACCCCGTCGACGAGCTCGGCGACATCGGCGCCGAAGCGCTCCGCGATCTCGTCCTTGGCGGTCTGGGTGTCTTCGATGACGTCGTGCAGGATCGCCGCGACGATGGTCGGGGCATCCAGGCGCAGATCGGCCAGGATATTGGCGACCGCTACGGGATGGGCGATATACGGCTCGCCGCTGAGCCGCTTCTGGCCCTCATGGGCTTCCGCGCCGAACTCGTAGGCATCGCGGATGCGGTCGACCTGGGTGGGTGGAAGATAGGTTTCCAGCTTGTTGAGGAGCTGGGTGACCCCGATCGAGCGTCTTCCACTAGGCAGCAGGTTCAGAATGGAAGACGCGTAGTCCATGACGGCTGGTCACGCACGGTGTGCGGTCGGGCGTGTGATCGGTCTCCTGGTATCAATCTCCGAGGCCCAGGTGCGGGGCGCGCAGTTCGCCGGACATTTCCGGTTCCGGCATGATTTCGGAGACGGGGCGCTCCACTTCCTCGAGAATCTCCGGACCGATGTGACCGGCGGCAATCTCGCGCAAGGCGACCACGGTCGGCTTGTCGTTCTCCCATTCCACGGTCGCTTCGGCGCCGTTGGCCAGCTTGCGCGCCCGTTTGGCCGCGACCAGCACCAGCTGGAACAGGTTCGGAATGTTGTGCAAAGAGTCTTCAACAGTGATGCGGGCCATGGAAGCAACCTCGAGCTCAAAGGCGGGGGCCGGCAAGGGCGGCCCGGGCAGCGGCGACAAGACATCTCTTGTCGATCGGATCGTCGATCAGACCGGAAAGTATAGCCGACGGCGCACCGCGCCGCATCGCGGGCCTTGCAGATTCTTCCAGGTAGAGGGAAGCTGCCCCGGCGTGTGACCTTTGTGGGCGTTTTTCTGGCCGGATTTCCGGCGTGGCGGCAAATCCGGAGCGCCACATACGAGGCGATCGCAGGTCCGGCCACAGGATTGGCTGTAACGCGCTCCTGACTCCGGGTCGGGATTTCGCTACCATTGCGCGCCCTACCGGGGGGCTGTTCGCACCGGTGCAGACTACAGCGGAGATTGGTATGAAGTTTCGACCGACCCTGGTGGCGCTCGGCCTGGGCATTCTTGCGGCCACAGGCTCATTGCAGGCAAGCGCCGAGGGGAATGCGGAGCGTGGCAAAGTGCTGGCTTATACCTGCCAGGGCTGCCACGGCGTGGAGGGCTACAGGAACGCCTACCCGAATTATGCCGTGCCGAAGCTCGGCGGGCAGAGCGCAACCTACCTGGCGAACGCCCTCAAGGCCTATGCCACCGGCGAGCGCCCGCACCAGACCATGCACTCGCAGGCGATTTCGATGACGGACCAGGATCGGGCCGATGTGGCGGCTTTCCTGCAAAGTGAACTGGTGTCCCCGCGCAAACAGGTCGTTGGCACTCCGCCCCCCGCGACCCAGACCTGCGTCGCCTGTCATGGCGCGGACGGCGCTACGGCCGTGCTGCCTGACTACCCGGTCCTCGCCGGCCAGTATCCGGACTACCTGGTGCAGGCGTTGAAGGATTACAAGAGTGGCCGACGCAAGAATCCGATCATGGCCGGCATCATCGCCGGCGTGCAGGAGAAGGATTTCGAGGCCATCGCGCAGTTCTTTGCCCGGCAGGGCGGGTTGTGCGGCACGCAGGTCATCGCCAACCGGGGCCGCTGCGAGCAGCCCTGATGGCCGGCGGCGCATGCCGCGGCCTGCATGGCGGCCTACATAAGGAGTGCCCAGCCCGATGGAGCCTTTTCGCGCCTTTCGCATCCACCAGGAGAACGGCGCGATTGCCGCGCGGTTCGAGACCATCACGCTCGATGACCTTGCACCGGGCGAGGTCGTCGTCGAGGTCAGTCACTCGACCATCAATTACAAGGATGCGCTGGCCGCGACCGGGGCCGGCAGGATTTTGCGCAAGTATCCGCTGGTCGGTGGCATCGATCTGGCGGGTACGGTCGTTTCTTCCAGCGATCCGGCCCTCCTCCCCGGCCAGCCAGTGCTGGTGACCGGTTGCAGCCTGTCCGAAACGCACGATGGCGGATACGCGCAATACGCCCGCCTCAAGAGCGACTGGGTGGTACCGATTCCGCACGGGCTGGATGCGTTCCAGTGCATGGCCATCGGCACGGCGGGGTTCACCGCCGCGCTGGCGATCCACCGCATGGAGCAGAACGACCAGCGCCCCGATGCCGGGGAGATTGTGGTCACGGGTGCCAGTGGCGGGGTCGGAAGCCTGGCGATCGATATGCTCGCTGGGCGCGGCTACCAGGTCGTCGCCGTGACCGGCAAGGAATCCTCGATCCGGTATCTGCAGCAGCTCGGCGCCGCGCGCGTGCTGCTGCGTGCCCAGATCGATCCGGGCTCGCGTCCCTTGGAGCAGGCCTTGTGGGCCGGCGCTATCGACAACGTCGGCGGCGACCTGCTCGCATGGCTGACGCGCACGACCCATGTCGGCGGCAATATTGCCAGTATAGGCATGGCGGCGAGCATGGAGCTCAAGAGCACGGTGATGCCTTTCATCCTGCGCGGTGTGAGCTTGCTGGGCATCAACTCCGTGTTTACGCCTCGTGCCGTACGGCTGGCGGTCTGGCAACGCCTGGCTGGTGACCTGCGCCCGCGCCACCTGGAGCGGATCGTCACCCGCACCATCGACTTCGAGCAGCTGCCTGGCGCGTTTGACGATTACATTCAGGGCCGCGTGGTTGGCCGCACGGTGGTACGCATCGGCGCCACGGGCAAGCGGTGAATGGCCGCCAAGCGCGACGGAATCGGTGCGACGCCGCGAGTTTTCCTCAATCGCACGGAGTGTGCATGTCCGAGTCCGATCTGATCGAGGGTGCGCGCGAGCTCGGTATCACGCTCAGCGAGCTTCAGGCGGCGCACTTGTTGCGTCTGCTCGAGGAGCTGGACCAGTGGAACCAGCGCATGAATCTCACGGCGATCCGTGAGCGCGCGCAGCAAATCACGAAACATCTGCTCGACAGCCTGAGCGTGCAGCCCTACCTGCGTGGCGAGCGGATCGCCGATGTCGGAACTGGCGCAGGCTTTCCTGGCCTGCCCCTTGCGATCGTCAATCCCTCCTTGCATTTCACCTTGATCGATTCGACGGCAAAGAAGCTGACGTTCGTCGAGCATGTCGTGCAACTGCTGGGCTTGGACAACGTCGAAGCCGTTCATACTCGCGCGGAGGCCTACCGCAGCGACGAGCGTTTCGACTCCATCGTGTCGCGCGCGGTGGGTCCGGTCGAGAATTTCGTGAAGTGGACCGGGCACCTATGTGTCGGCGGTGGGCGACTGTTGGCGATGAAAGGGCGCTATCCCGAGCAGGAACTGGCAAAGTTGCCCAATGGATGGAAAGTCGCCGCGGTCCATCGGCTTCGCGTTCCCGGTCTGGACGAGGAGCGGCATCTTGTGGAAATCTGCCGCTCCCACGACAAAATCCAGGGCAGCGCCGAGCCGCATATTTCCGTAAGCTTGCCGGGCTCCGCGGATTGAAGCCCGGCGTTTTGCCGTCGCTGCTGACATCAGCCGCGGCAAGCCTCGATAGTTTCGCTTAAGATTCCCTGACAGGTTCCCCAAGCGTTCATGCACCGCATTCTCGCCATTACGAATCAGAAAGGCGGCGTCGGCAAGACGACGACGAGTGTGAATCTCGCCGCCTCGCTGTCGGCGACGAAGCGTCGCGTATTGCTCATCGACTTGGACCCGCAGGGCAACGCCACCATGGGCTGTGGCGTGGACAAGCAGGCGGTGGAGCGCTCGACGACCGATGTGCTGCTGGGACAGGCCGATGCCGCATCGGCCATGCTCGCGGTCGATTACGCCGACTTCAAGTTGATGCCGGGCAATCAGGACCTGGTGGCGGCGGAAGTCGAGCTGATGGGCAAGCCGGGCTGCGAGATGCGCCTGCGCGATGCGTTGCAGCCGATTCGCGATCGATTCGACGTCGTGCTGATCGATTGTCCGCCGGCGCTCAACATGCTTACCGTGAATGCGCTGGTGGCGGCCGAGGCGGTGCTGATTCCGATGCAGTGCGAGTATTACGCACTCGAGGGCCTGACGGCGCTGATCAGTACGATCGAGCAGATCAAGGCCGGTCCCAACCCGCGGCTGCAGATCGGCGGTATCCTGCGCACGATGTTCGATCCACGCAATAATCTGTCCAACGAGGTATCGGCGCAGCTGGTCGAGCACTTTCAGGATAAGGTATTTCGTACCATCATCCCGCGCAATGTGCGCCTGGCCGAAGCGCCGAGCCATGGCAAGCCGGCTCTGCACTATGATCGTGAATCGCGCGGCGCACTGGCCTACCTGGCGCTCGCGGGCGAGATGATCCGCAGGCAGGAAAGCGAACAGGCGGCGGCGAGCGCCACAGGAACGTAGCCGGCTCGGCTCGCGGATACTCGAACGGATCAAGCATGGCAAGCAAGTCGACAAAACGACCCAGTCTCGGGCGCGGTCTGGGCGCATTGCTCGGTCAGCCGGCGGCGGCATCGTCCCAGCCGGACGCTGTCTCGGCCTGGCGATCCGAGGATGAGCTGCAGAGGCTGCCCGTCGATCTGCTGCAGCGTGGCAAGTACCAGCCGCGTCTGGATATGCGGCCGGAAAGCCTGCAGGAACTGGCGGACTCCATTCGAGCCCAGGGCGTGGTACAGCCCATCGTCGTGCGCCCGCTGAACGAAGACGGCTCCGCGGCGCAGGGTGCCAGCCCGCCCGGCGGTGCTCCCGTGCGACGCTACGAGATCATCGCGGGCGAGCGGCGCTGGCGCGCTGCGCAGTTGGCCGGCTTGCACGAGATACCGGCCGTCGTGCGCCGGGTTCCGGACGAAGCCGCCATCGCCATGGCGTTGATCGAGAATATTCAGCGCGAGGACCTCAATCCGCTCGAGGAGGCTCGTGCGCTGGAGCGCCTGATCAGTGAATTCGACATGACTCACGCGGGCGCCGCCGAAGCGGTTGGGCGCTCCCGTGCCGCGGTGTCCAATCTGCTGCGTCTGCTCGAACTGAGCGACGAGGTGAAGGCGCTGGTCGAGCAGCGTGACCTGGAAATGGGCCATGCGCGCGCCCTGCTGGGCTTGGCGAATCGCCGCCAGCAGGCTGAAATCGGTGCGCGAGTGTCGCAGCAGAAGATGTCGGTGCGCGAAACCGAGGCCTGGGTCAAGCGGCTGACCGCTCAGGCTTCCGCTGCGCAAGCATCGCCGGAGGCGCGCACCGATCCCAATATCCGCAAGCTGGAAGGTGACTTGAGCGAAAAGCTCGGGGCAAAGGTGCGTGTGCAGCATTCCACCTCCGGCAAGGGCCGGCTCGTCATCGACTATCACACCTTGGACGAGCTCGAGGGCATTCTGGAACACATCCGCTGAGGTTGCCGCTCCGGCAGGACTGGCCGCTGCCGGCCATTCGCCGACCGCGGGTGTGGCGTTGGGGCACGAGTGCGCCACCCCTCGCACTTCATCCCGGCGATCCCGGCGCGCCGTTGTCTCCCCGGCGCCGCGTTTCAGCGGCCGATCCCGGCTGGGGCCGGTGCACAAATTCGATATTGAAATGAAATCGGCCCGCTGCCCGGACTTTTCTGGTATATGGGCGCGGCGGTTTTGACATGCTGCGGACCGGCGCCGTCGCCAGGCGCGGCCGGCGGCTGCGAATCATGGGCGAAGTGCGCGACGCCGGCTGGGCGTTGAGCGAGATTCGCCGCCGTCCGGAGCGATCCGCCTCCCCGACAGGAGGTTTCTTGAAGCACTGCAAAACGCCGAGTATAATGCGCGGCCTTTTCCAGCCGGACACTGGTTACCGTCTGGATCTTCTCAGGATATGCGATGCCACACGTTGCCGGCGAATCGGCCCAGCGCAGTGGCATTTTTGTTGCCTGTCGATTCGGCGGCATGCTGGATCCACGCCTTGCAGGCGCCGCCAGTGCGCGGGCCGGGGAAGGCACGGGTGGGCGTGAGATTTGCCGCCACACCCAGCGGGCAGGCGCTGCGAATCGCATTGTGGCAGGCGGCGAGCGTCGCCGGGCTGGCGAGCGCGAGCGCGGCCGGCTGGGATGCCAGGACCGGCGCAGGCGTGCTGGTGGGCGGCGTCATCGCTGTGCTGCCGACGGTATATATCGCATTGGCGCTGCTCAGGAGCAGCGTAAGCGGCGGTGCTGCCCCGGTGGGCATGCACCGCGTTTTTGTGGGCTGGGTGATCAAGAATGCATTGACCGTTGCTCTGTTGGTCATTGCGTTTCGATCGCGTGCCTTTGCCCCGCCGGCGTTGCTGGCGGGGGTAGGGGTGGCTCTGGTCGCCTATTGGCTCTGTATGGTTTTTGGTCGGGTGAAGCATGCGAATACCATTGATAGCGAGTGAAAGCGGCGATGCCGGTGGCATGTCCGCCTACATCACGCATCATTTGCAGCATCTGGCGAACGCAGAGCAGACCGCGCTGTTCGACGCCTCCATCGTGCACTGGGACACGATGTTCTTTTCGCTGCTGTGCGCGGCCGTTTTCCTGTTCATCATGCGTGCCGCCGCCAGGCGGGCGACGCCCGGCGTGCCGGGCAAGTTCCAGATGGCCGTGGAAATGCTGGTGGAGATGGTCAACGAGCAGGCTCGCACCCTGGTCAAGGGCGACCTGACCTACGTTGCGCCCCTGGCACTGACGGTTTTCGGCTGGGTGACCTTGATGAATGCCATCGACCTGCTGCCGGTCGACTGGTTTCCGGTGGCGGCGAGCGCCGTGGGCGTTCACACGCTGCGTCCGCTGCCGACCGCGGACCTCAACGCAAGCCTGGGGATGGCCGTGGGCGTATTGCTGCTGGTGTTCTACTACAGCATCAAGATCAAGGGTGTGGGCGGTTGGGCGCATGAGCTCGTTTGCGCGCCGTTCGGCATGTGCAAGCTGACCTTCAATCCGCTGACATGGATCGGCGCGATACTGCTGGGCATCGCCAATCTGGGCATGAACATCGTCGAGTACATCTCCAAGACGCTGTCCCATGGCATGCGGCTGTACGGCAACATGTATGCCGGCGAACTCATCTTTTTCCTGATCGCAGGCCTGGGCGGCAGCGTGACGGCGGTCGGTATCGCGCTGCATCTGCTGACCGGTACGGCCTGGGCGATCTTCCATATCCTGATCGTACTGCTGCAGGCGTTCATTTTCATGATGTTGACCTTGGTCTACATCGGCCAGGCACACGAACATCATTGACGTCGATTTCGACTTTTGTTTGATAACTCGGAGAATCTCATGACGGACATCGGCTTAGTCGCTCTCGCCTGCGGTTTGATCATTGGTCTGGGCGCCATCGGCGCCTGCATCGGCGTCGGCATCATGGCGGGCAAGTACATTGAAGCCTCGGCGCGCCAGCCGGAGCTGATGAACGCGCTGCAGACGAAGGTGTTCTTGTTGCTCGGCCTGATCGACGCCTCGTTCATCATCGGCGTCGGTATTGCGCTGTGGTTTGCGACCGCCAATCCGTTTACGGGCTGATCGGCACAAAGCTGATCGAGCACGATCGATGTGATCGGTGCGGATTGACCCGCCGCTAGCGCCAGTGCGCTGACGGTGGTTCCTCCGATTCGAGCAAGGCAACACGTCTCATGAATCTAAACGCAACTCTGTTCATCCAGTCGCTGGTATTCCTGATCCTCGGCTGGATCACGATGCGCTTTATCTGGCCGCCGCTGATTTCGGCGATCGAGGCCCGTCAGCGCAAGATCGCTGAAGGGCTGGCATCGGCCGAGAAAGGCGAGAAAAGCCTGGCCGAGGCCAAGTCGACATCGGCTGAGCTGGTGAAGGAAGCGCGCGTCCAGGCCAACAAGATCATCGATCAGGCCAACCGCCGTTCGAACGAGCTGGTCGAGGAAGCCCGCGGCACCGCGATCGCCGAAGGTCAGCGACTTGTCGCCGAGGCGCGCCAGGAAGTGGTGCTGGAATTCGGCCGTGCCCGCGAGCAACTGCGCAAGGAAGTCGCCGACATTGCGGTGGTGGGTGCCGGCAAGCTGCTGGGTCGTGAAATCGATGCCAAGGCGCATGCCGATCTGCTCGAGAAGCTGGCACTCGAAATCGAGAACGGCTGAGCTTCGCTGGAGCAGTCATGGCAGAAAAAGTAACCATCGCCAGGCCGTACGCCAAGGCCGCTTTCGAGTCCGCGCGCGAGCACGACACGCTCGCGCAATGGTCGGGTTTTCTTGCAAGGGCCTCGGCGGTGGTAGCCGACGATCGCGTCGCGAAGCTGCTGTTGAGCCCGCGTGTGGCGCCTGCCGAACTGGTGGCGTTGATCGTGGATGTCTGCGGCGAGCTGGTGGATGAGCAGGCGGGCAACTTCCTGAAGATACTGGCCCACAACCGCCGGCTGGGACTGTTGCCTGAAGTGGCTGCGATCTTCGAGACCTTGCGGGCAGACGTCGAGAATGTCGCCGACGTACATGTCATGTCGGCGGCGCCGCTGGATGAAGCTCAGCGCCAACGCCTCAGCGCGGCGATGGCCAAGCGGCTCAAACGCACGATCCGGCTGCATTGCGACGTCGACCCAACGCTGATCGGCGGCGCCGTGGTGCGCGCCGGCGATTTCGTCCTCGATGGATCACTCAAGGCGCGCCTGCAGCAGCTTGCGGTCGATATAGCGTACTGAAACGAAGGGCCGGTGCTGGGCACCGGCGCCGTGAATACGGCTGGCGCGCGGCGCCGGCGAAGAAATGTCAGGGAGTAGCAGGCCTGTTGCCTGCCGCTCGAACGAGGTACCGGGAACATGTCCATCAAGGCATCTGAAATCAGCGATCTGATCAAGGCGCGAATCGAGAAGTTCTCGAGCGCGACCGAGGAACGCAACGTCGGCACGGTGGTCACCGTCACCGACGGTATCGTACGCGTGCATGGCCTCGCCGATGTCAAATACGGCGAAATGCTGGAATTTCCGGGCGGCAGCTTCGGCCTCGCGTTGAACCTCGAACAGGATTCGGTCGGTGCGGTCGTGCTCGGCGAGTACAAGCACATCGGCGAAGGCGACATCGTTCGCACGACGGGGCGCATCCTCGAAGTGCCGGTCGGCGAGGCAATGCTCGGGCGCGTCGTCGATGCGCTCGGCAACCCTATCGATGGCAAGGGCCCGATCCAGGCGACTCAGAAATCTCCGGTGGAGCGCGTGGCGCCCGGCGTCGTGTACCGCAAGTCCGTCAGCCAACCGGTGCAGACCGGCTACAAGGCTGTCGACTCGATGGTTCCGGTCGGTCGCGGCCAGCGCGAGCTGATCATCGGCGACCGTCAGACCGGCAAGACCGCGTTGGCGATCGACACGATCATCAATCAGAAGGACAGCGGCATCAAATGTATCTATGTCGCAATCGGCCAGAAGCAGAGCTCGATCGCGAACGTCGTGCGCAAGCTCGAAGAGCACGATGCGATGAAGCATACGATCATCGTCGCGGCCTCCGCTTCCACGCCTGCTTCGATGCAGTACATTGCTCCATACGCCGGTTGCGCCATGGGCGAGTACTTCATGGACAACGGCGGCGATGCGCTCATCATCTATGACGACTTGACCAAGCAGGCCTGGGCGTATCGCCAGATCTCGCTGCTGCTGCGTCGTCCGCCGGGTCGCGAAGCCTATCCCGGCGACGTGTTCTACCTGCACTCGCGCCTGCTGGAGCGCTCCGCGCGGGTCAATGAAGAGTATGTGGAGAGAATGACCGAGGGTCGCGTCAAGGGCAAGACGGGCTCTCTTACCGGCCTGCCGATCATCGAGACGCAGGCGGGCGACGTCACGGCGTTCGTGCCGACCAACGTCATCTCGATCACCGACGGCCAGATCTTCCTGGAAGGCGATCTGTTCAACGCCGGCATCCGCCCCGCCATGAACGCCGGCGTCTCCGTGTCGCGTGTCGGCGGCGCCGCCCAGACCAAGATCATTTCCAAGCTTGGCGGCGGTATTCGCCTGGCGCTGGCGCAGTATCGCGAGCTGGCGGCCTTCTCGCAGTTCGCATCCGACCTGGACGAATCCACCCGTCGCCAGCTCGAGCGCGGCCAGCGCGTGACTGAACTGATGAAGCAGAAGCAATACGCGCCGATGTCGGTGGCGGAAATGGCATTGTCCATTTATGCCGTGAACAACGGCTATATGGACAAGGTGGATATCAAGAAGATCAGCGCGTTCGAAGTGGGCCTGCAGGCGTTCGCCAAGACCAACTACAAGTCGCAGATGGATGCGATCAACGCCAACCCGGTGCTCTCGCCGGAGAACGATGCCCAGCTGAAGAAGATTTCCGAAGAGTTCGCGACCAGCGGAACCTACTGATGGCTGGCGTCAAAGAAATCCGCATCAAGATCGCGAGCTTCAAAAGCACGCAGAAGATCACCAAGGCCATGGAAATGGTGGCCGCGAGCAAGATGCGCAAGGC
>JBEBRC010000085.1:0-12356 GCA_040395055.1 Steroidobacter denitrificans
AGGGTGTGCAGGATTTGCGTGAATATCGCGCCATGAGTGTTGCCCGGGTAGTGTGCTGAGGGCTTTCCTGTAAGAAAAGCATGCTTTCAAGGAAAAATTTGCTGTGACACAATCGCCCGGCGCCTTGCTTCACGCCCGTCGAGTCGGGAAGGCAAGGTTGCTGGAGGATGTCCAATGACTGCCATAGCCCAGACTCTGTCTTGGGTGCCAAGAATTCCACAGGCAGCGCTCGCAAGTGCTCATGCGGGTCCTCGTCTGATGCTGTCCCGGCTGTGCTGTTGATGCGCGACGGGCCTGCATACTGTGGCTAATCATCCTGCCGTATCCGTCCCGGACGTCCAGGCGCCCGCGAGCGGCGAGCCGCTTTTTTCTTCTCGCGCATTGTCCGCGCGCAAGTCCAAGGCCGGCCTGGACGTTCTGCTGACCAAGGCGGTCATCGACTTGCAGAATATCGAGCAGGAGCATGGCGATTCCCAGCTTGGCCAGATCCTGGAGGCGCTGCGCGACGCGGCCGCCCTCGACAGCGTGATGATGGCCACCTTCGATGAGCAGCAACGCACGATCGAGACGGTCGTCTCCGCGACCAGCCTGTTCACTCCATTCAACCCCCAGGCGTTGCGCGGCGAAGCGCTGGACCGCTTGCCGTATCTGCGCGATCGCCTGGAGCACCTGCGCATCATCGAAATTCGCGATACCTCGCAGCCACGACGCCATTTGACGCCGGAAGCCATTCACCTGGCCAGCCTGCACGTGGGTGCCGTACTGATCATCGGCATGGCAGTGCAGGGGCGCATCCGCGGTTTCATTGCCCTGTGCTCGGCCTTGCCGCGGGACAGCTGGGACGCAAATCTGCACCTGATGCTCAAGCTGGTCGGCTCCAGCTACGTCACCGGCATCGAGCGACTGCGCTACCGGCGACACTTCAGCGCGCTGGAGGAGCGTAATGAATTGGCGCTTTTCGGCGCCAACGATGGATTGTGGGATATCGACCTGGATCGACGGACCACCTATTTCTCGCCGCGCTGGAGATCGATGCTTGGCTATGGAAAGGAGGACTTCGAGCCGCTGGAGGATTGGCAGCAGTTGCTTCATCCGGACGACACGCAGCGGGTACGCCAGGCGTTGAGCGATCATGTTTCGGGCAAGGAGCCGATATTCGAGAGCGTGCATCGCCTGCAGCATCGAGACGGGGTCTGGTTATGGGTCATCAGTCGTGCCAAGGCGAAGTTGGACGAACAAGGCCGCGCCCGGCGTATCGTGGGCGTCGATCTGGATGTGACGGAACGCAAGCTGTTCGAGGAGGCGCTGTTCAGGGAAAAGGAAAGCGCCCAGATCACCCTCCAGTCCATCGGCGACGGCGTGATTACGACCGATTCCAGCTGTCGTATCGAGTACCTGAATCCGATCGCCGAGCAATTGACCGGCTGGCGGCTGGAGCATGCCCAGGGCCGCGCGATCGATGAGATTTTCCGCAGCTTCCATGAAGAAACCTGCGAGCCGCTGGAGAATCCCCTGGCGGTCGCGATTCGCCGCACCTGCGCCATCAAGTCGGTGCGGCCGACCTTGCTGATTCGGCGTGACGGCAATGAGTTGTATATCGAAAGCTGCGCCACGCCGATCCGCGACGGGGCAGGCAATGTCAGCGGCGGGGTGTTGGTGTTCCATGACGTGAGCGAAAGCCGCGAGCTCAACCGCAAGCTGTCCTATCACGCCAGCCACGACATCCTGACCGGGCTGGTCAATCGCCGTGAATTCGAGTCGAGGCTGGAGCGTGCATTGAAAAGCGCGCGCGCGAGAGAGGCTTCCTACGCGCTGTGCCACATCGACCTGGATCAGTTCAAGATCATCAACGACAACTGCGGCCATAGCGCCGGGGATGCCTTGTTGGGGCAGGTCGGCGCACTGCTCAAATCGAAGATTCGCTGGCGCGATACGCTGGCGCGCCTGGGGGGCGATGAGTTCGGCGTGCTGCTCGAGAGCTGTTCGCTGGATGAAGCCGTGCGCAACGCCGAGGCGCTGCGCGAGGCGATCCGGAACTACAAGTTCGTATGGGAGGATCGCACCTTCCGGCTTGGCGCCAGCATCGGCGTGGTACCGATCTCGCCGGAGAACGAGGACGTCGCGGCGCTTATTTCCGCCGCCGACAGTGCCTGTGCCGCGGCCAAGGAGGGCGGCCGCAACCGCATTTACAGTTTCCAGGAAAACGACATCGACCTGATGCGCCGGCGGCGCGAGATGCAGTGGGCGGCGCGCATCAACAATGCGCTGGAGGACAATCGTTTCGAGATCTACCGCCAGGTCATACAGCCTTTGCAGCAGCAGCATGCGGGCCTGCACTATGAGCTGTTGCTGCGCATGCGCGATGAAACAGGCAAGATCGTAACCCCCGACCAGTTCATTACCGCCGCCGAGCGCTACGGCCTGACGCCCAACATCGATCGCTGGATGGTCGAGCACGCCCTGCGCTGGCTGGTGTCCGAGGCCGACGAGCGCGAGAAGCTCGAGATGTGCTCGATCAATCTTTCCGGCCAGAGCCTGGGCGACGACAAGTTCCTGCCGTTCGTGATCGAACACTTCCACCGCAGCGGCATCGATGCGTCCAAGATCTGCTTCGAAATCACCGAGACTGCCGCGATCGCGAGCTTCTCGCAGGCCAACCGGTTCATTCACGCGCTCAAGGAGCTCGGCTGCCGCTTTGCGCTCGATGACTTCGGTACCGGACTATCGTCTTTCGGCTACCTGAAGCACTTTCCCGTCGATTTCCTCAAGATCGACGGCTCCTTCGTCAAGGAGATCCTGCACGATCCCATCGATCGCGAAATGGTGCGCTCGATCAATGAAATCGGTCATTTGACGGGCAAGCAGACGATCGCCGAGTTCGCCGAGAACGATGCGATCATCGACATGCTGCGCAGCCTGGGCGTGGACTATGCGCAAGGATATGGGGTTCACATGCCGCAACGCGTGATGCGGGCGGTAGGATAAAACGAAATCTTCCGCCGGGCAGGGCGTCGGTGCGGCCGCGGCGCCCGCGTTCAGGCGATCCGCATCGACAAATCGATGGCGCGCAGATGTTTCGTCAGGCCACCGACGGAAATGAAGTTCACGCCCGTTTCCGCGACCGGGCGCAGGGTTGCCAGCGACATGTTCCCGGAAGCCTCGAGCTCGGTGGCGCGGCGCGCATGGCCATCGCGCATCCGTACCGCGGCGCGCAACTCGTCCAGCGAGAAATTGTCCAACAGAACCCGATCGACTCCGGCATCGAGCGCTTGCTCGAGTTCCGCCAGGTTTTCCACTTCCACCTCGACCATGACCTGCGCCTGCTGGGGGCCATTCACACTGCGCGCCGCCTCGACTGCCGCGGCGATCGAGCCGGCCGCGGCAATATGGTTTTCCTTGACCAGGATCGCATCGAACAAGCCGATGCGATGGTTCACCCCGCCGCCGCAGCGCACGGCGTATTTCTGCGCCAGGCGCAGGCCGGGTATGGTTTTGCGCGTGTCCAGGATGCGGCAGGCGGTACCACTGAGTGCATCGACGTACTGCCGGGTGACGCTTGCGGTGGCGGATAACGCCTGCAGAAAGTTCAGCGCGGTGCGTTCCCCGGTGAGCAGTGCCCGGGACGGGCCGTCGAGCCGGCACAGGGTCTGGCCGGCGCGCACGCGCTCGGCGTCCGCCGCCGACCAATGGATCCGCACCCGCGAATCGATCTGGCGGAAGACCTCCTCGACCCACATCGTGCCGCACAGGACGGCGTCCTCGCGCGTGATCACGGTGGCGCTGGAGGTGCGCTCGGCAGGGATGAGTCCGGCGGTGAGGTCGCCGCTGCCGACATCCTCCTGCAGGGCAAGGCCGACGGTTCTGGCGACATAATCAGCAGTGGGCGTATCCATGCGGCGGAGTGTGGGGCGGGTCCTGCAAAAAGAAAACCCGGCAGGCCTCGCAACCCGAAAGCGTTTGAAGAATGGTCAGGGGACCCCCATAATAAAATGTTGGCGCCGAACCGCTATGATGTCCGATCCCACTCCCACAGCACACGTCGAATCTCCCTGTATCAAGGTGTGCGTGCTCGACGCCGATCAGATGTGTGTCGGGTGCGGTCGAATTTTGCGCGAAATCGCGGATTGGTCGCGGATGACCCGCGAGGAACAACGCTTGGCCTGCGTGCATGCGGCGCAGCGTCTGCAGGCGCAGCTCGGGCGCGACACTGAAAAGAGGTAGAGTCGTGGACATTATCGAACGTATCAAGTCACAGTTGTCTTCCAGCCCTGTCGTTTTGTACATGAAAGGCACACCGGATTTCCCCCAGTGCGGCTTTTCCGCAGCGGCGGTGCAGGCATTGAATGCCGTGGGCGCCAGCTTCGCGCATGTGAACATTTTCGAGGATCCGGAGCTGCGCGATGCGCTCAAGCAGTACTCGAACTGGCCGACGTACCCGCAGCTCTACGTAAATGGAGAGTTGATCGGCGGTTCGGACATCATCATCGAGATGTACAACAACGGCGAGCTGCAACAGCTCGTCGATGGGGCGAAATAGTCCGGGCAAGGCCCGATAGGTCAGGACAAGACCCGGTTTCCTACCAGGACACTTCGCGGAATTTGTTGCATATGCGGCAGAACAACTCTGCCGTGCGCTGCGCGTCGTAGGCGGCGGAATGAGCCTGGCTCGAATCCCACGCGATACCGGCCGCATGCAGCGCTTTCGCCAGCACCGTCTGCCCGTATGCCACGCCGGCCAGGGTCGCGGTATCGAAGCTCGAGAAGGGGTGGAAGGGATTGCGCTTGATCTCGGTGCGCTCCACCGCGGCGTTCAGGAAGTTCAAGTCGAACATGGCGTTGTGTCCGACCAGCACCGCGCGCGTGCAATCGTTGTCCTTCACCGCGCGGCGAATGTCCGCAAACAGTCGCATCAGCGCCTGCTTCTCATCCAGCGCGGGGCGCAGGGGATGGTAGGGGTCGATGCCGTTCACGGCCAGCGACGCGGCTTCGACGTTCGCACCAGGGAATGGCTTCACGTGATAGCGCCATCCTTCTCCAGGCTGTAGCGAACCGTCGGCCTGGATCTCGACCAGCACCGCTGCGATTTCCAGCAAAGCGTCGGTATTCGGATTGAAGCCGCCGCACTCGACGTCGATGACGACCGGCAGGAAGCTGCGAAAGCGGCTCGCCATGGGCAGCTTGTCGGTGGATGACATGGAAAACAGCAATTTATCGTTCAAGACCTGGAATCCTCGAGGAGCCGCCAGCGAATAGCCTCACCGGCGCGAAATGGCACCAGTTCGTCCTGGTCGAAGCGATATGACGCCGGCGGTGTCCACGATACTCGTTCGAGCGTGATGGAGGAGGTATTGCGCGGCAGGCGGTAGAAATCAGCACCGCGCTCGGCAGCGAATGCCTGCAGCCGATCCAGCCGTCCGGCGAGTTCGAAGGCCTCCGCGTACAGTTCGATCGCGGCGTGCGCCGAGAACACGCCAGCGCAACCGCATGCGTTCTCCTTGGTGTGCCGGGCGTGCGGCGCGCTGTCGGTGCCAAGGAAGAATCGCTCGTTCTCGCCGGTGGCGGCCTCGACCAGCGCCTGCCGATCGTGTTCGCGCTTGAGCAGCGGCAGGCAGTAATGATGTGGGCGTATGCCTCCCTGGAAGATGGCATTGCGATTCAGCAGCAGGTGTTGCGGTGTGATCGTCGCCGCCACTCCCTCGCGCGCCTGGTTCACGAATTGCACCGCCTCGCGCGTCGTCACGTGCTCGAACACGACGCGCAGCGCTGGGAACGTCCTGGTGAGCGGCGCCAGGACGCGCTCGATGAATATTCGTTCGCGATCGAAGACGTCGACGTCGCCGTCGGTCACTTCGCCGTGCACCTGCAGGGTCAGCCCGCATTCCTGCATCGCTGCCAATGCCGGATGGATCTTCTCGATGCGGGTGACGCCGGCATCGGAGTGGGTCGTCGCACCGGCCGGATAGAGTTTGGCGCCCACGATGAAGCCACTGGCATGAGCCGCCCGGATCTCCTGCGCCGTGGTGCGGTCACTCAGATAGAGCGTCATCAAGGGTTCGAACTGACACCCCGCAGGCACCGCCCGCAGGATGCGCTCGCGATAGGCACGCGCCATCTCCACCTGCGTCACCGGCGGCTTGAGGTTGGGCATGATCACGGCGCGTGCGAACTGGCGCGCGGTAAAGGGCACCACGCTGGCCAGATGCGCACCATCGCGCACATGCAGGTGCCAGTCGTCGGGGCGAAGAATCGTCAAGGTCGTCATACGTCTGGATCGGGTCAGGAAGGATTTTGGCGGTGTTTGGCGCTGCGAACGTGGGTGCTCGCAGCCGCACCGCCTGGGCGCGCACGGCTGCCGGCCGGGCGTGGTTTGCGACTCGCAGGCTTGCGCCCGGATTCATTCTGGCCCGGGGATGGCCGCTGCAGATGGCCATCCAGCAGCAGGGTTGTCGCGTAGCGCACGCCGAAGCCGGTAAAGTCCGTCGGCACATGGGCCAGGCCGCCGCTGCGGTGGCTGGCGGCAAGATCCAGATGAACCCATGGAATTTCCGCGGGCACGAAGCGGTTGAGAAAGCGTGCCGCCAGGATGTGATCGCCTTTGCCGTCCGGCGAGCATTGCAGGACGTCGGCGATCGAGGACTCCAGCTCGCTGTCGTAGTCTTCGTCCATGGGAAACGGCCACACGCGCTCGCCGCTGCTGCGACCGCATTGCTCCAGGGCGGCATGCCACTCGGGGCGATTGGTGAAGACACCGCTGTAGCGCTCCGTCAGCGCGCCTACGCAGGCGCCGGTGAGCGTCGCGAAGTCGACGATGAGGTCGGGCCTGGCCGATGCCTTGCCGCGCGCGGCGAGCGCCAAGGTGTCCGCCAGCACCATGCGCCCTTCGGCGTCGCTGTGCACCACTTGGATGCTCACGCCATTGGCGGCGCGCACGACGTCTTGCGGCCGGAAGGCGCGCGCGCCGGTCTGGTTTTCCGTAATTGCCAGCCAGCACTCGATATCGTAAGGAACATTCAGTTCACTCAGTGCGAGCAGGGTGCCGAGCGCGACCGAGCTGCCCTGCATGTCTTCGTGCATCTGGTACATGCTTTTATGCGACTTCAGGTTGATGCCGCCGGTATCGAAGCAAATACCCTTGCCCACCAGCGCCAGGCGCTTGAATGCGCTGCCCGCCGGTAATACGCCTGATGCGCCGTCCGTGATCTGCGCACGGGAGTCGCTGCTCCTGGTGCGTCCAGCACCGCGATAATGCAGCCGTACGATGCCGGCATCGCGATGCTCGTTGGCTTGGGCCACGGCAAGGAATGCCCCGGCGTTCTGCTTGCGCAGGGCCGCTTCGCCCAGGAAAGCGAAGTCCCATTGCTGTTGGCGAGCCAGTTGGCGCAGGGCGCGTACATAGCTTTTGGAGCCCAGGACGTTCGGCGGCAGGGTGGTGAGCCAGCGGGCCAGGTGATTGCCGCGATCGATCGCGAGGCAGCGTGGCACGTCGACCGCGGGCGCGACCCGCCCGCTGGTGGCGAGCAGGGTCAATTGCGCCGGCGTCGTCGCCTGCGGGGCTTTCGACTTGAGGCTCGGCATGGGGGTGGAGCCTGCGAGTACCGCAGCGAGCAGCGCCTCGAGTACGGCATCGCCGGACGCGCTTTCCAGGCCGGCGGTGGCCAGCAGGACGCGCGCGCCCCCAGGGGCGGCCAGTGCCTTCCACGCGCGCGCGCCCAGTGCCAGCCGCTCGAATGCCGAGGCGCTCGATTTGACGAAGGCGACGACCATGGGGATCGCGGACCGCGCGGCCGCGGGACGTTTGGTCGCCGCGCCGCCAGCGCCAGTGGCTGCCAGACGTGCATTGAGCAAGGTGACCGGGCCGGCCTCGCTGGCCTGGCGATACAGCTGCTGCCAGGTGCCGGCGAACGGCAATCCTTGCAGCAGCGTTTCGGCCTGTTCGCGTTCGCAGATCAGTATCGCGGCATCATACTCATGCAGCATGCCCTCGGTGAGTTGTGCATGGTGCTGCACGATACGGATGTTGCGCTGTGCGGGAAGCAATTCCACCAGGTAAGGTTCCTTGACCGACCAATTTCAAACTCCGATGATACGCGGCCTACCCATACAGCACACGCACATGTCTGAAGCTTCCCGATTCGATGATTTGGATCCCGAGGAAACCCGGGAATGGCTGGAATCCATGGACTCGGTTCTGAAGGCCCATGGTGCGGAACGCGCACATTTCCTGCTCGAACGACTGATCGACTTCACGCGTCGTTCGGGGACCTACCTGCCGTTCAAGCCGAACACGGCGTACGTCAATACGATCTCACCGGGGCATGAAACGGAATATCCCGGTGATCGCGCCATCGAGCGGCGCATCGAGGCGTACATCCGCTGGAACGCGATGGCGATGGTGGTGCAGGTCAACCGCCAGAGTTCGGAATACGGCGGGCATATCGCCAGCTACGCTTCCGCCGCCACCTTGTACGAGGTGGGCTTCAATCACTTCTGGCGCGCGCCCTCGGAACAGCATCCAGGCGACCTGGTGTATATCCAGGGCCACGCATCGCCAGGCATCTATGCGCGAGCCTTCCTCGAAGGCCGGCTGTCCGAAGAGCACTTGAAGCATTTCCGCGAGGAGGTCCTGAGTCCCGAACATGGCCTGAGCTCCTATCCTCATCCGTGGCTGATGCCGGATTTCTGGCAGTTTCCGACCGTGTCCATGGGGCTGGGCCCGATGATGGCCATCTACCAGGCGCGTTTTCAGCGCTACATGGAAAATCGCGGCCTGGCGCCGACCTCGGATCGCAAGATCTGGGCGTTCCTGGGTGATGGCGAGATGGACGAACCGGAGTCGATGGGTGCGATCACCATGCCGGTGCGCGAACAGCTCGACAATCTGGTGTTCGTCATCAACTGCAATCTGCAGCGCTTGGACGGACCGGTGCGCGGCAACGGCAAGGTCATCCAGGAACTGGAAGCCGCCTTTCTGGGCGCCGGTTGGAACGTCATCAAGGTCATCTGGGGCTCGCGCTGGGATCCCCTGCTGGCGCAGGATGCGAAAGGTCTTCTGCAGCGGGTCATGGAGGAGTGCGTCGACGGTGAATACCAGAACTTCAAGGCCAAGGGCGGCGCCTACACGCGCGAGCATTTCTTCGGCAAGTACCCGGAGCTGAAGGAAATGGTCGCGCGCATGTCGGACAACGACATCTGGCGCTTGAACCGCGGCGGCCATGACTACAAGAAAGTCTTCAATGCCTACAGCGCGGCGATGAAGCACAAGGGTCAGCCGACCGTGATCCTGGCGAAGACGGTCAAGGGCTTCCTGATGGGACGATGGGGCGAGAGCCAGAACATCACTCACCAGCAAAAGAAGCTCGACGATGAGGCGTTGAAGGAATTTCGCAATCGCATCTTCATCGAAATCTCGGACGAAGAGATCAAGAGCGCGCCGTTCAAGAAGCCGCCCGCCGACAGCGAGGAAATGAAATACCTGCAGGAGCGCCGCAAGATGCTTGGCGGCTATCTGCCACAGCGGCGCAGCAAGGCGCCGGCGCTCCAGGTGCCTGGACTCGATGCCTTCGCCTCGCTGCTGGAGAGCTCGGGCGAACGCGAGTTCTCGACCACCATGGCGCTGGTCCGCATCATGCAGACGCTTCTGAAAGACAAGAACATGGGGCCGAACGTAGTGCCGATCGTGGCCGACGAGGCGCGCACCTTCGGTATGGAAGGACTGTTTCGGCAGATCGGCATCTACTCCTCGGTCGGGCAGTTGTACACGCCCCAGGACGCAGATCAGCTCATGTTCTACAAGGAGGACAAGAAGGGACAGATCCTGCAGGAGGGCATCAACGAGGGCGGGGCGTTGTGTTCGTTCATTGCCGCCGGTACCGCGTATGCGACCGATGGCGTCAACATGGTGCCGTTCTTCATCTACTACTCGATGTTCGGCTTCCAGCGCGTCGGAGATTTCATCTGGGCCGCCGGCGACAGCCAGGCGCGTGGTTTCCTGATCGGCGGCACCGCGGGGCGTACCACGCTCGCCGGCGAGGGCCTGCAGCACCAGGATGGGCATAGCCAACTGGTCTCCACGACCATACCGAACTGCATTTCGTACGACCCGACGTTCGCCTACGAACTGGCGGTCATCGTGCAGGATGGCCTGCGGCGCATGTACGTCGAGCAGGAGGATGTTTTCTATTACATCACCTGCATGAACGAGAACTACACGCATCCGGCGATGCCGAAAGATGCGGAGCAGGCGATTCTCAAAGGCATGTACCTGCTGCAGTCGGGCGGACGGGGCAAGGTGCGGGTGAACCTGCTGGGTTCGGGCACGATCCTGCGCGAGGTGATCAAGGCGGCGCAGGTCCTGGAGAGTGACTACGGCGTGCCGGCGGACATATTCAGCGTCCCGAGCTATTCGGAACTGCGCCGCGAGGCGCTGGAGATCGAGCGCCGGAATGTGCTGCACCCGGACGTGCCGGTACAGCAGCCGTACGTGCGCCAATGCTTCGGCGATCGTACCGGTCCTTTCATCGCCGCCAGCGACTACATGAAGATCGTCCCGGACCAGATTCGCCAATGGGTGCCAGGGCGCTTCATCGTGCTGGGTACGGACGGCTACGGCCGCAGCGATTCGCGTGCACAGCTGCGCCGGCATTTCGAGGTCGACCACCAGCACATCGTCGTTGCGTCGCTGCGGGCGCTCGCGGACGAGGGCAAGCTCGATATGGCGACGGTCAAGAGTTGCATCAAGAAATTCGGCATCGATCCGGACAAGCCCAGTCCCGTGACCCAGTGATACGGCGGCGGCACGCCGGTTTGGATTGCGGACGGGCCGTTGTTTCGGACTTCCAGCTGGCGCGCCGCGTGTGAACCAGGGGCCGGTCGTGAATAGGACATAGTGAATTGGCCAACGGCGTCAGGTATGAGACCTGACCCACCACGGGTGAATGCAGAGCATGGCGCAAGATATTACCGTTCCTGATCTGGGCGACTTCAAGGACGTCGAAGTCATCGACGTATTGGTCAAGCCGGGCGACGTGATCGAGGTGGAGACGCCGCTGCTTACGATCGAAACCGAAAAGGCCACGATGGACGTGCCATCGACGGTGGCCGGCGTGATCCAGTCGGTCGCGTTGAAGAAAGGCGACCGCGTGTCTCAGGGCAGCCTGATTGCGCAGATCGAAGCGGCCGCTGCGAGCGGCGGTGCGGACCAGGCGCAGGCCGCCCAGGAAGACGAGCAGCAGCAAGACGACAAAGCTGCCGTGCCGTCCGCCGCGACATCGGCCGCCGGCGCCCCCTCCGCCCAGGACTCACCGTCCGGCGCTTCGCAGGCCGCCCCGCCTGCGAAGCGTCCCGATCCGGCGCCGCAAACCGGGCCGGCTGCCACCTCCTTGCCGGCTATCGACGAGGCGGGCTTTGCCCGTGCTTATGCGAGCCCCTCGGTGCGCAGGTTCGCGCGCGAATTGGGTGTGGACCTGGTGCAGGTCAAAGGGACCGGACAGAAGGGCCGCATCACGTCCGAGGACGTCAAGGGCTGGGTGAAGCAGGCGCTGGCCTCGCCAGCGCGAAGCGGCGGCGCATTGCCCAAGGTTCCCGAGATCGATTTCTCCAAGTTCGGCGCCATCGAAGTCCAGCCGCTGGGCCGCATACAGAAGATCTCGGGGCCGCGCCTACAGGCCAGCTGGCTCAATATTCCGCACGTATGGCAGATGGATGAGGCGGATATCACCGAGCTGGAAGCGGCGCGGGCCGAGCTCAAGCAGAAGGCGGCGCAGGAAGGGATCAAGTTGACGCCGCTGGCTTTCATCCTGCGCGCCTGCGTACAGGCATTGCAGGAGTTCCCGCAGGTCAACGGCTCGCTGGATCCTGCGGGCCAGAGTCTGGTGCTCAAGAAGTACATGCATCTGGGCTTTGCCGCGGACACGCCCGGTGGCCTGGTGGTGCCGGTGATCCGTGATGCGGACCGCAAAGACATCTACGAGCTTGCCCTGGAGTTGGGCACGCTCTCGGACAAGGCGCGCAAGGGCAAGCTTTCCGCGGCGGAAATGCAGGGCGCGAGTTTCACCATTTCGAGTCTCGGCGGCATCGGCGGCACCTCCTTCACTCCCATCATCAACGCTCCGGAAGTGGCGATTCTGGGGGTGGCGCGATCGAGCATGAAGCCGGTATACCAGGACGGGCAGTTCGTGCCGCGCCTGATCCTGCCTTTCACCTTCGCCTACGATCATCGCGTCATCGATGGCGCCTCGGGGGCGAGGTTCACCACTTTCCTGGCGCAGAAACTGGCGGACGTGAAAGGCCTGCTGGAAGCGGTGCCTTGATGCCTTGCCTGCTGCGCAGGATCTGGTAGCGGCCAGGCTGCCCGGCGA
>JBEBRC010000086.1:0-12327 GCA_040395055.1 Steroidobacter denitrificans
GGTTCTAGGCTGGATTCCAAAGTTCAAGATTGAATTTGGAGATCATCGACATGCGTGTACGGAAGTTGATCGTCTTGGGGTTGATGCCGGTATGTTCATTCGCCGCCAGTCCGACTTCGGATCGGATCCTGGCGGAGATCATCGTCACGGCGCAGAAGCGCGAGGTGGCGCTGCAGGACGTCCCGTTCTCGGTCGCTGCGACGAGCGAGGAGCAGATCCGGCAGTCGGGAGCAACGAACATCGTGGATCTGGCGCGCAACTTCGCGGGCCTGACCATAGCCGATCTGGGGCCCGGTCAAAGTCAGGTTGCGATACGGGGCATCAGCGCGGGGCAGGTCATTCGTGACCAGCCCGGCGTGAAGGAGCAGGTCGGCATCTACCTGGATGAGTCGCCGATATCGATCGCGCTGTTTACGCCAGACCTGGATTTCTTCGACCTGGACCGCTTCGAGGTGCTGCGTGGGCCGCAAGGCACGCTGTTCGGCGCCGGCTCCTTGTCGGGAACCTTGCGCTATATCACGCGCCAACCTCAGTTGGGTATCTTCGAGGGGGCAGCCGAGATCTCCGCCGAGCAGGGATCCGATACGGATTTTGGCGGCGCCATAAAGGGAGCGCTCAACCTGCCCTTCGGCGAGCGCGCCGCGATGCGGATAGTGGGCTACTACGATCTGCTGCAGGGCTTCATCGATGCCAGGCGGCTGGATGGCAGTGTGCGTGAAGACGTCGACAGCGGTGACAAGACCGGGGGCCGTATCGCGTTGACGTTCAAGCCCACCGATGGCATCTCGATCACGCCGCGCATCGTGTATCAGAAGCTCGACACGGATGGATTTCCGCGCGAGGATGCCTACAACATCCTCGCCAATCCGTTCACCACCACTCAGCCTGCGGTCACACTCGGCGAGCGCCAGCAGTACATTCAATTGGAAGAAGGCGTGGAGGATGACTTCAGGCTGGCCGACCTGCGGATGGAGTTCGATCTTGGAGCCGTGATACTGACATCGGTGAGTTCGTATACCGATCGGGAAGTGGTCGTCACGCGCGATGCCACCTCGCTCACCGGCAGTGTCAGCGTCGATCTCGGTGTGCCGGACATCGCGAGACTGAATTCCGCCTTGGTTGATACGACCGATCTGCAGTCATTCAGCCAGGAGCTGCGGCTGGCTTCCAACAACCCGGGCGGCAGCATCGAATGGCTGGTCGGCGCCTTCTATCAGAAGGTGGACCGCGACTATTCCCAGTTTTTGCCTACACCGGGCTGGGATGCGGGCGCGGGCATCGACAATTCGTTGTTGAACGCCGTGACCGATTCTCCGTTCTTCTCGGGCCTGGTGTACGACTTCAAGCAATTCGCATTGTTTGGCGAAGCGACCTGGCATATCACGAATCAGTGGAACCTGACCGGGGGCTTGCGCTATTACGACTTCGACGAAGATCGTGTACTGAATTTCGGCGGCGCATTCGCGGAAGTGACGCGGGACGTCCCGGGCTCGACCAGTTCCGACGGTTTCTCCCCGCGCGCCATCCTGGCCTTCGATGTCACCGATGATGTGCAGCTGACGGCGCAGGTGTCGCGCGGATTCCGCCTCGGGGGCATCAATGATCCGATCAATATCCCGCTGTGTTCGCCGGAGGATATCGTGGTGTTCGGCAACCAGCGCAACTGGAAGGATGAGAAGGTCACCAATTACGAGCTTGGCGCCAAGTCGCAGTTCGCCGATCGGCGAGTCACGCTCAACGTGTCCGCATTCTACAGCGACATCGAGGATTTGCAGGCCACCACGGATGCCGGGACCTGTTCTTCGCGCATCGTGTTCAATGTGCCGAAGGCGCGCAGCATCGGGGTGGAAGCCGAGTTGTTCGCGCGCCCGGACGTGAATTGGGATTTCGGCCTGTCCGCGACCTGGGTAAATGCCGAATTGCGATCGAGCGTGACCTCGATCAGCGGGGGCGTCAGCAGTGTCGTGGGCGGGTTGGCGTCCGGCAAGCGTCTGCCGACCGCGCCGGAGTTCCAGGCGGTGGCGAGCGTCGGCTATACCCAGCCGCTCGGGGGCGGCTTCGATGGCTTCGCGCGTTTCACAGTGCAGCACGTGGGCTCGTCCTACTCCCAGTTCGTGGACGATACGACGAACTTCGGATTGATTACCGCGACGCCGGATCTGTTTCCGGGATCGGCGCGCCTGATCCCCTACGGCGATCCGAGCGTCACCTCGATCAGCTTCAATCCCGAGCTGGCGTCCTATGAGCTCGGCAACCTGCGCCTCGGCCTGAAGAACGAGCAATGGGAGGCGGCGTTGTTCGTCGACAATCTCTGGGATGAGCGGGCATTGCTCGCCTTGGATCGCGAGCGCGGCCGCAGTGCGCGCGTCAGCTACCTGACCAATATGCCGCGCACGTTTGGCGTGTCGTTGCGGGTGAATTTCTAGTTGCAAGACCTTCCAATGGGAAGACCGGGCCTGGGGGGCGGGCGGCGCCGCAACGCTGCCGCGATGCGGCAGTGCGGTGTCACGGCGGGCATTGCGCGCGTATCATTGCCAACCTCGCCCTGTCGCGTCCTTTCACCACTCAACCTCAATGGGGCTGCTCTCATGATGCACTTCCGCGCGGGTTACCCGTTCCCTCTCATCATCGTCTGTGCGTGCCTGGCCGTGGTGGCTGGCTGCGATCGATCGTCGGCGCCCGCGGGCTATGCGACGCAGGTGCCGCCTGCTGCCGTCAACGTCGAATGGACGCGTTTCGTCGATGACTTCATCGAAGCCTACTTCGTTGCGCATCCGAGTTTCGCGGCGGCGCAAGGGCGCCATGAATTCGATGGGCAGATGCCGGACTGGAGTGCGGAGGGCATTGGCAGGGAGATTGCGCGCCTGGAGCAGGCGCGCACCCAGGCATTGGCGTTCCAGGACTCGGCGTTATCGTCGGAGCAGCGATTCCAGCGCGATTACGTGACCAGCGTCATCGATGGGGATCTGTTCTGGCTGCGCGATGCGAGGCAGCCATTTACCAATCCGGCGTGGTATTTCGATAGCGGGCTGGATCCCAATACCTATGTTTCCGTGCCCTACGCGCCACCCGAGCAGCGGCTGCGGGCGTTCATCAAGTATGCCAGGCAGATTCCCGCCGCCCTGGAACGAATCAAGGAGAATTTGCAGGCGCCTCTTGCGCCCAGCTTCATCGACTATGGCAGCAAGGGCTTCGCGGGCTTCGCGCAATTCTATCGCGACGATGTGCCGCAGGCGTTCGTCGATGTGCCGGACGATGGACTGAAGGCGGAATTGTCGGAAGTCATCGAACCGGCGGCGACGGCCATGGACGCCATGAGCAAATGGCTGTTGTCACGGCAGGTTGCGACCGACGACAGCTATGCGCTCGGCGCGCAGCGGTTCGCCAACATGCTGCGCATGACCGAGGGCGTCACGACGCCTTTGGCCAGGCTCGAGGAAATCGGCCGCGCCGACCTGCAGCGTAACCTCGATGCCCTGGCGCAGGCATGCCGAGGCTACGCGGAGCATGACACGATCGAAGCCTGTGTCGCCAAGATCAACGCCGACAAGCCCACCGGTGGTGCGGTCGTCGGCGCGACCGAACAGCTGTCCCAGTTGCGTCAGTTCGTCATCCAGCATGAGGTCGTGACGGTTCCGGGAATGGAGGAGGCGCTGGTGCGCGAGGCGCCTGCGTATCGACGTCAGAATTCAGCCTACATAGACATTCCGGGGCCGTATGAGAAGGACCTGCCCTCGGTCTACTACATCGCACCGCCGGATCCGACTTGGACTGCGGCGGAGCAGCAGGCATACATACCGGGCAAGGCGGATCTGCTGTTCACGTCCGTGCACGAGGTATGGCCCGGGCATTTTTTGCAGTTCCTGCATTCCAATCGTTCGTCATGGCGCTTCGGCCAGCTGTTCGTCGGTTATGCCTTCGCCGAAGGGTGGGCGCATTACGCCGAGGAACTGATGGTGGAGAAGGGCTTGGCAGCTGACTCGCCCGAGCGCCATGTCGGCCAGTTGCTGAACGCCTTGCTGCGCAACGTGAGATATCTGTGTGCGATCGGATTGCATACTCAGGGCATGAAGGTAGAACAGTGCGAACAGATGTTCCGCGATCAGGCGTTCCAGGATGCGGGCAATGCGCGCCAGCAGGCTGCGCGGGGCACCTACGATCCGGCATATCTCAACTACACCTTGGGCAAGCTCATGATTCGCAAGCTGCGCGCCGATTGGAGCGCCTCGCGCGGCGAAGAGCAGGCGTGGAAGCAGTTCAATGACGAGTTTCTGTCGTACGGCGGCCCGCCGATTCCTCTGGTGCGAGCGCAGATGATGAAGGAGGCAGGCGGAGAACTGCTCTAGTGCAGCATTCGGGCGGCAGGACCTGTGGCGCCGAGCGCGAAAGTCCAGCAAGGAGCGCCTGCCAGGCCTGCGCGGCCTTCTCGTTGCGTCTGGCTTCCGCCTGGCGTCGGGCGGCGCGATGAGGTCCGGCGAGGTCCTACGCCCAGTTGCTGCGCCTGGGTCGTGACTTGAGCCATACACCCAGAATCAGGCCGAGCAGCATGAGTCCGCCTCCGGCCAGGAGCCAGTGCAGCATCGCGTTGCGTTCCAGCTGCGCCACGCGTTCCGTCAACTGGGTGGCTTGGGTCAGCAGCGACTGATTATCGGCCTTGAGCTGCTGGTTTTCTTCGTGATTCGCGATCGCGTTGGCTGAGACGCGGCGAATGTCGGCCAGCTCTGCCTGCAATGTGTCGACTTGCTTGTCCAGCTCCCCGGCGCGGCCTTCCACTTCGGTGCGCGCGCCACGTACCTCCTGGTAGTTCTCGCGCAGGGCCTTCATTTGAGCCTCCAGCGATTCGACGCGGCGATTGGCGGCGGCAAGGCGATCTCTGGCGATGGGCTGGCCGGTCAGGAACTGCGTGGGCACCCAGCCTTCGGTGCCGTTGGGCGTGCGCACCTGGGTGAAACCCGCCGCCTTGTCTTCTCCCAGTACTTCGAGGGCCATGCCGCTGGGCAGTCCGGCATGCAGAATCCGGTGGCCGTTGGAAGGTCCGCGTCGCAGCGGGACGGCCAGCTCGTCGGATATGTAGAGCGTGGCGGCCAGGGCGGGTACGGATTCCAGAACAAACAAGCACAGAACAACCGACAATGCCAGCGCCGACTTTCGCATCTGCAGGACTTCCTTTCGTCAATGGAATCAAGGCGGGCGGACTATAACGAATGTCCGTGGTTCCGCAGTGATCTTCGCCAAATGGCGACAGCCGGTGTCATGGAGCCCGGACAGACGATCCTGAGTCGGGAAAGTCCGCGACATCTCGAATGTGACGTCTGAGGTCGATCATGCGCAACAGCTGATGAGGTAAACTAGCATCAAGAATTTTACCCGCCCTCAATATCACTCTCCATGCCTACGATTTTTCCTTCTGCCTTCCGTGCCCACCCCTGGCACGGCGTCGAACTTGGCGCCGAAGCGCCACGTATCCTCACTGCCTACATCGAAATCGTCCCGACCGACACGGTCAAGTACGAAATCGACAAGCCGACCGGCCTGCTCAAGGTGGATCGCCCGCAGCGTTTTTCGAACGTATGCCCTTCGTTATACGGCTTCCTGCCGCGCACACTTTGCGCCGAACGCGTCGGCGCCTTCTGCAACGAGAAGGCCGACCGTGTCGGCATCATCGGGGACGGCGATCCGATGGACATCTGCGTGCTCACGGAGAAATCGATCGGCCATGGCGATCTGCTGGTGCAGGCGATACCCATCGGCGGCCTGCGCATGATCGACGCGGACGAGGCCGACGACAAGATCATCGCCGTCATGAAGGACGACGCGCTCTATGGGCACCTGACGGATATCTCGCAGTGTCCTGAATCGGTGATCGATCGTCTGCGACACTACTTCCTTACCTACAAGCACGCGCCTGGTTCACCCGAACACAAGGAAGTCGAAATCACGCATGTATACGGGCGCGATGAAGCGTACGAGGTGATTCGTCGCAGTCAGACCGACTATGTGGCGGCGTTCATGGGCGTGCGCTAAGTGGGTCGGCGAAAGACCTGAGGCCCTCGCTGGGCAGGCACCCTCCCAGCGAGGTGCGCCGCCATGGCGGCGCGTCGATCGACCTGGGGTCGACTAGGCGACCGTATCGCCCCCGGGTCCGCCGGGGGTGAACACATCCACCGACAAGGTGACGGTCCGGCTCTCCTGCGGCAGCAGCGCCCCGACGCCGACGACTTTGCGGGCTACCTCCTCACCGCGGTCGTTGCGAATGGAAACGACGACCGAGTACTCCCAAGGGGCGCCGGCCGGCGGATGTTTGAACTGGCCTTCCACCCGTAGCGCGGAAAACGCTGGTTGCGCCCGCTTGTCCGCAATCGCCTTAGGATCGAATCGCAGATGATGGCGGCAAGCGGGACAGACGCTGGCGCTCTCGAGAATCGTCGCTTTGCAGTGTGGGCAGGTACGGGCCCTGCCCGTCAGGGGCGCGCGGCTGCTCATGTGCCTTGGCTCACGCGGCCGTGCCGCCTTGGTCGTCCCAGCCGAATTCGGCGCGGCCTCGCATGCGGGAACCGGCTGCGACAGTCAGGGAGCCAGCCTTCAGATCGCCATTGAGCACGCCGGTCTGCAGCAGCTCTACGCGTGCCGCGGCATCGATGTTGCCTTCGAGCTCTCCCCCGACCACCACGGTGTTGGCGCGAACGCCCCCCGTGACCTTGGCACCAGGCTCGATGGTCAGGTTGCCCTGCACATGGACATCGCCTTTGAAGTTGCCGGCGATGCGCACATGGCCAGCGCCCTCGATTTTGCCCTCGATGGTCAGGCCCGCAGCCAACAGCGATTCCTTGGCATCGCCACGCATCCCGCTCACCGCGGGCGCGCGCACCGGTTCGACCCGGGCCGGGGCGGCGGCCGACTTCTCGGGTACGGCTATGGTCGGTTCGGGCGCGTTTTGTTCTTTACCGAACTGATCTTTCCACAATGCCATGATCGTTCTCCACTGCTGTATCGAGGAGCTGCGGTTAATGACATAAGGCCCCAAAGAGTGTCAAATATTCCGACAAGTTGTCGTGACGTGGAGACAGTCACCAGGATCACGCGGCCGGCGGATGAACGGTCCCGCGGCCGGCGACTGCCCCGCCGGTGCGCCGGCGCAAGAGCGGAAATGCCCTGGTCCTGGGGCCTGCTCGATCTCCCGTTGCTGCGAAGCGCAGCCGGAGTGCCGCCCTGGTCCCGCTGCATCCAGGCAGGATGGGAATGGCGAGGATCGGCCTGCCGTGCCGGTGCGCCTGCGGGTACTTCCGATTTGAGTCTTTGGCCGGCGGCGTATAGTGGGTTGGCAGCCAAACCCAGAAAAATCGTCGTGAGGGCCTACAAATGATCAAGCTCACGGTCAACGGTCAGGTGCGGGATGTAGAGGTCGCGGGGGACACGCCGCTGTTATGGGTGCTACGCGATACCCTCGGGCTCACCGGGACGAAGTATGGCTGCGGCATGGCGCTTTGCGGCGCCTGCACAGTCCACATCGATGGCGCGCCCTCCCGGGCCTGCATCACGCCAGTCGACAGCATTGCCGGTAAATCCGTTACCACCATCGAGGGATTGTCCACGGATCGCAGCCACCCGGTACAGCAAGCGTGGATCGAGGGCGATGTACCCCAGTGCGGCTATTGCCAGTCCGGGCAGATCATGTCCGCGGTGGCCTTGCTGAATGCCAATCCTGCACCCAGCGACGCCGACATCGACGCGGCGATGGCGGGCAACATTTGCCGCTGCGGTACCTATCCGAGGATACGCGCCGCGATCAAACGCGCCGCGGACCTGAACGGCGGGAGGGGGGCTTGATCATGCGCAACGAGCATACCGGGGCACTGTGCGTCGAGACGACGCGCCGCGGCTTCATGAAGGGCGCCGGGGCCGCTTGCGGCGGGCTGGTGATAGCGATGTACCTTCCAGGCTGCGGGCGGTCCGAGGATGCCGCGCGCCGTGCCGGCCCGGTGAAGCTGGTGGAGGCCAACGCCTGGCTGCAGATCGGTACCGACGGGTCGATCGTGGTGCAATGCGATCGATCCGAGATGGGGCAGGGGGTCTACACCGCGTTGCCAACCTTGATCGCGGAAGAACTTGGCGTCGATCCCGCCACGATCAAGGTGGAGTTTGCCAAGCCGGGTCCGCAGGCATACGTGAACCAGCTGCTCGGTGTGCACGCGACCGGCGGCAGCACCAGCGTGCGCGATGCGTGGGAAAAATTGCGGACGGCGGCTGCGGAAGCTCGCACGCGGCTGATCGCGGTGGCGGCCGAGGATTGGGGTGCGCCGCTGCATGCCTGCTCGGTGGCGGACGGCTATGTTCTGTTCACGACCCGCCGCAAGTCCTTCGGCGAACTCGCCGAAGCGGCCGCCGCGCTGCCGGTGCCGGACAACGTGCAACTGGTCGCGCACAAGGATTTCAAGTACATCGGCAAGACCTATCCGCGGCTGGATACGCCTTCCAAGGTCGACGGCAGTGCCCAATACGGTATCGATGTGCGCTTGCCCGGCATGTTGTACGCGGCACTGGCTCAATCGCCGGTACTCGGCGGCAGCGTGAAGAGTTTCGATGCCGACGCGGCGCAGGGGATGCCGGGCGTGCGACGTGTGCTGCAGACGTCCTCGGGCATCGCCGTCGTCGCCGATTCCTGGTGGCAGGCCAAGCAGGCGCGCGATGCGCTCGAGATCGAGTGGGATGCGGGTGCGAATGCGAAACTGACGAATGCCTCGATCTTCGCCGGCCTGAGGTCGGCATCCATAGGCAAGGGCCAGGAGGTGCGCAGCGAGGGCGACGCGGACGCCGCTCTGCGCTCGGCGAGCCGGCGCCTCGAGGCGGTGTACGAATTGCCGCTGCTGGCGCATGCGACGCTGGAGCCGCAGAACTGCACCGCCGAGTTCAAGGACGATGGATGCCACATCTACGTGCCGACCCAGGCGCAACAGTTTGCCCAGGCGGCCGCAGCGCAGGCGGCGGGGCTACCCAGCGAACAAGTGTTCGTGCACACCACCTTTCTCGGTGGCGGCTTCGGTCGCCGCCTGGACGTCGATTACGTTCCGGCGGCGGTCGAATGCGCGAAGGCCGCCGGCGCTCCCGTCAAGCTGGTGTGGACGCGCGAGGATGACACCACCCATGACAAGTATCGCCCGCCTGCCCGCAATACCTTGACCGGCGCCGTGAGCCCCGAGGGCGCGCTCGAGGCGGTCAAGATCCATCTGGTCGCGCCATCCATCACCGCGCGCTGGGCGCCCGCGGCGGTCGAGAATACGATCGATCCGTTCGCGATCGAGGCGGCCCACAACTTCCCCTACGACACCTCAAACCTGCACATCGACTATCTGCGCCACGAGATTGGCATCGACGTCGGCTATTGGCGCTCCGTCAGCCATGCACTGAATTGTTTTGCGATCGAAAGCTTCGTCGACGAATTGGCGTCGGAGGCGGGTCTTGATCCCTACGAATTCCGGCGCAACCTGCTGGGCAAGCAGCCGCGCTGGCTGAGCGTCCTGGATGCAGCAGCGAAGAAGGCGCAATGGGGCCGGCTGGCCGAAGGCCATCACCATGGCATCGCGCTCATGTCGGGCTACGACACGTACCTGGCGCAGGTTGCCGAGGTGTCGGTGCAGGAGCAGAAGCTGACGATTCATCGCTTCGTGTGCGCCATAGACTGCGGCCAGATGGTGAATCCGGGGATCGTGCAGGCACAGGCCGAGGGCAGCGTGGTGTTCGGTCTGGCGGCGGCGCTGTTCGGCGAAATCAATATCGCTGGCGGCAAGGTGCAGGAACAGAATCTGGACAGCTACAGACTGCTGCGCATCCACGAGACACCGCCGATCGAGGTGCATCTGATGGACAGCGACGAAAAGCCCGGCGGCATGGGCGAACCGCTGGTTGCGCTGGTTGCGCCGGCGCTGTGCAACGCGATCTACGCGGCAACCCGGAAGCGGCTACGCAGTCTGCCGATCACCAAACAGGGGTTCGAGATCTGAGCGGCCCCGCCGGGGGCTGGCGACTCAGCAGCAGCGCGAGACTCCCGTCCATTTACGCTGCTGTTCGCTGAGGTAGAACGCCTGGCGCGTCAGTGCGGCCTGCCCGGGGTGGGCCTGGGCATGATGCGCCAGATAGCGCTCGTAGGCATCGTCAGTGGCGAGCTGGCGCACGAAACTCCACCAGGCGCGTAAGCGGTTCTTCATGGGCGTACCTCGATCCGCCGATCCGGCTGCAGTTTACTCGCCGAGCTCGTCGGCGGGAATCCCCGCCCACTCGGTGCAGAACAGCCTGCTATCGCGCAGTTCGGTCTTGATGATGCCGGTGTTCGGCAACGGATGGCGCCGCAGCAGGTCCGCGGGGACGTTGGTGGCCAGCACCGGCACCATCAAGCCCAATGTCGCGCCGTGCGAGACGACCACTACGATACCGGCCCGGTTCGCGTGGCGGTTCATGATCTCGCGCACGAAGGGCAGGAAACGGCGCTGCAGGTCGGCGAAGCTTTCCCCTTCTCCATGACGAGCATCCAGATCCTTGTTTACCAGCCATCGATGCAGCAATTCATCGTATAGGGCGCGAATCTCGGTCGACGTTTGCCGGGTGAGGCCCAGGTCCAGCTCGACTGCTTCGGGGGCCAGCGACAACGTCAGGTCGTGCTGGAACGCCAAGGCGTCGGCCGTTTGGATCGCACGCAGGTGCGTGCTGGTGTACAGGGTGACAAGGGGCGCCGCGGCGAGCGATTCAGCGAGCATCCTGGCCTGCTCGACACCTTTCCTGGTCAATGGGTAGGAGACGCCACTGTCCGGTACGTTGCGCGGATTCGTGGGCAGGTTGATCTCGCTCTCGGCGTGCCGTATGAACCAGATCTGCGGCGGTGGTTGCCGCCGCAATGGCGGCCGCGGTGATCCCGGATCCGCCGCCGCGGCGGCGAATGAAGGCAGGGCCGACGTCACCATGGCGGCGCCAGCGATACTTGCGAATGCCCGCCGCGAGAGCCGCAAGATGCGATCGTTCTTCATGTGTTCCGCGTTCGATGATTATTGTTTGTGCGGCCTGCGCCGCTCGGTGCTCATCGATCAAGACGGCGAGGCGGTCGCGGGTCGAACCACTGTTGTACCTCATTGCAGAGTTTTGGCAAGGGAAGGCGCGCTCGCGCCGGCGGCGGATCGCCGGTACGCCGCGTGGCGAGCCTCACCCAGGCCTGCTCGCGGCAGGCCCGTTGGCAGCCTGCGCATGGCGCTACATTTGCTCCAACGGGCAGAGTATGCTCGCCGCATTCGCTTACCGATTCCGTTCCACAACCACACAGCATGGAGGGAGATCGAGATGGCAGATCCAACGCTTCGCGGGCGCTTCGTCTGGCACGATTTGATGACGCCGGAGACCTCCGGCGCCCACGCCTTTTATTCCAAAGTACTTGGCTGGAAAACCCGGGCCTCGCAGCAGGATCCCTCATACTCGATGTTCGCGACCGCCAATGGAGCGATCGGCGGATCCGCGCTCCTGCCGGTAGGCACTCCTCACTGGCTGCACTACATTGGCACGTCGGATATCGAGGAAACTCTGCAGCGCGCGACGGCTCTCGGTGGCAGCGTGGTCACGGCCGCCACCCCGGTCGGGGGTGGCGGCCAGTACGCGGTACTCACCGATCCTCAAGGGGCCGTATTCGGGACCTATGGCGCCGCGAAAGACGAGCCGGCCAGCGATGCACCACCCAAGCGCGGTGATTTTTCCTGGCACGAGCTTGCCACGAGCGACCTCAGGGCGGCGTTCGAGTTCTACGCAGCTCTGTTCGGCTGGGAGAGTTTGCTCGAGCACGACATGGGTCCCGACGGCATCTACCTGGTCTTCGGCCGAGACGGGATACCGCAGGGTGGAATGTTCAACAAGCCGGCCGATACGGCCGCGGCCTGGCTAGGCTATGTGCGCGTCGACGACGTGCGCAAGACGGTGGGGAAGGTGAGATCGGCTCGCGGCTCGTTGATCAACGGACCGATGGAGGTTCCCGGTGGCGACTGGATCGCGCAATTCATCGATCCCTACGGCGCCTTGTTTGCGGTCCATGCGCTGGCTTCGGACATGAACCGCAAAACCGTGCAACAGCAAACCGCGGTGAAGGCAGCGCCGGCCTCGACAGGAAAGAAGACCAAATCAAAGGTGGCGCCGGAGGCCAGGACCGCCGAGGTGACCGCCAAGGCCAAGGTCGCCAAAGCCAAGACCAAAGCAAAGGCCAAGACCACGAAGGCCAAGACGGCCAAGGTAAAGGTCACCAAAGCCAAAGCCAAAGCGAAGGTCACCAGGGCGAAGGTCACCAGTGCCAAGGCGAAGACC
>JBEBRC010000087.1:0-12327 GCA_040395055.1 Steroidobacter denitrificans
CCAGCAGTGCAGCCGGCCCCAGGTAACGGTCGCTGTTCCACCAGTAGCTCGGGCACGCCGTCGAGCAGCAGGCGCACAGAATGCATGCCGCCGGACGATCGATCTTTTCCTGGTCCTCCTTGGACTGCAATCGCTCCCGATCCGTCGGCACCGGACTGCGCGTCTGCAGCCAGGGCTTGATCGATGCATACTGGGCATAGAAATCCGTCAGGTCCGGAACCAGATCCTTGACCACCGGCATATGCGGCAGCGGATAGATCTTGACCTGGCCCTTGACCTCTTCCGTCGCCTTGGTGCAGGCCAGGGTGTTGAGCCCGTCGATGTTCATGGCGCATGAGCCGCAGATCCCTTCGCGACAGGAACGGCGGAAGGTCAGTGTCGGATCGATTTCGTTCTTGATCTTGATCAGTGCATCCAGAACCATGGGACCACAGGTATCCATGTCCACTTCGTAGATGTCGACGCGCGGATTGGCGCCCGACTCCGGATCGAAGCGGTAAATCTTGAAGCTGCGTACGTTCGTCGTCCCGGCGGGCGCCTTGAAGGTCTTGCCCGGGACAATCCTGGAGTTTGCGGGCAAACGGAACTGGGCCATTTCTCATATCCCCCGCTGCAGCGTCATATCGTTCATATCGGGACTTGCCTTCATCTTCAGTACACCCGTGCCTTGGGCGGGACGGGATCGACGTCATTGGTCAACGTGTTCAGATGCACGGGTCGATATTCGAATTTCACGCCGCCCTGCTCATCGACCCATGCCAGCGTGTGCTTCATCCAGGCCTGGTCGTCACGCTCCGGATAATCCTCGCGTGCGTGCGCACCGCGGCTCTCCTGGCGATTGACCGCGGAGTTGATCGTTGCAACCGCCTGGCCCAGCAGGTTTTCCAGCTCCATGGTCTCGATCAGGTCCGTGTTCCAGACCAGCGAGCGGTCGCTGACGTTGACGTCGGCGAACGACTTGTAGACATCCGCCAGTTTGTCGGCGCCTTCCTGCAAGGTTTCGCCGGTGCGAAACACCGCAGCGTGCGCCTGCATGACGCGCTGCATGTTGAGGCGGATGTCGGCGGTCTTGAGCGAGCCGTTCGCATGGCGCAGCCGATCGATGCGGCTGATTGCAAGCTCGCCGGCATCGGCGGCCAACGGTCGATGCCGCGTGCCCGTCTTGACGGTCTGCGCGCAATAACGCGCAGCCTCGCGACCGAACACCACCAGATCGAGCAGCGAGTTGGAGCCCAGGCGATTGGCGCCGTGGACCGATACGCAGGCTGCCTCGCCGACGGCCATCAGCCCCGGCACCACGCTGTCGGGATTGCCATCCTTGAACGTCACGACTTCGCCATGGACGTTCGCCGGCACACCACCCATGTTGTAATGCACGGTCGGCAGCACCGGGATCGGCTGCCTGGTCACATCCACGCCGGAGAAAATCTTCGCGGTATCGGCAATGCCGGGCAGGCGCTCATGGATCACGTCGGCGCCCAGGTGTTCCAGATGCAGGTAGATGTGGTCCTTATGCGGGCCGACGCCGCGGCCTTCGCGGATTTCTATCGTCATCGCGCGGCTCACGACGTCGCGCGACGCCAGGTCCTTCGCGTTGGGAGCGTAGCGCTCCATGAACCGCTCGCCCTCGGAGTTGCGCAAAATGCCGCCCTCGCCACGCACACCTTCGGTGATGAGGCAGCCGGCGCCGTAGATGCCGGTAGGATGGAACTGCACGAATTCCATGTCCTGCAATGCCAGCCCCGCGCGCAACGCCATGCCACCGCCATCGCCGGTGCAGGTATGGGCCGAGGTGCAGGAGAAATAGGCACGGCCGTAGCCACCCGTCGCCAGGATGGTCTTGTGGGCGCGAAAGCGATGCAAGGTGCCATCGGCCATGTCGATCGCGACCACGCCGCGGCATTCGCCGTTTTCCATGATCAGATCGACCGCGAAGTATTCGATGAAGAACTGCGCTTCGTGCCGCAAGGCCTGCTGATACAAGGTATGCAGCATCGCATGCCCGGTGCGATCCGCCGCGGCGCAGGTGCGCTGTGCCGTGCCCTCGCCGAAATGCGTCGTCATGCCGCCGAAGGGGCGCTGGTAGATGCGCCCGTCATCGGTGCGCGAAAACGGCACGCCATAATGCTCCAGCTCGATCACTGCATCCGGGGCTTCCTTGCACATGAACTCGATCGCATCCTGATCGCCCAGCCAGTCCGAACCTTTGACGGTGTCGTACATGTGCCAGCGCCAATCGTCTTCGCCCATGTTGCCCAGCGCGGCGCTGATGCCACCCTGCGCTGCAACCGTATGGCTGCGAGTCGGGAACACCTTCGTCAGGCAAGCCGTCGACAATCCCGAATGCGCCAGCCCGAAAGTAGCCCGCAGGCCGGCGCCACCGGCGCCGACCACCACTACGTCGAAACTATGATCGATGAACTGATACGTACTCATACCGCCGCCCCGACGCCTGCGCCAACGAAAGCGATGCGCAGCACCGCGAAGATTCCGCACGCCGCCAGCACGACGTGGATGAAATTGATCGACAGCAAAGTGGCGACCTTCCAGCCGTGGTCATGGACGTAATCCTCGACCACCACCTGTACACCCAGCTTCGAGTGATACGCCGCCACGCCCGTCAGCAATGCCAGCAGCACCGCATTGAACGGCACGGCGACCCAGGCGATGAGCGTCGCATAGGCGAAATCAGGCATACGCAGCAGCGCGAAGACGAACCACAGCGCGAGAATGGCCAGCGCCACCGCGCTGACACGCTGGGACCACCAGTGCGAGACACCGCTTTTCGCGCTGCCCAGACCGAGCACGCGGCCGATGGGAGTACGCAGGCTCATGCCGCACCTCCCAGGCGCACACACACCAGGATCCAGAACGAGGCCGTCAGCACCAGGGCGCCAAGAAAGACGATCCAGCCGCTGAGCCTTGCGGTTTTCTTCTGGAAGCCGCGACCCGTGTCCCAGCTCAGGTGACGCACGCCGTTGAGCAAGTGATAGAAGAACGCGAAGGAAAATCCCACCAGCGCCAGCTTGACCAGGACATGCGCGAATACACCCTGTGCCTGTTCGTATGACTCGGCGCCACCTGCCATGCTGGTCAGCCAGTACACGAACAGCAACAGGCCGACCGACATGGCACAGCCGGTCACCCGATGCAGGAATGACAACAACATCGTGTACTGAAAGCGATACAGCATGAACGGCGACAGTGGTCGTCGATGCTTGGTCGTACTGCTCAAGGTCCCCCCCAATGGGCTCCGGCATCGAAAATGCCAGCCCTCAAAAAAACTGTGCCGGATCTGAAAATCAGACCTGTCTCACCAAACGGAATTGGTCACGCGTCGAAACCAGCGTCAAAAATCGATGCAACGGCCGCTTTTTTCCCAGTCCCCGAAGCGGGTTGGATCCGGCCCATCGCGTCCCCCATGCTCGGTCGCGTCCTGGGTGCTGCCTTCCTCCCCGGTCGCGGGCGCCGTGTCACCCGCCTCTTGCACTGCCGTGGGGTGCGCCGGGGCCGTGGGATGCGCCGTCGCGGGCGGCTCACTCGCGGCATTTGTGATTGTGGAAGAATCGGACGATGATAGCGGGCCGCTGGAAGACATGGTGATAGTGTGCCAGAAGCGTCGCAGCGGAGGAACCTGGCGCGTTTCGTATGTTGCGAGGCTTGAGTTCGGATTCTGCGAATCCGCGCCCTCCCGATCAGAGAACGATATGAATCCGGCACCGATTCCATTGCCAGCCACGGCCGCAGGCTTGCCGATTTTGAGCACGATTGCGCTGCGCGGCGCGGATGCCCGCAATTTCCTGCAGGGCCAGCTCAGCGCCGATCTGGATGCCCTCGGCCCGCAGCGCGTGCAGCTCGCATCCTGCAATTCTTCCCAGGGTCGCGTGCAGGCGGTACTCTGGATCGTCCAGCGCAGCGACGGCATTGCGCTCATTCTGCCCGCCGCCATGGTCGAATCGATCGCAGCGAGATTACGCAAGTATGTGCTGCGCGCCAAGGTGGAGATCGGCACCGATGCCCTGAAGGTTGCCCTGGAGCGTACCAGCGGCTGCGCGGCGCCATCCACCGATCGCGACGCGCGCCTGCGGGCCATGCAGCCGCTCGATCACTTCGAGGACGGCGGCATCAGCCATCTGCGCCTGCCAGGCCATGAGTCCGTGCTGCTGCTGGCGCAGCACGCCACGGCATCCGCCGCTGCGGCTGACCACTCATGGCGCCTCGAAGGTATTCGCGCCGGCCTGCCACAGGTCTATCCGCAGACCCACGAAGCTTTCGTCGCGCAGATGCTCAATCTCGACCTGCTCGGCGGCATCGATTTCGAGAAGGGCTGCTATACGGGACAGGAAATCATCGCCAGGACGCACTATCGCGGCGCCATCAAGCGACGCATGCTGCGCTACGCGGCACAGTGTCCTCCCCCGGCGCCGGGCGCGCGCATCCTCGCCGATGAAAGCCATGCGGGAGACGTCGTCGATGCGGCGCCCACCGCGGATGGCTGCGAGATGCTGGTCGTGGTCAGCCTGGCGCAGCGGGAACGAACGCTGACGCTGGAAGCCTCGCCCGCGGTCGCTCTGGAACCGTTGCCGCTGCCGTACGCCCTCCCCTGAGGGCCGCAGGCACAACCGGGCTTCAGGCTTCGGGCCGCATATAGGGAAACAGCAACACGTCGCGGATCGATGCCGCATTCGTGAACAGCATGACCAGGCGATCGATGCCGATGCCCAGGCCAGCCGTCGGCGGCATCCCGTACTCCAGCGCGCGGATATAGTCGGCATCGTATTGCATCGCCTCCTCGTCCCCCGCGCTCTTGCGCGCCAGCTGGTCGCGAAAACGGCTTGCCTGATCCTCCGGATCGTTGAGCTCGGAGAATCCATTGGCGATTTCCCGCCCGCCGACGAAAAACTCGAAACGATCCGTCAGGAATGGATCGTTATCGCTGCGCCGTGCCAGCGGCGATACCTCGGCCGGATACGCGTACACGAAAGTCGGAGCGCTCAGGTGGTGCTCCGCTGTCTTCTCGAAGATCTCTATCTGCAGCTTGCCGGCGCCGTCGCCCGGCGCATGCTTGACGCCCAAGCGGTCGCAATGGCCGCGCAGATATTCGACGTCGCGCAGCTTGGAACGCTCGACCCCTGGATTGAAGTGCACCACCAGGTCTTCCACAGTCAGGCGCCGGAAGGGCTGCGAGAAATCGTATACCTCCCCTTGGTACTCGATGCGGCGGGTACCTTTCACCGAATCGCACAACCCCTGGCACATGCGCTCGACCAGGCTCATCAGTTCCGTGTAATCGGCGTAGGCCTGATACAGCTCCAGCATCGTGAATTCTGGATTGTGCCGGGTCGACACGCCTTCATTGCGGAAATTGCGATTGATCTCATAGACGCGCTCGAACCCGCCCACGACCAGCCGCTTCAGGTACAGCTCGGGCGCAATGCGCAAATACAACTGCAGATCGAGTGCGTTATGGTGAGTCACGAACGGCCGCGCCACCGCGCCACCGGCGATTGCCTGCATCATCGGCGTTTCGACTTCCAGGAAATCCATCGTGTCCAGGAAATCGCGCAGGTACTTCACGATGTGGGTGCGGGTACGGAATACCTCGCGGCTTTCCGGGCTGATGATCAGGTCGACATAGCGCTGGCGATAGCGGGTTTCCTGATCCGACAGGCCATGCCACTTGTCCGGCAGCGGACGCAGCGACTTCACCAGCAGGCGCAGCTTCTCCACGCGCACCGACAGCTCGCCGGTCCTGGTCTTGAACAATGTGCCCTCGGCGCCGAGCACATCGCCGACGTCCCAGGTCTTGAACTCTTCGTACACTGCACCCAGTGGCTCGCCCTGCAGGAATAGCTGGATCTGTCCCGACCGGTCCATGATCTTGGCGAAGCTCGCCTTGCCCATGACCCGCTTGGCCATCATGCGCCCGCCCACCCTGACACGTACCGTGTTCTTGTCGAACCACTCGGAGTCGCGATCGTCGTAGGCCGTCAGCAGCTGATCGGCGAGCGCATCGCGACGAAAATCGTTGGGAAATGCCGTGCCGGTGGTGCGCAGCTTGTCCAGCTTGGCGCGCCGCTCGGCAATCAGCTTGTTCTCGTCTTCGGACATCACAGCCCCTGCTTCAAGCTCGCTTCGAGAAATTCATCCAGATCGCCGTCCAGCACGGCCGTGGTGTTGCCGACTTCGACGCCGGTGCGCAGATCCTTGATGCGCGACTGATCGAGCACATAGGAGCGAATCTGGTTGCCCCAGCTGACATCGGATTTCGAGTCTTCCAGCACCTTCGCCGCCGCATTGCGCTTGTTGACTTCCAGCTCGTAGAGCTTCGCCTTCAGCAGCTTCATCGCCTTGTCGCGATTCTTGTGCTGGCTGCGCTCGGCCTGGCAAGCGACCACGATGCCACTGGGCTCGTGCGTGATGCGAACCGCGGATTCGGTCTTGTTGACGTGCTGGCCGCCAGCGCCGCTGGAGCGATACACATCGACGCGGATATCGGCCGGATTGACCTCGATCGCAATGTCCTCGTCGATCTCCGGAGAAATGAACACGGATGCGAACGAGGTATGACGCCGCGCATTGGAATCGAAGGGCGATTTGCGCACCAGGCGATGAACGCCGGTTTCGGTGCGCAGCCAGCCATAGGCGTAGTCGCCGTCGAAGCTGACCGTCGCACTCTTGATGCCCGCCACCTCGCCGTCATTGCTGTCGATGATCTCGGTCTTGTACCCGTGCGCGTCGCCCCAGCGCAGATACATGCGCAGCAGCATCTGGGCCCAATCCTGCGCCTCGGTGCCACCGGCACCGGCCTGGATGTCCAGGTAGCAGTGATTGGCATCCATCTGGCCGGGAAACATGCGCTGGAATTCGAGCTTCTTGACTTCCTGCTCGGTGCGCTCGACGTCGCGCTCCACCTCCTGGACGGTGGACAGATCGTTTTCCTCGATCGCCATCTGCAGCAATTCGCCGGCATCCGCCAACGCGCGCGCAACCCGATCCAAGGTCCCGACGACCCGCTCCAGGCGAACCCGCTCGCGCCCCAATTCCTGGGCGCGCTGCGGCGTACTCCAGATCGATGGATCTTCCAGTTCCCGGCTTACTTCAGCGAGCCGATCACTCTTGAGATCGTATTCAAAGAAACCTCCGGAGCGCCTCGCCGCGCTCGGCCAGGTCATCGAGGGAACGCTGGATGTGATTGGTTTCCATGGATGCAGGAATCTTAAAGTGTGGGAAATCTGTGCGGAAATCGCTCGAAGAAGCGCGATGTTACCATGGGTGCACAGCAGCGGCGATTCGAGCCGCACCGGACTCGAGGAGCACCGCCTGCCCGGCCCCAGGCCACACGCCCGGACTCATCCGTTGCCACGCTGGTGGGCCCAGGAATCCTGCGCCAGCTGTCGCCGACTCAGGCACCATCCAGCAGCCGCAGATGCTCCACGATCAATTGCAGGCTTTGCGTCCCGTTGTAGCGGTTGACATCGAGCCGGTAGGCCAGTTCGATTTGCGAGTTCACCGCCACTTGCGGCGCATCGGCCTGGTCGAAGTGACGAAACGCGATCGCCTCGCAGCTCGCGCCTTGCCCGTCGCGCACTTCCAGCTTCAGATGCCGCTCACCGAGCACCCGCACCTTGCGCACTTGGAAACGGCCATCGAACAACGGCTCCGGAAAGGACTGCCCCCAGGGACCCGCCTCGCGCAGCATGTGCGCCACATCCAGGGTCAACTCTCCACCGCGCAATTCGCCGTCGGAATGCACCACGCCGATCGCATCCTCGATGCTCATCCAGCGACCGACCTCGGTCTCGAACGCCACGCGAAAACGTTCCAGGCCCTCCTCCGGCAGGGTCAAGCCCGCCGCCATCGCGTGACCGCCGAATTTCTCGATCAATCCAGGATGGCGCGTGGCGATGGCATCGAGCACATCGCGAATATGCACCCCCGGCACCGAACGCACGGAACCTTTGAGTGAAGCCGCATCGGCGCGCGCCAGCGCAATCACCGGCCGGTGCACCTTGTCCTTCACCCGCGAGGCGACCAGGCCGACCACGCCTTGATGCCAACTCTCATCGAACAGGCATACTCCCAGCGGCAGTCGTGGATCTTCGGCGCGCATATCCTCCAGCGCGGCCATCGCCTCCTGCTGCATCTGCAGCTCCAGCTCCCGCCGGTCCTGGTTGAGCTGCGCCAGACGCGCAGCGAGCGCGCGCGCGCTCTGCAGGTCGTCCGTCAGCAGGCATTGGATGCCGATCGACATATCGTCCAACCGGCCGGCGGCGTTCAGCCGAGGCCCCAGCTGGAAACCGAGATCCGCCGCCGTCACATTCTGCGCGGTGCGATTGGCCGATTCGAGCAGCGCGCGCAGGCCGGCCAGGCATCGTCCTGCGCGAATGCGCCGCAAGCCCTGATGCACCAGCACCCGGTTATTGCGATCCAGCGGCACCAGGTCGGCGACCGTCCCCAGCGCGACCAGATCCAGCAGGTCCGTCACCGGGACAGGCGCCGCGCACCATCCCCGCGACTGCATCTCGCGGGTCAACGCGGCCATCAGATAGAAGGCCACGCCGACGCCTGCCAGCGCCTTGCTGGGAAAGGAATCCCCCGCCAGGTTCGGATTGATGATCGCAGCGGCCGCCGGCAGGCACTCGCCCGCCAGGTGATGATCCGTAATCAGCGTCTCGATGCCCAGGGTCGACGCCTCGGCAACGCCGGCATGACTGGAAATACCGTTGTCGACCGTGATGATCAGGTCGGGTCGGCCCTGCGCTGCAAGCCGCACGATCTCGGGTGTCAACCCGTAGCCGTACTGGAAGCGATTGGGCACGATGAAGTCGACGTCACGGAATCCGAGTCGGCCCAACTGGCGTACCACCAAAGCGGTACTGGTTGCGCCATCGGCATCGAAGTCCCCGACCACTACGATGCGGCTGTGCCGCTGGAAGTGATCGCATAGAAGCTCGACCGCGGCAACGATGCCGCCCAGTTGACTCACCGGGATCAATTGCGCCAGGCCCAGATCCAGTTCGGAGGCCGCACGCACTCCGCGCGCCGCATACAGGCGGCGCAGCAAGGGGTGCAAGTCCTGGGGAAGCGCGCCGTCATCGTGTACGGCGCGACGTCGAATGGTGCGCATCAACAAGCCACCCAATCCACGGGCGAGCGCCGCGGCCGCCAGAATCGGAGCATTGCCGCGGGAGGAACCACCATGCGCCAGCGATCCAATACCAATTCCAGGCCTCCGACGGCGCCCAGCGCCAAGGCACGCGCCAGCGGCGCCATCCACAAAGTCTCGAGCGTATCCAGGTCGTCGACCTCCACCACCGCGACGACATGCGCTTGCCTGGATGCGCGCTGCTGCGACAGCAGCGAGTTCGCATCTGCCGGCGATGCGGCCACAGCAAGCTCGTGCAAGCGGTATATGCCGTGCAGGTATGCATCCTCGCCGAACGCTTGCGGCAATGCCTGGCGTCGCACCTCGTCCACGGTCCCTGCGCCATGGAACCAGATCGCGTTCACGGCCGGCACACCGCGACGCTGCCGCTGCGTGCCGACGGGATGTTCATGCAGCAGCATCTGCAACTCGGTCATCAAACGCTTGAGCGCAGGGGCGTCAGGCCCGCGCGGCAGTGCCTGCTCCAGCTCGCCGGCCGCCGCAAACTCCGGGCTCACAGTCGCAACCTCCAGCGCGCGATCACAGCGCACCAGCCATTCGCCGCCAGCGCTCACCAGCAGCTCGAAACCGGCACTGCGCAAATGTGCCGCCAAGGTAGGCACCAGTTGCGCCTGCTCCGCCGGCGCAACCCGGCTCTCCCCCTGCAGAAGAACCGCCGACAGCCGGTCGAGTCCGGCGCTGAAATGCATCGGCTGGGCATGCAGCCAAAAGCCGCGGGCCAGCTCCTGGGTATCGCCGGTGCGCGTCACGGCGGCGCTGGGGTACTGGGCGTGCGCCTCGCTCATTCCCAGCGCATCGAGCAATGCCGTCTGCCACGGGCCCAAGTCCGCGGCGACTGTGCCGTCGTCGATCAGGCAGTGGATCTTGCCGCGTCCCGCCAGCCGCGCAAGGCATGGCCATCGCGCCTCGCGCGACTGGCGGGCATGAGCCAGCGCAGGTCCGATACGAGGGGCAATCAAGGTCAGGGAGCGAGCAGCCAGGGAGTGGGCGAGGAAATGGACTAGCGACATCTTCATACGGCGGCCGGAACGGCAATGCGATATCGTATCCGAATGAAGCTGACCGACGATAGAATTGCGGGCGTAAACCTGGTGCGCTCCTACTCCGCAGGCGAAGTACGCGTCGGTGACGTCGTGCTGCGCCATAGCTGCCTGATCAAGGCAGACGAACTGGTGCACGACTGGCGCCCTCGCTCGATAGGCGAACTGACCTTGGCGGATCTCGATCCGGTGCTGGCGCTGGATCCTGAAATCGTCGTACTCGGCTCGGGCTCGCGCCAACACTTCCCCGATCCTCGGCTGCTGGCCGCACTGTTCTCTCGCGGCATCGGCTGCGAAGTCATGGAACTCGGCGCCGCCTGCCGCACCTACAATATCCTGGTCAGCGAGGATCGCCGTGTGGTGGCCGCCCTGTTATTGCAGGACGATGCCGCGGAGTGATCGTTGCGTGGTGATGTGACTGTTGCGTTCTTCTCCCGGTGCAGGATCACCGGGAGAAGACGCGAGGGACTGAAGTTCGTTCGACCCAACTCGCCACAGCCGGCTCCAGAGCCTCGCACGTGGCGAAATATTCTTGTTGTTCTGCTTTTATTCTTCTTTGCGCTGTTTCCTCGAATCCCCCTCCGCCCCCGCGTCTTCTCCCGCTGATCCCGATGCCTCCCGTTTCTCGACCTGTGCGCCGATCGATGAACTCGTTGTTCGCCACTTCGTCGCAACTGCGCGACAGCTGAGGCGGATGTTAGTCATACGCACGCACGTTGTGCAACACCTTATAGCGGTTTTTTACCAGTAGTGAACAAAAGCAGTATTGTTTTTGCATCGGTATCGCGCTGGCCAACGCAACAAGGGAGCGCCAAAGCGGTCCCGCCGGACACTCCGCAAGCCTTTACGGGAGTTTTCACGCATCGCTGATCGAGACTAATTATCATCAATCCAGCGCCACCGAGGTCCGCCGCATGGACCGGTTGCCGGTGCCCGCGGAACCGACGGCGCACGCTTCGCGATCCTGGCCGCAGTGTATTCGCAAGACACTGAGGGGGCCCCCGAAGGGGGCCTGGCGGGGCATGCGCCAGGCATCGGCGGAGAGTTCGCAGCAAGCCAGGTTCGTCTTGCATCCGCCGCGCTCGCCTGCAGGGTCGCGCGCGGCACCGAGCCGCGGCGAAATCGCGCTACGCTCGGGGACGGGGATGAACCCAGGTTCGTCCCCGTCAAGGCTGCGACATCGCAGCACGCGGGAAGAATCTTCATCGTTGAGGAAGCAACACCAGCGGATTGCTGGGTTCGCCATTCACCCTGATCTCGAAATACAACATCGGCCGCCCTTCCGGTCCCGCCCCCATGGTGGCGATACGCTGCCCCGCTGCGACCGAGTCGCCTTCGCGAATCGCGACCGATTGCGTATGGCCATAGGCGCTGAGATAGGTGTCGTTGTGCTTGATGATCACCAGCTGTCCATAGCCAAGCAGGCCTGAGCCGGTGTACACCACCTTGCCCGCGCCAGCCGAGCGAATCTCCTCGCCCAGCCGTCCGTTGATGGTCAGGCCGTGCCCGCCATTGGGGCGGGCGGTCAAGGTCGCGGCACCGCCGCCGACCGGCCATTGCCAGCGCACCGGCGGCCCTGCGGGTCGTACGGCAACGCGCGGCGCCGGTGCCGCGGGTGTCGCCTTGGACTTGGGTTGTGCGGTCCCCGCCTTGGGCGCGCTGGCGGCGCGCGCAGAGCCGGGATAGAGCTTCAATACCTGCCCCGGGTAAATGACATAGTTGCGGCCGATCCCGTTCCAGCGCGCCACATCCTGGTACTTGAGGCCGTGTCGCCAGGCAATCGAGTACAGCGTATCGCCGCGCTTGACGGTGTAGGTCGCCGAACGCAGCGGCGTGGAAGAACAGGATGCAAGCGCGATCGCCGCCAGGAGCACCAACACGCCGCGCAGGCGCCGCCACCGACCGGAACTCGACCCCATCACCCTCGCTGCATCTCCATTACCCCCATTCGTATTGCATGGCCAGCCACCTGGCGGCGGCGTATCGACTCGAGATTGGATTCCGAGACTGGGGCGCACGCGCGACGAGAATCAGGCAGGCCAGGCCACGGCAGGGCAGGAAGCCGATGACGGCATCGCTAGGTCGTACCTTTCAGTAACGGCACGAAACTCACCAGCC
>JBEBRC010000088.1:0-12298 GCA_040395055.1 Steroidobacter denitrificans
GTCCCAAAACACCAACCAGAAGGTTTCGCCGTATTGCTCGTGCTGGATCTTCGCAATTGTGTCGCGTTCTAACGGCCTGAGTGCGAAACGGAGCGCGGCGCCTTCATCCGTCGCGCTCGCCCCCGGCGTGGCGCCCGCAAGCGACTCGGATTTCGCCCCCGGCTGCGACCGCGACCGATCAGGCGCCGGTGCCTGTACCAGGCGCTCGACCGCGATATCCGCGGCGCGGCGCCAGACCAGCAGGATACCGCCGTCGTGGCTGATGAGCCGCGGCTGGTCCGAGTCCGCATCGGTCTGCAACGTCGGGCCGGGCGAGAAATGTTCGCCGCCGTCGGTCGAGATCCAGGATTCAAGCTTCGTCAGCGTGCCGTCGAAACGCTTCCAGGCCACGGCCAGCGTATTGCCGGACGCGGCGATGTCCGCATGCGTCGCCCCTGCCGGCAAGGCCTGGATGTGCGCCGAAACGTCCTGGGAAGTGTGCTGCGGCGTCGGCGAATCAGCGAATCGCCCGTAGAACGCGCGCCCCTCATCCTGCACCAGGTTGAACCATACCGCGTGGCGCACACCATCGGCAGTGAACGCCAGGGACGGCCCATGATGCGGACAGGCATCGACTCGCCAGCGATCGAAGGTGGTTCGCTGCACGATCGAATCGCCACCCTCATCCAGCACCGCATAGGCGTGATCGCGTTCGTTCGGTGCAAAGATATGGCGCCACATCGCCACCGCACGGCCGGCGGCATCCTGGGTCAGGGCGATGCGACAGCATTCGCAACTATGGTCGGCAAGCTTGAAGTCGCCGCGCCAACTCGATCCCTGGTCCTCGGAATAGGCGTAGTAGATGGCGGCGCCGGCATAGACAGGAGCAGCCGCGACCTGCGGCGGGGTGGAGGCGCGCGCCTGCCTCGCCTCGGCCTGCTCCAGATCCCGCTTGTCGATCCATGCCACCCACACACGCCCTGCTCCATCGACCATCAGCGACTCGAAGCGATGTGCGATCAATTGCCGGTCACGATGCACGATGGCCGGCGTGGACCAGCTCTTGCCGGCGTCGAGCGAGCGCGCGAAGCGAATATCGCCCGTGTAGCGAGCAGAAGTCGGCGAGGTCCAGGTCACGTACATCTCGCCCCGCGGGCCAAACGCCAGCTTGGGACGATTCTCGCCGTCCGCCGAAACAGGCTCCGGCCGGGCGGTGACGCGCACCGGCGCCTGCCAGTTGGCGCCGGCATCGTCGGAGCGCTGCAGCAATACGTGCGCCACCGGCTCGCTGGTCCCGGCGCGCGGCGGCAGTGGGCCGCCTGCGGCAGCCGCCGGGACGGACTCATCCTGCGCCGCAGCCGCTTCCGCATAGGCAACCCACAATCGGCCCGAGCCGTCCACGGCAACCGAGGTTCCCAGCGCCACGCGCAGCGGCACGCCACTGCCGGCGCCGATGCACGGCCACAGCATCAGCGCCAGCAAAAAGGCTCTTGCACCTGTGTTCATTTCGAATTCTCCAATGACCAACGTGCCTCGAGAAATCCCGTGCGGCCTGGATAGGGGTGATACTGCCAGGCACGCTCGTCCGTCAGATTGTCGATGCCGATCGCCAGCTCGATGTTGTTCGCCAGGGTATAGGCCAGGCGCGCATCCAGCATCGTGTATCGAGATACTCCGCCGTACGTATCCGGATGGATGTCATCGTTCTCCAGCCCGCCATACATGCGGCCGGAGTAACGCACCCCGAGACTGGCCAGCAGCGCGTTCGCAGGACGCCAGACGGCCAGCAGGTTGGCGCGCCAGTTCGGAATCCTGGGCCAGATGTTCCCCACCGACACCGGATAGTTGTCGTTGCGCAGGATCTCGGCGCGCGCATAGGCGATGCTGCCCTCCAGGCTCAAGGAATCGATGCCGACGTCGAGCGCGCCGAACGACAGCTCGATGCCGCGCGTTCGAACGCGATCGACGTTCTGCACGTTGGTGACATTGGGTGTGACCGTGATGTTTCTCTGGGAATAGATGCTGTCGCGCACATCGTCCTGGAACAACGAGGTACGCAGCTGTCCCCAGGACAGCTCACGATCTATTGTCAAATCAATAGACATGGAGCGCTCGGCGCGCAGCGCAGGATCGTTGACCGTGATCGCCGAGGCCGTCGCTGTCCCCTGGAAAAGCTCCGAGACCGTGGGAAAACGCACGCCCCGTCCCGCGCTCAGGCGCAGCGACCAGTCATCGCCGGGGGCGAAGGCCAGCGACAGCTTCGGCGACCAGGCCGTCTGCGCCCTGTCCGGGTAGATCTCCACCATGGCGCCGGCGCGCTGCCCGCCGTCGAATGCCGTCCAATCCTCGTAGCGCAAACCGGCGATCAACGACCATCGATCGGCGAACTGCCATTGGTCCTGTACATAGAGCGCCTGCAGGCGCGTTCGTCCCGCAACATCCTGCGCCAGCACGCCGGTGCGACGACGCCAATCCGCGGTGTCGTACACCGGATTGGCGAGCTGGTATTCGTTGCGGTGGTAGCCCACGGCCACGCTGTGTGCGCCACCGCCCCAATCCTGTGGCAGCGGCGTATAGACGCCCTGCGCCTCCAACGTCCGCCAGCCGGTACCGTCCCGGGTGGTGCGAGTGCCAGGCCCACCCTGCGCGGCCACAGGATCGGGTTGGTGCGCCTGCAGCGTATCGTCCCGGCGGATGTCGTACTGCGAATAGACCAGCGATGCATTCCAACCCGTTGCACGCCTGGTGCGCAAGGTCGCACCCCATTGCAGATGCTGCTCATCGCGCAGGCTGGGCGCAAACGCCGCGGCCGGCACGTCGAAGAGCATGCCCTCGGCCAGCACGCGCCCGGACCAGACCGGGTTGCCATCCGCGTCTCGCATGAAGGTTCGATTCTCGTTGCGCGTATCGTTGCGCCAGGCGGCGATGAACCCTTCTGCTTCCAGATTCTCGTTGAAGGCATAGCCGGCGCGCAGCTTGAGCTGTTCCTGGATCGTATGATCGATCGCACTCGCATTGGCGCCAAAGACGGCTCGGCGGTGCCCCTGGGGGTCGGTATCGAACTTCACGCCCGTGACCGGTGTCGCCGCTCCCGCCAGCGCCGGAAACTCCCCCTGGGCGTTGGCCGAGACGCTGTAGTACTGCATGGGATGCCCGGTGGCATCCTGGCGGTTCGCGGCCAGCGCGAACCACAGGCCGTTGTCCAGGCGATTGCCAAGGAACGCCGAGACCTGATGACCCGAGTAGTCGTCCTTGAGGCCATACTCACCGAAACGCTCGCCGAAGGCAGTCGTGCGCACGCTTGCTTGCGGGCCTTGCGGACGCCGGGTTCGCACCGCGACCGTGGTGCCGATGGAGTTGCCGGGATAGATTGCGGAGTAAGGTCCATACAGGACATCGATACGCTCGATCTCCTCCGGCGCGATCATGTTCCAGCGCGGCGCGTCGAAGCGCCCCAGGAAATTCGAGATCAGGTAGCCATCCATGAAGACCAGCGCGCGCGGCGATTGCAGGGTCGAAAAACTGCGCCCGCCCAGCAGCGCGTTGCGATCGCCTATGTAGCGCTTGCGGATCGTAAGGTTGGGCACGTACTGCAGAGCGTCTTCCGCATTCACCAGATTCTGGTGGCGCAAATCCTGCGCGGTGCGGGTGGCGGTCGGGTTGGGCACCTCGACCCGCGCCGTGTCGCGCTCGCCGGTTACCGTAATCGAATCGATCAGCCTGTCGGTCGCGATACCCTGCGCGCTCGCGACAGGCACGGATGCGATCGACAGCAAGGCTGTCGACGCAAGCATGCGTATCTTCATTGGATCTCTCCTGAATGCACGACGGCGCACAGCGATGGCGCGCCACGATCAAAGGTCGATGCTTAGGAGAAGGAGGGTGGACCGCGAATGCGTTCGGCGCGGCACGGGCCGGCGCCAGGCAGGAAAACCGAGCGTTCCTCGATCAGTTCCGGGCGTACCGCTGGCGACGCAACGTCCAGTTGCGCAACCGTGATGATCGCCGTCGCAGCCAAGGCATAGAGACACGAGGATGCGGGTGATGCCGCGCCGGCATGCTCGTGTGCGCTGGCGCCATGCGCATCCTGTGCCTGAGCACCCGCATGAGCGTCCGGCGCGTGGGCGGCGCCTGCATGATGAAGCGCCTGATCCTGGGAATGATCGCCGTGGTGCGTGAATACGCCCGCATGGGCAGACCCCTGGCCGGCATCCGGCTGGAACAACTGCCCCAGGACCGTCTGGCTCGGACAGAACACCAGCTCGAGACTGCCGGCGTGCGCCGACAGCATGAAACCGGCGGGCAGGCACGCGCGCATCACCAGCAGCGGCAGCAGCCACCTAGCCCATTTCCTGAAGAATCCCCGGTTCATCGCCCCTGGAGTATAGCTTGGCGCGAGCACCTTTTGGTGCTCCACCATGCCACAACCCGTGCATCCAGCATCCAGCAGCCAGCACGGCGCTGATCGGCGCGGCGGCAGGCGCGACTGGCCGGTGCAGAATCCCATGACGCCGAATCCTGCGCGCGGGTGGCGCCGCAGTGCGTACGACAGGCGCGACGACACGCCCTACTCGGGTGCCGCCGCCCTCGTGCCCGGCACGGTCGCATGCGAGCTCAGCTCGCCCTCCCACTTCGACACCACCGCCGTGGCGATGCTGTTGCCGATGACGTTGGTCGCGGAACGGCCCATGTCCAGGAAATGATCCACACCCAGCAGCAGCAGCAGCCCCGCCTCGGGAATGTTGAACTGCGCCAGGGTCGCCGCGATCACGACCAGGGAGGCGCGTGGCACGCCGGCAATGCCCTTGGAGGTCAGCATCAGGATGGCCACCAGGATGATCTGTTGGGCGATCGACAGTTCGATGCCATACACCTGTGCAATGAACACCACCGCGAAGGTGCAATACAGCATCGAACCGTCGAGATTGAATGAGTAGCCCATCGGCAGGACGAAACTGGCGACTCGGTTGCTGCAGCCGAATCGTTCCAGTTGCTCCAAGGTCCTGGGATAGGCGGCTTCGGAACTGGCCGTGGAGAAGGCGAGCAGGACCGGTTCACGCACGAAGCGCATCAGCGGCAGCACGCGTGGACCGATGACGAGTCCACCCAGAACCAGGAGTACGCCCCAGAGGATCAGCAGGCCGATATAGAACTCGCCCACGAAAATGCCATAGACGGCGATGATCTCCAACCCCTGCTCGGCCACCGTGCTGGCCAGCGCGCCGAACACCGCCAGGGGCGCGAACAGCATCACGTACCCGGTCACCTTCAGCATGATGTGGGCCAGCGCATCGAGTACCTCGATGACGAGTCGGCTGCGTTCGCCCATGGCCGCCATGGCGGTGCCAAAGAACAGCGAAAACACCACGATCTGCAGTATCTCGTTGCGGGCCATCGCATCCATGATGCTGGTCGGGATCGTGTGCGCGACGAATCCCGACAAGGACAAGGCGTCGGATGCGACCCCCGAACTGGCGTCCGACGCGGGAAGCGGCAGCTGCATCGCCCTTCCCGGCTCGAACAGCTGCACCAGAATCAGTCCCAGCGTAAGAGAGATCAGCGAGGCGAAGATGAACCAGGCGAGCGCCTTGCCCCCGATCCGTCCGACCGTGGCGATGTCGCCCATGCGGGCGATGCCCACCACCAGGGTGGAGAACACCAGCGGCGCGATGATCATCTTGATCAGGCGCAGGAAGGCATCCGGCAGCAGTCCCGTGCCTTGCGCGAAGCCGGCGCTGGAGGCGGGGAAGAACTGGTAGAACAGATAGCCGCTGGCCACACCCAGCACCAGGCCGGCGATGATGTATTGGGTCAGGCGGCTGGACGGCATCGGCAAGTCACCCCTATGGCATGGCGCTAGCGTGTCCGGCACCCGCTCCCCGCCCGATCAGATCGTCGCCGGGCCGATCGCGGACCATCGCTCGCAGTCAGGCCGTTCGCATCGGTTCCCAGGCGGACCTCATCATAGGGCCGTCATATCGCCATGACGAGCAACATGCCGCCCAGCGCCAGCCGATACCATGCGAATGGCGTAAATCGATGCGACTGAATGTAGTGCAGCAGCCACTTCACCGCGATGAAGGCGACGATCGCGGAAACGATGAAGCCGAGGGCCAGTTCGTTCCAGTTTTCATCGGCGATCTGGCCGGCGTCGTATAAGGCATAGGCCTCGTACGCCGTGGCCGCAAACATGGTCGGAATGCCGACCAGGAAGGCAAATTCCGCTGCTGCCGGTCTCGAGGTCATGCCGGCCAGCATGGCGGCGAAGATGGTGGCTGCGGAGCGCGAGGTTCCCGGAAATACCGCGGCCAGAATCTGGCTCATGCCCACCCAGAAGGCGACGTTCCAGGTCAGCACGCTGCGATCGGGCTGACGCCCCGCATACGCCTCGACGGCAAATATGGCAAAGCCACCGATGATCAGCGCCCAGGCCACCGGTGCCACCGTCTCCGGCAACTCCAACCCCATTTGCTTGGCGGTGAAGCCACCGATCACGGTGATGACGAATGCCAGCATCAGCTTGTAGAGGTAATCGCGCTGGGCGGCCTCCCTGAAATTCGTCGCCATGTCCCACAGCCGATGCCAATAGATGACCACGACCGCAAGGATCGCACCGGCCTGGATCGCGATCGTGAACAGATCGGAGCGTCGCCCCAGCCAATGCTGGGCGATCAACAGGTGGCCGGTACTCGATATCGGCAGAAATTCGGTGATGCCCTCGATGATTCCCAGCAGGATGACCTGTAAAAAACTATCCACTCGCCTTCCATCGTTATTCCGAGACTGATTCGGTCAATCTTACTGGTTGTCGCTGACGACGGCACTGCACGATGAACAAGATCGCAAGACAGGTCACGACGATCGGCCAGTTGCCGCCGCGCGCATACGGCGTCAATCCGGTGCGCGGTTGAACGTTGCCGGTGAGCACGCCCGGCTGGAATCGCGGCAAGGTCGCCTCGATCCGGCCATCGGCGCCGATGATCGCCGAGACGCCGTCATTGGCCGCACGCAGCAGCATTCTTCCTGCCTCCAGCGCCCGCGTGCGGCTGATCTGCAGATGCTGATAGGCCGCCGTGGAATCGCCGAACCAGGCGTCGTTGGTCACATTGACGAGCAGCGTTGCATCCTTGAGCACCCGCAGCTGATCCGAGCCGTAGGCGTCCTCGTAACAGATCGTCACCGCAAGCTTCTGGCCACCGGCCTGCAGCGCCGGCTGGTCACTGTCGCCAGCCCTGAAACCGCTGTAAGGCAGGTTCATTCCGCGCAGCCAGTTTCGCACCCAGGCGGGCACCGGAAAGAACTCGGCGAATGGCACCAAGTGGCGTTTGGCATACCACTGCGGCTCATCGCCCAATGCCAGCACGGCGTTGTAGTAGACCTGGCTGTCGAAATCGTAGCGAATCTGGCCCAGGACCAGATCGGAGCCTTGTTCGCTGGCCAGCGTCCATTCCCGATTCAAGACCTCACTCAGCTCGTGCGCCAGCGCCGGCAAAGCCGCCTCGGGCCACAGAATGATGTCGGTACCCAGGTGAGGCCGCGTCAGATCGCGATACAAATCGATGGTCGCATCGCGTTGTTCGGCGCTCCACTTCATTTCCTGTGGCACCGCACCCTGCACGATAGCCACCGATACCGGGCCATCGATCGGCTGGGTCCACGTCTGCCTCGCCAGCACGAAGCCCGCGAGCCAGACCGCCGCGATCAGGGCGAGTGCGGCCGCACGCGCGCGCATCCCCTCGCCCAGCAAGACGACCAGCGCCCCAGCGCAGAGCGCGACCGCGAAGCTCATGGCGTATACGCCACCCACGGGCGCGAAGCCGGCCAGCGGCGTATCGAGATGCGTATAACCCAGCGCAAGCCACGGGAATCCGCTCAGAAACCAGCCGCGGAACCACTCCAGCAGAGTCCAGGCGGCCGGAAACACCAGCAACAGGCGCAGCACCGGCGCCAGCCTCGGCCCCAGGCCGCCCGGCGGCGCCAGCCAGCGTGCCAGCGCATAGCCGGTGAAGGCCGTGTAGGCGGCCATGATCGCCACCAGCGCCAACATGACGAACAGGGTCAGCAGCAGCGGCGCCTGGCCGATGCCGTGGATGCTGTGATAGAGCCAATAAGTCCCGGCCAGGTAGGTGCCGGCGGTAAACGCAAAGCCCGCCTGCGCCGCGCGCTTCGGGGTTGCACCCTGCCACAGCAGGAACAAATACGCCGGACACGCCCAAGCCAGCGGCCATGCATCGAAAGGGGCGAACGCCAACGACAGTGCCGCCCCCGCAGGCAGGGCCAGCCACAATGCCGTGCCGGTGAGGAAGAAGCGGTGCATCCAGCGAGCGCCCTGGATCAATCGTCCTTGGGCACGATGTCCTGCGCGGTGATGACGCGCAGTGTGTCCAGCCGGCGCCGGTCGGCCCGCAACACCCTGAAGTCCAGGCCGCCAAACAGAAAGGACTCGCCGCGCCGCGGCAGACGCCCCAGGTGGTTCATTGCCAGCCCCCCGATGGTGTCGAACTCTTCGTCGCTGAAGTCGGTGCCGAAATAGTCATTGAACTCGTCGATGCGCGTCTGCGCCTTGACCGAGAACTGCCGTTCGCCTTCCTTGCGGATATCCAGATCGTCATCGACGTCGTACTCATCGTCGATGTCACCCACGATCTGTTCCAGCACGTCTTCGATCGTCACCAGCCCGGAAACGCCTCCGTACTCGTCGACTACGATCGCCATGTGATGATGACTGAGGCGAAACTCCTTCAGCAGCACATTCAGGCGCTTGCTCTCGGGAATGAACACCACCGAACGCACGCACTCCTTGATGTCGAAATCGTCCCGCCCGCCTTCGACGAAGTAGCGCAACAGATCCTTCGCCAGCAGGATGCCTACGACCTGGTCGCGATCCTCACCGATGATCGGAAAGCGCGAGTGTCCCGACTCGATCACGACCGGCAGCAGATCCTCGGGCGGATCGTCGCGATTGACGACCGTCATCTGCGAGCGCGGCACCATGATGTCGCGCACTTGCAGCTCCGCCACATCCAGGACGCCTTCCAGCATCCGGCATGCATCCTGATTGATGATGCCACGCTCCGTGGCATGCAGAATGACCTCGCTCAGGTCTTCGAGGTCGCGCGGCTCGCCACTCAGTGTGTCGGTGATCCGCCGCAGCCAGCTTCCAGGCGAACTGTGCTCTTCAGGCATAAGGGTTGGTGTATCCGAACTGCTCCAGAATTTTTGCTTCACGCGTTTCCATCACCGCGGCATCGTTTTCATTCTCATGATCGTATCCCAACAGGTGCAGCACCCCATGCACGACCATGTGGGCCCAATGGGCCTGCGACGACTTGTCCTGCTGGCGCGCTTCGCGCGCGACCACCGGTGCACAAATGGCGAGATCGCCCAGCTCCGGCAGTTCCTGATACGGCACTTGCGCCAGTTCCAGGGGCAGCGGCGCGCGGCCCGCGGTGGCGGCGCCGCGGGCCATCACGGGCAAGGGCTCGGCGGGGAAGGAAAGGACATTCGTCGGCTTGTCCTTGCCGCGCCACATTCGATTGAGGCGGCGACTCTCGGCCGCGCCCACCACACGGATCGTCAAGGCGCTGGCATTCGCGACCGGGCGCAGCGGACGCTGCGAGAACGCGGCATCGGCCCAACGCCGCAGACTGCGCACATGCGGCACACCACGACGAGAGCTTGCCAGCTGCACGGTCACGGCGAGCGTCAAGTTTCGTTGCCTCCAGGCCAATCCGACGCTCCCGCCGCCGCCTGCCGGCGCTCATACGCCTGCACGATCCGCTGCACCAATGGATGGCGCACGACGTCCCGGGAATTGAAGTTGGTGAACGCCACTCCTTCGACGCCGGGTAGTACGTTCATGACGTGGCGCAGGCCGGACAACTGCTGCTTGGGCAGATCGGTCTGGGTAATGTCGCCGGTCACCACCGCCTTGGAGCCGAACCCCATGCGCGTCAGGAACATTTTCATCTGCTCGACCGAAGTGTTCTGCGCTTCGTCCAGAATGATGAACGCATCGTTGAGCGAGCGTCCGCGCATGAACGCCAGCGGCGCAATCTCGATGACCTGCCGCTCGATTGCACGCGCGACACGATCGAAGCCCATCATGTCGTACAGCGCGTCGTACATGGGGCGCAGATACGGATCGACCTTCTGGCCGATGTCGCCGGGCAGGAATCCGAGTCGCTCCCCGGCTTCGACCGCCGGGCGCACCAGTACGATGCGACGCACACGATCGGTCTGCAAGGCCTCCACGGCACAGGCAACGGCCAGGTAGGTCTTGCCGGTGCCGGCCGGCCCGATGCCAAACGTCAAGTCGCAGGTGCGGATGTTGTGCAGGTACTGCCGCTGGTTTTCGCCGCGGCCGCGGATCCCCCCTCGCTGGGTATGGATCGACACCTCATCGGAGGCCCGCGCCACCACGACCGCCGGCACGTCCATGCCCGCCTCCTGCACCGCCAGATGCACGCGATCGGGCGTCAAGGGTTCGCTCGCCGACAACTCGAACAAGTGCCGCAGAACGTGCTCGGCGGTCGCCGCCGCCTCGGGCGGTCCCGAGACCTCCACCCAGCCGCCACGGCGTCGCACCTGCACGTTCAGTCGCTGCTCGACGTGGCGCAGATTCTCGTCCATCGGACCCACGAAATTGGCAAGCCGCGCGTTATCGACCGGTTCGAACGCGAGATCACGCGTCGCCAAGGGTACACTCATGTCGTAGACAGGCCTGTCATCGATAGACTGTTGGATTGCATGGATTGTGGATCGCGCGCTGCGGCCGCCACCGGCTCCAGCCACCTGCCGCGCAGGGAGTTGGGCAACGCTTCCGTTATCAATACCTCAGCAAACTGATTGATCAGCACTGCGGGTCCGTCGAAGTTTACCCAGCGCATGTTTTCCGTGCGGCCGGCAAGCTGGCGTGCGTCCTTCCTGGAGGGACGCTCGACGAGCACGCGTTGCACGCTGCCCACCATGCCCTGGCTGATCGCCATGGATTGCTGGTTGAGGCGCGCCTGCAATGCCTGCAAGCGCTGTTGTTTTTCCTGGTGGCTGACGTCATCGGGCAGCGAGGCCGCGGGAGTTCCAGGGCGGCGACTGTAGATGAAGCTGAAGGACTGGTCGAACCCCACATCGGCGATCAGATTCATGGTCGCCTCGAAATCGCGCGCAGTCTCGCCCGGAAAACCAACGATGAAATCCGAAGAAATGCTGATATCCGGCCGTACCGCGCGCAGCTTGCGAATCTTCTGCTTGTATTCCAGGGCCGTGTAGCCGCGCTTCATCGCGGCCAGGATGCGATCCGACCCCGCCTGCACCGGCAAGTGGAGGTAATTCGCCAGCTGCGGCACATCGCGATACGCTTCGATCAGCGAATCCTTGAATTCGACCGGATGCGAAGTGGTGAAACGGATGCGCTCGATCCCCGGCACGTCCGCCACGCAATAGATCAAGGTGCCGAGGTCGCAAGGCGTGCCGTCGTCCATCTCGCCTTGATAGGCATTCACGTTCTGCCCCAGCAGATTGACTTCGCGCACTCCCTGCCCGGCCAATTGGCGGATCTCCTCCATCACCGAATCGAACGGACGACTCACCTCGTCACCGCGGGTATAGGGCACGACGCAGAAAGTGCAATATTTGCTGCAGCCTTCCATGATCGAGACGAAAGCAGTGGCGCCCTCTGCCCGTGGCGGCGGCAAGGCATCGAATTTTTCGATTTCCGGAAAGCTCACGTCGACGACCGAACGGCCGTGCGCCTTCAACTGCTGGATCATGTCCGGCAGGCGGTGCAAGGTCTGCGGGCCGAACACCAGATCCACGTACGGTGCGCGCCGGGTGATGCCCTCGCCCTCCTGGCTGGCGACACAGCCGCCCACACCGATGAGCAGGTGCGGCTTGGACTGCTTCAGCAGCCGCCACCCGCCAAGCTGCGAAAACACCTTTTCCTGCGCTTTCTCGCGCACCGAGCAAGTATTGAGCAGCAGTAGATCCGCCTGCGCCGGATCATCGGTGAGCTCATAGCCATCGGCTTCCCGCAGCACGTCCACCATCTTGGCGGAGTCGTACTCGTTCATCTGACAGCCGAAGGTGCGGATATATACGAGAGGCATGGCGTGAAGCAAATAAACCGCAAGCATACCGCGAGACGCGACGCTCGCGGTTAATCACTATTGATTCAAGTGCTATTTCAATGAATTACGAACGATAGCTCGACTATTCCCAATGCATGCATTGCCTGCCCGGCCATCGTTCATGCACGTGTCCCGGAACGGACCTAGAACGGAATATCGTCGTCGAAGCCGCCATCGTCCGCGGGCGCAGAAGG
>JBEBRC010000089.1:0-12282 GCA_040395055.1 Steroidobacter denitrificans
ACACATTTGCCTGGGTTGTGGACGACTGCGAGCTGGACATCCGCCCCGCCGCACCGCCAAGCCTGGCAATTGAAGCGCCGCAGCCTGCGCCTGTGGTCGCCGCTGCGGCCGACGCTTCCAGGCCCACGGCAAACGGTACCCCCGCGCACGAAGCCGAATCCTCCATCCGTGTCAGCGTCGACAAGGTCGATGCGCTGATCAATCTGGTGGGCGAACTGGTCATCACCCAGGCCATGCTCAAGCAGGTCTCCGGCGGACTGGATCCGGTGCATGCCGAGCAACTGTTCGCGGGCCTTGATCTGCTGGAGCGCAACACCCGCGATCTGCAGGAAGCGGTCATCGGCGTACGCATGTTGCCGGTGGATGCGGTATTCCGCCGCTTCCCGCGTCTGGTCCGTGACCTTTCCAGCCGCCTCGGCAAGCAGGTGCGCCTGCGCACCATCGGCGAAGGTACCGAGCTGGACAAGGGCCTGATCGAGAAAATCGCCGACCCGCTCGTCCACCTGGTCCGCAACTCGATCGATCACGGTCTGGAAATGCCGGACGTGCGTCGCGAGGCCGGCAAGGAAGAAACCGGCACGATCACCCTGGCGGCGTCGCACCAGGGCGGTCATATCGTGATTGAAGTCAGCGATGACGGTCGCGGTTTGAACCGCGACAAAATCCTGGCCAAAGCGCTCGAACGTGGCCTCAACGTTCCGGACAATCCCACCGATTCGCAGGTATGGGACCTGATCTTCCAGCCGGGTTTCTCCACCGCCGATGCGGTCACTGATCTGTCCGGCCGTGGTGTCGGCATGGACGTGGTCCGCCGCAACATCCAGGCACTGGGTGGCGAAGTGCAGCTGGAAAGCCGCACCGGCGCTGGCACCCGCGTGCTCATCCGCCTGCCGCTGACCCTGGCCATCCTCGATGGCATGACCGTTTCGGTTGCCGGCGAAACCCTGATCCTGCCATTGGCCTACGTGCTCGAAGCACTGCAGCCGCAGGCTGAAGATATCCGCACCATGGGCGGCGAAGGCCGCGTGTTGCGCGTGCGTGGTGAGTACCTGCCGATCCTGGCGTTGGGCCAGCACTACGGCTACCGCGACGGCGGCCATGCCGACCCGCTGGTGGTCGTGGTCGAAAGCGATGGCCAGAAGATTGCGTTGGAAGTGGACGAACTGCTCGGCCAGCAGCAGGTGGTGGTCAAGAACATCGAGAACAACTATCGCCGCATCGGCGGTGTGTCTGGCGCCACCATCCTCGGTGACGGCCGCGTTGCACTGATCGTCGACATCGGTGGACTGGTGCGCTCGCTGCGGATGCCGCAAGCGGCGTAATGCTACCCAGCATTACGCCGCGGTAAAAAGCTTCCAACAAAGTGGGCATGAGCCTGCCCTTCTCCATGTCCGGTGCGATGGCAAGCGCTTGAAGGCCTGAGCGCATCGCGGCGCAATTGACGATGCCGGATCTCCTCCCTTCTTCCCTGCACAGAACAGCAGCTCTCTTCTTTCGGAGAAGGTGTGCGAGATGAGGGATGAGAGGAACTTCGTGCACATTTCATGATCCGCCGCGTCACCACGGAACGGTCCATTACTCCCACCTGTTTGGTTATCACCACAACGCCTGTTCCGGGATGAAGACGTTCGACGAACACCAAGGCAATCGCTCACAGGCACTCCGTCTTTGCCGTTCGCGTGGACGAGCAGCCTGAACGCCGCGCGCAACGTGCAGCCGACGCAACACCCATTCACCCCCACAACGGGCAAGACAAACGGCTTCAGGGATGTTGGATTCCGCACCGTCGCACACGCTTCGAAGCGTCTCCTGAACGCCGTTCAGCGGCCATCCTCTCAGTCGCTCAAGAACCCTCACGGGTCGCCGATACCTCAGCACGTCGTGGCTTCCGCACCACGAAGGCGCCCCCGCCGCCTGCTCAATCAATCAGAACTTCTGCAGGCGCATCGGGCCTGTGCGTAGTGCGAAATGCCCATGGAGGCACCTTCAATGAAATGGTTCCAGAACCTGTCGATCACACGGAAGCTGGTGGTGGCTTTCTGCTCCACCGGCCTGCTGACCCTGCTGCTGGGCCTGTTTTCGGTGTGGCGCCTGGACGTGGCCGAACGCCAGATCGAACAGGTCAACAGCAACTGGATACCCTCCGTGCAGCATCTGGGCGAAATGCGCGCGCAGCTCGGTGAATTCCGTACCTTCGAGCAGGCCCAGTTGAGCTATCAGGGCGACGCGACGCAGCTGGCCGACTATGACAAGCGCATGGCCGATACCCGCGCCCTGATCGAAGCAGAAGAAAAAGCCTACGACAGCATCGAGGCTTCAAGCTCGCAGGAAGAGCAACAGATGTACGACAAGGTGAAAGCGCTTCGCTCAGCCTACTTTGGCGCGAACGAGCGCATTGCCGCCGCCATCGCGCTGGATGACTTCGATACCGCCCGCACCATCTCCAGCGACGAATCACGCATGTTGCGCCGAGACCTGTTCAATCAGCTCAAGCAGCTATCGCAGTACAACCAGACAGAACTGACAAGGCAGACCAAAGAATCCAAGCAGGCACATACCCGCTCGCTGCTCACGGTATTCGGCGTCCTGACACTGGCTCTGGTGCTGGCGGCACTGCTGGGTTGGGCGATCATCCGCGCGATCATGGTTCCACTCGAGGAAGCCGTCCGCGTGGCAGACGATGTTTCCGTCGGCAAGCTCGACCGCCGCATCGACACCTCGCGTCGCGACGAAGTCGGCAAGCTGTTGTCATCGATGCAGCGCATGCAGGCACAGGTGCAAGCCGTTATTTCCGCGCAGAGTGAAATGGCCCGTCAGCACGATGCCGGCACCATCAGCTATCGCATGGATGAGAGTGCATTCCCCGGCGAGTACGGGCAGATGATCCATTCCACCAACGATCTGGTGGCATCGCAGGTGAATACCATCCTGCACATGCTTGACGTCCTGAAACGCTACTCGATTGGCGACATGAGCCTGGACATCGACCGCCTGCCCGGCGAGAGCGCAGTGATGACCGAAGCCGTTGACGGCATCAAGGCCAGCCTGTCCTCGATCAATACCGAAATCACGCGCCTGGCAAGTGCCGCCGCAGCCGGTGACTTCACCCAGCGCGGGGACCTGGATCGCTACCAGCATGACTTCCGCAACATGGTGGACGGCTTGAACCACCTGATGGAAACGGCGGATGGCAACCTGGCCAAAGTCTCGCAGGTGCTGCAGGCACTCGCGCAAGGTGACCTCACCGTGCGCATGGAAGGCCAGTTCAACGGTGTTTTCGCGTTGATGCGTGACGACGCCAACGCCACCGTTGACCAGCTCGCCGGCATCGTTGGCCGTATCCAGAACGCAGCCTCCAGCATCAACCTGGCAGCGACCGAAATCGCCACCGGCAACAACGACCTGTCGCGCCGTACCGAGCAGCAGGCCGCCAACCTGGAGGAAACCGCCGCCTCGATGGAGGAACTGACCTCCACTGTGCGTCAGAATGCCGAGCACGCGCGTCAGGCCAACCAGCTCGCCATCGGCGCGCATGGCGTCGCCAGTCAGGGCGGCAACGTCGTGCAACAAGTTGTCACCACCATGAGTGGCATCGAAGCCTCGTCCAAGAAGATTGCCGAGATCATTTCGGTGATTGATGGCATCGCGTTCCAGACCAACATCCTGGCGTTGAATGCGGCGGTGGAAGCTGCACGCGCTGGCGAGCAAGGCCGTGGCTTTGCCGTGGTTGCCTCGGAAGTGCGTACGTTGGCGCAGCGCTCGGCAGGCGCAGCCAAGGAGATCAAGGGCCTGATCGAAGACTCGGTCGGCAAGGTCGGCGAAGGCTCGGCACTGGTGCAACAGGCCGGCACCACCATGGACGAGATCGTCGCCTCGGTACAGCGCGTTACCGACATCATGGCCGAGATATCGGCCGCCTCGCAGGAACAGTCGGCCGGTATCGAACAGGTCAACCAGACCGTGGTGCAGATGGACGAAACCACCCAGCAGAATGCCGCGCTGGTGGAAGAAGCCACTGCTGCCGCACGTGCAATGGAAGAACAGGCACTGCTGCTCAACGAAGCCGTCGCCGCATTCCGTGTGACCGCAACCTCACGTCCAGCCGTCGCGGTTGCCGCCGCCAAGCCAGCTCCGGTCGTCGTGACACCGTCGCAAGGGTACCGCCCAGCACGCATGGCCGCCGCGCCGCGCCGCATGGAGCCGATGGTCGCCAATGGTGAGGACTGGCAGGAATTCTGATCCACACACGTCCTGCATGAAACAACGGCCCCTTCTGACGAAGAAGGGGCCGTTTTCATTTCAGTCGATGCATGCCAACGGCACCCATATCTCGTGGACCCATGTCGATTGGGTGACGTGGAACACATGCTCTTACGGCAGCGCATCACGTTACCTGCCGTGTCTGCTTGAACACTTCCACGATGTGATCGTCGCGTGTTGGACGGCGCTTAACCCTTAAGAATATTTCCCTGAAGTCGTCCTACAGAGACGCAAGCGGAAAGCCGATACCGACTCTGCCACGCTTCAACACGGTGATGATCCTCCCCGTGGAGTTCCCAAGGGACACGCCCCCCGCACCACATCGACAAATGATCCGGAGAGTAAGAGATGGAGTTCTTTCGCAGCCTCACGATCACCCGAAAGCTCGCAATCGCTTTCACCCTCACCACCGTCGCGACCCTTGCCATGGGCGGCTTCGCCGTCATGCGACTCAAGCAGGCCAGCGTGCAGCTTGATGCCGTCAGCACACGCTATATGCCTGCCGTGCAATACCTCGATCGCATCCGCGCGGACCTCGCTGAAATCCGCATCGCCGAACTTTCGCAGCTCTCGCGCCTGAACGAACCGGAATTTGTTGCAGAGTACGACCAGCGCATCGCCGAGCAGCGGCAGAAACTGACCGAGCACCTCAAACAGTACGAAGCGCTGTCCGCCAGCGATGAGCAGAAGGCGCTTTACGCCAAATTGCAGCAGACCACCAAGGCCTACCTGGACGCACATGTGCTGATAACAGAGGCCATCACCAATGGCGAGTTTGATGCAGCACAAGCCATCTCCAATGATCAGTCGCGCATTGCGCGCCGCGATCTGTTTCAGGACATCGAGAAACTCAGCGGCTACGTCGTCTCCGCGCTGGATCACGAAACAGCTGAGGCCAATGCGACGCAGGCGCACAGCATCAACGCGATTCTCGCGTTCATGCTGCTGCTGGGCGTGTCATCGGCAATCATGGGCGTGATCATCGTTCGTTCCATCGTGGGCCAACTACGCAGCGCGCTGCGCGCCGCCGATGACGTGGCCAGCGGCCGCCTGGATGGCACCATCGACGGCACGCGCAAGGATGAGGTAGGCCTGCTATTGGCTTCCATGCAACGCATGCAGGGGCAGCTCAAGTCCGTCATCGCCGCGCAGTTGGAGCTGACGCGTGAACACGACGCGGGCCAGATCAGCTTCCGTATTGATGAAACGCGCTTCCCTGGCGAATACGGGCGCATGGTGCGCGAAGTCAATGCCGTCGTGGCCCAGCACATCGGCGTGAAGATGCGCGTTGTGGAAGTGATGCGGCATTACGCGCGCGGCGACCTGTCGGTGGACATGGACCGCTTGCCCGGCGAGAAGGCCGCGATCACCGACGCCATGGACAGCACCAAGGCCAGCCTGTCGGCGATCAACAACGAGATCAAACGCCTGTCTGGTGCTGCCGCTATCGGCGACTTCAGCCAGCGCGGAGATGCCGGGCAATTCGAACACGATTTCCGCGATATGGTCGCCGGCCTCAACTCGCTGATGGAAACCACCGAAGGCAATCTCGGCCATCTCTCGCAACTGCTGCAGGCCATCGCCCAAGGCGACCTGACCCAGCGCATGGAAGGTGATTTCCACGGCGTATTCGCCCGCATGCGCGACGACGGCAATGCCAGCATGGACCAGCTGGCCACCATCGTCTCGCGCATCCAGGCGTCCAGCAACAGCATCAGTCTGTCGGCCGGCGAGATTGCCACCGGCAACAGCGATCTCTCACGTCGCACCGAACAACAGGCGGCCAATCTCGAAGAAACCGCCGCATCGATGGAGGAGCTGACTTCCACCGTACGCCAGAACGCCGAGCACGCACGTCAAGCCGATCAGCTCGCACGCGGCGCGGCCGAGGTTGCTGCCAAAGGCGGCGACGTGGTCAATCAGGTCGTCACTACCATGACGTCCATCGAACAGTCATCGCAGCGCATCGCCGACATCATCAGCGTCATCGACGGCATTGCGTTCCAGACCAACATCCTCGCCCTCAACGCTGCAGTGGAAGCAGCACGCGCCGGCGACCAGGGCCGAGGTTTTGCAGTGGTCGCCACGGAAGTGCGCACCTTGGCGCAACGCTCGGCATCGGCGGCGAAGGAGATAAAGTCGCTGATCGACGACTCCGTGGAAAAGGTGTCGGAAGGGTCACAGCAGGTGCGCCGCGCCGGCACCACCATGGACGACATCGTTGCCTCGGTGCAGCGCGTGACCACGATCATGGCTGACATCTCCGCGGCCTCGCAGGAGCAGACAGCCGGCATCGAGCAGGTCAACCAGACCGTCATGCAGATGGACGAGAGCACTCAGCAGAACGCCGCATTGGTGGAAGAAGCCACCGCCGCCGCACGCTCCATGGAAGACCAGGCGCAGCAACTCACCGACGCCGTCGCGCAGTTCCGACTCTCCGAAGCAGTCGGCGCATCCCTGGCCCGTGTCGCCGCGAGCGTGGTCCCGTCGTCGTCGCCGCGCCCGCGTCCCGCACTGCGCGCCATCCCCAGCCCATCGCCCCGCGCGACAGCCACCACCGGGAATGACTGGCAGGAGTTCTGAGGCCATTACAGGCGGCAGGCGGGATATTTTCGGCCTGCCTGTCGCCGGCTACTGGTTGTAGAAGAGCCGTCGCAATCGGGGTGTTCCGCTCTACACGACCTTGTAATGATGCGACCGATCTGAGCCCAGTCCCCACGACAGGTTCAGGCACCGCTGACTTCGGGCACATCCTTCGCTGTCGTCATTTTTCCCGGGCTGTACTTGGTGTCACCGAAATGCACCACACGCCATTTGGTCTGGTCGGACAGCATCCAGTGTGCAGCGGAGTCATGCGCGTAGCCGTCGAAGAACGTCTCTACTTCCTTTGGCAGCGGGGCCGGGTCATCCCATGCGTCCACCATGGTTGATTCGGCCAGCGTCAGGCGCTCCCCCCGGTCCCGCTTGCGACGCATACGTTCGATCTTCGTTGCCACGGTATCGTTCTGCTTGCTCAAGCCGCGCATCTGCTTACGAACAGTCTTCAGCTCGTCTTCGCGCTCCTCCAGCATCGCCTCCAATGCATTGCCCGCAACCGGCTCATTGTTCACGCCCCCTTGGCTGTCCACCGCCTCAACCCCATTGCGCTGAACCTGGCGCTGGAGTCGCAGCGTGCGTATCTCCGCCTCCAACTCCGCCTGCCGTTCTGCCAGCCGCTCCATCGACGGCACCAGATCGCCCCGCTCGGTTCGCACCCGCAACCAGCGATGCAACAGCCCCATATGTGCAGCCTGCAAGTCCTCGAAACGCCCGCGCTTGATCGGTATGGCCTCCAGATAACCGTTGAAGACGGACTGCAGTTCGACATCATCCTTGTCGAATTCGGACTTTAGAAAATCAGGGAATTGATCAACTGATCTCAGCAGAACACCGCCCACTCTTGCCATTTCATACATCTCATTGAGTGAGAATCGGGCGATGCTGTTCCTGCGCCCTTGATGCCCTGGGTCATAACCTCCGCCGACGTCCGAATGCACACCCGGAAACCAGATCTCCACGGTATTGTCGGGATAGCTGCCATGGTCACGGGTGGAATCCAGCGAGAACTGTCCGCGTAGTTCATGTGCCGCCGTCATATGTACGGATTGTTCGACCATCGCCGGCACCCGCATCCCTCTGCCCCATCCGTTATGCCCACTGCGAAGGTTGACCGCCGCCGCAGTGAACGCTGGCCATACCGAACACACGGTATCGAACACACCCATGAAGGAAATCCGCAACGGAACCCGGTCCCGATAGATCCATCTTCCGTCCTCACTGGGTTTGCAGCGTTCCGCTAGGTCGCGCGCGAACGCACGCGCGGATGCCGCACCACGCGAAAAACCAAACACCGAAACCGTCATCACGAGGATTTTCATCGACGTCGGCTGGTTGTCCACCAGGGCATCAAGCACCTTCAATGCATGATCAACGCGTCCACCTCCTCCAGCGCCCAGCGCAAGGCCACGCAGGCCGCCTTTGTCACCAATCTGCTCACATGGCGTGCCTACGCCGGAGATGTATTCCCGCCATAATCCCCGATGCTCTTCAATTGCTTGATGTGATTCATAAAGCCTTGCGATATTGGAAAGCGCTCGATCTTCCTCGGGTTTGCGGAGCTCGACATCCCGATTGTTTCCGGTTCCATCAAAATAGACCGACAAATACAAACTTTGGACGCAACCTGTTGTTGCTTCCTCCTTGTCCGGAACATTCATGCTGTTCGCCAACTGCCGCTGGGCACGCTCTGCGTCACTGAGTTCACGCAGTCCGCGCTGCAGCCGCGCTATCCTCGCGCCACCTTCTGAGCCGCGCACCGGATCGGGTGTTCCCGGCTGCAGATCCACTTGCCCTCGGATAGCAGTGTGATCAGTAGCCTCGGACATGATAGCTATGCTCCTTCGGCACCGGCATGCGGCGCGCTTTCCATATAGCTCCCATACCTACCACCAACTCCGCCTCCACCATCCCGTCAGGCAGAAAGTGAAGCACAAGGGTGGTGGCGTCCTTAGGGTAGGGGAATTTCACGTCAACCAGAGCCTCGCGTCTTAACGCATGACCGTCCGTAACGTGCTTGTTGGTGACCAAGTCGTAATGATTTCCTTCCTCCCATGTAACCCTGACGGTTACGGGCTTTCCATTGAACTTCCGCCTACCCATGGACGATGAACCGCCATTCAGATAGGCATTCAGTCCTCCCAGATAGTTTCCATCTACCCTGACAAATCGTAGATATCTGTCGGTGTAGTTGAAACCAAACAAACCCATGAATATCGGCTTATCGCTCTTCGCTGCATTCGTCCTGCACCCGGAAATGGCCATAACCAACATCATCATGACCAGTACGCCAACCAACCATTTTCCAGTCACACTGAAACTCATCACTGCATCTCCTTCAACGGCAATTCCCCACCACCTGATTCAGTGGAAGCGCGGGGTTGATATTTATTACCGGCTAGCGCAATACCTGGGAACGAACAATCACAGCTAGCGATACCGCAATTGGCAGCCATGAGATTAGTAACCCCGGATATGGTAGCTATGCTCCTTAGGTACCGGCATTCGGCGCGCCTTCCATATGGCTCCCATGCCTACCACCAGCTCTGCCTCCGCCGACCCGTCGGGCAGAAAGTGAAGCACAAGCGTAGTGGCGTCCTTCAGATGGAAATCATTCACCTGCACATCAGCCGACCGTTGGACCCAGTTCCCATCACTAACGTAGACACCTTTATTCATGTCATAGCCATCGGCCTCCACCCATCGGACCCGCACCGTTACCGGCTTCCCTTTGAACTTGCGTCTCCCCATGGACGAAGACCCACCATTTTGATGGGCGTCCAGCCCACCGAGATAACTGCCATCCACTGAAACAAGAGCTATGTATCGATTCGTATAGTTGAAACCGAACAAACCCATGAATATCGGCTTGTCGCTCTTGCTCGCGTTTGCCGTGCATCCCGCGACGACCATGACCACCATCGTCATAACCAGGACACCCACCCACCATTTTCCAGTCGCACTGAAACTCGTCATGGGTTTTCCTTCACCGGCCATGCCTCCGCAATGATCATCTGGGCGTCGCGCTTTCGAGATGCGTAGTCAATGAGGCGCTGCTGCCACAGGCTGTCCGTCATGAAGCCTTCGCCGGCCAACAGCGACCAGGTGACAACCATCAGTACACGTCGGCTGTCCTCAATTCCGAGCGACGACGCCAAAGCCACCACCTCACGAATGTGCTGGTACCAATGCGCGCGCGGAACGCGGCGCAGCAGTCCCGGGTCCGTCAGCTGGAGGTGGTCCATCAGAACGTAGGGGTAGCTTGATTCGATCAGCGCGTGACGCTGTTCGGCTCCCAATACCCATGGCGGATCGTGCGGGTCCACTTCAGGGCAATGCAGCTCCTGGCTGTCCCACCGCAAGTCGTGCCGCAGGTACCACCAGCGCTTACCCACTGCGAGGAATGTCTGCCGTTGCTCCGCATTTATTGCCTGAATCCACCACGGCAACACGCGGGCATCGTAGAAGCGTGAAAGAAACGACTTCCCGTTGGGATAGACAGAATCCAAACGACGTTGCAGCCGCTGCAGCAATTCGCTTGATTGCAGCGATGATTCGATCAGAGTCAACGCACCCGGACTGCGTGCCGATGACTCCACGTGTCGTAGGTAGCGATTTGCATCAGCGTCGGCGGGGAGCTTTACCAGGTACACGCTCGCGTCTTCGCTCCCATCAGACAACTGGCCATCGAACAGCGCCCGTGCCGGAAGCTCGAGTCGCTCCAGCAACAGTCGTATGTGATTGCATTGCGCCCCATCAACGAGGAGATAGCGCTTGATTCCCTCCTCAAGCTCGGGCCAGTCAATGCGCGGGAACGTCCATTCTTTCGACATGACTACCCTTTTGGACTCAATGGAGCCGCACGTTGCGCTGCCAGCAGCAGGCACTCCTTGCACACGGATTGTGGAAACACGGGTAAGGGGTAGTGCCCGCGCCCACCGGGAACAAACGACTTCTGGCTCGCCTCCACCTTGATCGTCCCGGGGCAGTTGAAGGAGATGTTCCCGCCTTCGATGGTCAGACTGGCGCCGCCGGCGGTGGCGATGTGGATCGTCCTACCTGCGCCTAGCTCCACTGCACCTTGGGCGCTGGTGATGCGCAGAGCCTTGCTCGACTGCAGACGGACTTCGTCGTTTTGCGCCTGTACGTCCAGCGCACCTGTGCCGGCCACCACACTCATCGTGTTGCCGTTGGCACCGCCTTCCACCGCCGCGGCCAACAGACCGATGGCCTGGCCGGCATGCAGCCGTGCCTGGCCCATCACGGCTGCGTCGCTATGACCTCCGCTGGCCAACAACAGGCCTTCGCCTACCGTCCAGTGCAACGCTTGTCCGGCAGCCTGCGCGATGCCCATCGGCGCCGCCAGGCCAAGCACGGGATCGCCGCTATGCGGCACCCGGCCAACACCGTTTGTGGCCTCGCGCTGCCTGGCCTGCGCTGTGGCCGAAGCGTAGGCGTCACCGGCCACCACGGTCTGGATGCTGGTCAGCAGCCCACTCAACGGTGCCTTGTCCTGCATCAAGCGTGAGCGCCCCTTGACGCCGCCACCTTCCTGCATCGCCAGCGGGCTGGTGAGGTGGATCTGCGCGGCCTTGCTGAACTGCCCACTCATTACCTGCAGCTGCTTGAGCAATGCTGCCGGTTGCACGGCTTCGCCGGCCGGTGCCTGCGAAGGCTGAGCGTAGGCCGTGAACCAACCACCGGCGACTGCCCGCACCGCGCCCCAGGCATCCGTGCGCAGCTCAAAGCCCGTGCCGCGCAGGCTGCCAAGATAATTGTCCGATTGGTGGCGCAAATGCCCCAGCGTCAGCTGGGAGGTGTGCTGGCTGCTGGATAACTGCACGCGCAGTTGCTGGTCCAGGTCATCGAACAACAGGTGATTGCTGCCCTGCCCGCCTTCCCATTCGCATGAGCGGATGCCCCATAACGCACCGCCATGACGATGTGCGTCGTCACCATTTCCGGCCGCGTGCCATGCCGGCGCGTGCCCGCCCGTGAGATTGCCCTGCGCGCTGCTGCGCTGGTCATTTGCCTGGGCATACACCGCACGATTGGATGTGCCCTGTGCACCCGCCGGCGTAGGGGCAATGCCCGCTTCCCCGCGGCCGTTGTACAACGCGCCAATGACGATGGGCCGGTCGATGTCACCATCCAGAAAGCCGACCACCACTTCCTGCCCGACGCGTGGCAGGAACTGGCTGCCGACGCCCGGGCCGGCATAACGTTGCGCCACGCGCAGCCAAGCGCTGTCATTGCTGCCACTACGGCCATCCTGAAAATGAAAGCGCACGCGTACCCGGCCCAGATGGTCCGCATGAACGTCGGTTCCCCCACCCGGGGCAGCCACCACAAGCGCCGTCTGGTAGCCCGGTACCGTCGGGCGCGGGTTCAATCGTGCACCGGTGCCATCCACCAGGATCGGCCGCC
>JBEBRC010000090.1:0-12188 GCA_040395055.1 Steroidobacter denitrificans
CTGGCCACACTCGCGATACGCCGCAGTCGAGAAACGCAATCGCAAGACCTGTCGCGACAAGTCGGCACCGGCCCTCTCAGGGCTGCTGCACGGCAGGCTGGGGCGGCTCGGGGTTGCCTGTCGCGGCAAAGCGCAGCAAGCGCTGCAACTGACTGCCCAATACTTCATCGACGATCGCCGCCCACTCCGACAGGGGTTCGTCGGCGTAGCCCCCCACATTATACGTCAAGCTAATCCGCGAGCCGCCGTCGGCCGCATCGATCTGCCAAGTCATGCTGCCAAGGACGCCGAGCTCCTGCAGCGGCCCCAGAGCGCCGATCCATCGCAAAGTATTCGCGGGCTGGGCATAGACGACACGACCATGCTCGATGCCGGCATAGAGACCCAATTTCTCGCAAAAACAACCGCCCACCACCGGCTCCAGTGTCAAGTTTCGCGAATCGCCGGAATACGTATGGCCCGGATCCCACCACTTGCCGATCTCGGCCAGCGCGGCCCACACCACCGGCGGCGCAACGTTCGGCGTCTCGCCCACGTGCCGTATATTGAACCCGTTCGGCCCGGCATTGACGATCTCCGCGTTCGCCGCCTGGCCGCTGCCAAAAGCGGCCATGACGACCAGCACGATACAGCGGCGCATTGTCGTTCCTTCTGTGCCATTACACGCTCGCATGGTAATACCAGGCGACCGCCCGGCCAAACTGCGATAGCCTTGCGGCCCGAGACAACCAAGGAGAACGAACGAATGACCCGGGTGCCCCCCAGGAAATCCCGCCGCCGCAGTCCGCCCAACGGCGTCACCGAGAAGCAGGCACAGGAAGCTGTCGGCGTCCTGCTCAGATGGGCCGGCGAAGACCCTGAACGCGAAGGACTGCGCGATACGCCGTCACGCGTCGTTCGCGCGTATCGGGATTGGTTCTCAGGCTACCTGAGCGATCCGGCCGATTACCTGCGACGCACGTTCGAGGAAGTCGAAGGCTACGATGAAATGATCGTGCTGCGCTCGATCGAATTCGAGTCGCACTGCGAGCACCATATGGCACCGATCATTGGCCGTGCAAACGTCGGCTACTTGCCCACCAACAAGGTGGTCGGCATCAGCAAGCTGGCACGCGTCGTCGAAGGCTACGCCCGGCGCTTCCAGGTGCAGGAGAAGCTGACAGCCCAGATCGCGCAATGTATCGACAGCGTACTGAAGCCGCGCGGGGTTGCTGTCGTCATCGACGCCTCCCATCAGTGCATGACCACGCGCGGCGTGCACAAGCGCGGCGTATCCATGGTCACCAGCACGATGCTCGGTGCCTTCCGCGAAGACGCCCGAACTCGATCCGAGTTCCTGCGCTTCATCGAGGAACGCGGCGCCTGAGGACAGCGGCTGGCCGCCTGCTGGCAGGTTGCACGCGATTACACCAGCACCCGCTCGATGCCGCCGGCATTCGCCGCACGCACATACTCCGGCAGCCAGTCCGAGCCCAGCACGTTGCGTGCGATCTCGATCACGATGTAGTCGGCATCGAGGTCGGCATCGTCGTTGTAGCGCTTCAATCCCTGCATGCAGGAAGGACATGAGGTCAGAATCTTGACCTCGCCCTTGAATCCATCGGCTCGCAGTTTGGCTGCGCCGCTACGCATTTCCTGTTCCTTGCGAAAACGCACTTGCGTGGCAACGTCGGGCCGGCTGATGGCGAAGGTTCCGGACTCGCCGCAGCAACGGTCGTTCTTCTCGACCCGGCCGTTGACCTGCTCGTTGATCAGCGCGTTGACGACCTGCATCGGATCGTGACTCTTCATCGGCGAATGACACGGATCGTGATACATGTAGCGCACACCGGTGACGCCTTCCAGCTTGACGCCGCGCTCCATCAGGAACTCATGGATATCGACGATACGGCAGCCCGGAAAGATCTCGTCGAACTTGTAGCCCTGCAGTTGGTCGTAGCAGGTGCCGCAACTCACGACGACCGTCTTGATGTCCAGATAATTGAGCGTGGTCGAGACACGATGGAACAACACCCTGTTGTCGGTAATCATCTTCTCGGCTTTGTCGAACTGCCCGGCGCCGCGCTGCGGATACCCACAGCAGATGTAGCCCGGCGGCAGCACCGTCTGTACGCCCACCTGCCATAGCATGGCTTGCGTCGCCAGGCCCACTTGCGAAAACAGGCGCTCCGAACCGCAGCCTGGGAAATAGAACACCGCCTCGGACTCGCTGGTGGTGCGCGCCGGATCGCGGATGATAGGAACGTAGTTGCGGTCCTCGATGTCCAGCAGTGCGCGCGCCGTCTTCTTTGGCAACCCGGCAGGCATCTTCTTGTTCACGAAGTGCACCACCTGCTCCTTGATGGGCGCTTTGCCGGTCGTGGCCGGCGGTCTGGCGGCCTGGGCCGAGGCCAGGGCGCCAAGCGCCCGATTCGCCAAGCGCTGCGCCTTGAAGCCCCACTCCAGCATCACCTTGCGCGTCAGCTTGATGGTTTCCGGATTGGTCGCATTCAGGAAAAACATCGAGGCTGCGGTGCCAGGATTGAATCGCTTCTTGCCCATGCGCCGCAGCAGGTCGCGCATCGCCATCGACACGTCGCCAAAGTCGATGTCGACCGGGCAAGGCTTCTCGCACTTGTGGCAGAGCGTGCAATGATCGGCCACATCGGAAAACTCGTCGAAATGACGAATCGAAATGCCGCGACGCGTCTGCTCCTCGTACAGGAACGCCTCGATCAACAGCGAGGTCGCCAGGATCTTGTTCCGGGGCGAGTACAGCAAATTGGCGCGCGGCACGTGCGTGGCGCAAACGGGTTTGCACTTCCCGCAGCGCAGGCAATCCTTGACTGCGTCCGAAATCGAATTGATGTCGGACTGCTGCATGATGAGCGATTCGTGCCGCAGCAGATTGAAGCTTGGCGTATAGGCGTTGCGCAGGTCGCCACCCGGCATCAGCTTGCCACGATTGAAATGCCCGTCGGGATCGACGCGATTCTTGTAGCGTCGAAAATCGGCGGTCTCCTCCTCGGACAGGAACTCCAGCTTGGTGATGCCGATGCCATGCTCGCCGGAGATCACGCCGTTCAAGGCGCGTGCGATTCGCATGACCCGCGCCACCGCGCGATTGGCCTCCTGCAACATTTCGTAGTCGTCGGAATTGACGGGAATATTCGTGTGCACATTGCCATCCCCGGCATGCATGTGCAGTGCTATCCACACTCGTGAGCGCAGCACTCGCTTGTGTATCGCTTCCACCGATTGCAGCACCGGCACGAAAACGCCGCCGACGAACCAGCGACGAAGATGAGCTCGCACTTCCGTCTTCCACGAGGTGCGCAGCGAACGATCCTGTACCAGGTCGAACACGCGCGTTTCCGGCTCTCGCTCCAGGCGCCGCTCCAAGTCGCCGCGCAAAGGCTCGAAGCCCAGTGCCATCAACTGCGGTAGCGCCTGCGCCAGCGGCGTGTCCAGGTGCTCGTACAAATAGCTCCATCGATCGCGGGTCTGGGCGATGACCTGCCGCGCCTGGACCTGACGATCGCCGATCAGCTCTGGCTGCGAGGCATGCTCGAGATCGGGGTCCTCGATCTTGCCCAAGGTCAGCTCGCCGGCGAAGTAAACCAGCAGCTCATCGAGCAATTTCAGTTTGTTCTTGAACGACAATTCGATGTTGATTCGTTCGATGGCATCGGTGTAGTCGCCCATGCGATCGAGTGGAATCACCACGTCTTCATTGATCTTGAAGGCGTTCGTATGCCTGGCGATCGCCGCCGTACGCGAGCGGTCCAGCCAGAATTTCCGGCGCGCCTCGGCATTGACTGCAATGAAACCTTCCCCAGCGCGGCTGTTCGCGATGCGCACGACTTCCGAGGTGGCGCGGGCGACGGCATCCTCGTCGTCGCCGACGATATCACCCAGCAACACCATTTTTGGCAAGGAACCCCGCTTGGATCGAGTCGAATAGCCCACCGCGCGCAGATAGCGCTCATCGAGATGCTCGAGACCCGCCAGCTGTACCCCACTGGTGCGCGCCTGCTGATCGAGAAATGACTTGATCTCGACGATGGAGGGAATGGCATGGCGCGCATGGCCAAAGAACTCCAGGCACACGGTGCGGATATGCTTCGGCATGCGGTGCAGCAGCCAGCGAGCGGAAGTAATGAGGCCATCGCAGCCCTCCTTCTGCACCCCCGGCAATCCACCCAGGAACTTGTCCGTCACATCCTTGCCGAGTCCGGCCTTGCGAAACTTGCGGCCTTCAATCTCCACCACCCCGCTGCGCAGCACGCGGGCACGCTCAGGCGCCTCGCGCCCGTCCTTCCACACCAGATCGAAGCGCGCGACGTCCACTTCATGGATCTTGCCCAGATTGTGCGCCAGGCGCGTCACTTCCAACCAGTTGCCATCCGGGTCGACCATGCGCCACCAGACCAGGTTATCGACGGCCGTGCCCCACAACACCGCCTTCTTGCCGCCCGCATTCATCGCCACATTGCCGCCGATGCAGGAAGCATCGGCCGAGGTCGGGTCGACAGCGAACACCAGGCCGGCGCGCTCGGCCGCATCGGACACCCGGCGCGTCACGACGCCGGCTTCGCTGAATATCGTCGGCACGGCAGCTGCCAGCCCCGGCAATTCGAGGGTCTCGATGGCACTCAGGGTTTCGAGCTTCTCGGTATTGATCACGACGGCATTCGGCGTCAGCGGAATGGCGCCGCCGGTATAGCCGGTGCCGCCGCCGCGGGGAATGATCGTCAGGCCCAGCTCGATACACGTGCGTACCAAGGCCGGGATCTCGCGCTCGGCATCCGGCGACAGGACCAGGAAGGGATACTCGACGCGCCAGTCGGTCGCATCGGTCACGTGAGAGACACGGGCGAAGGCGTCGAACCGGATGTTATCTTCGCGCGTATGCCGCTGCAGCAGACGCCGCGCGCGCTTGCGCAAGCGCACGAGCCCTTCGAACTCCTCGGCGAACGCCGCTACCGCGCCGCGCGCCGCCTGCAGCAATTCGGCGACCTTGCGGTCGCGTCCGGCATCGGACGCATCACGGCGTCGCTCGACTTCACTCAGCCGATGACGCAGCGCCTCGATGAGTTGGCGCCGCCGCTTGGGGCTGTCGACCAGGTCATCCTGCAGGTAGGGATTACGCTGCACGACCCAGATGTCGCCCAGGACTTCGAACAGCATGCGCGCCGAACGGCCGGTGCGGCGCTCACCGCGCAACTCGTTCAGAAGACCCCAAGCTGCCTCGCCCAGCAGCCGCATGACGATTTCGCGGTCCGAGAACGAGGTGTAGTTGTAGGGAATTTCGCGTAGACGCGCCGGAGCACTGGGAACGACGTCGATCTCCGGCGCGATCGGATCGAGCGGCAGCGGCAGGTTTAACAAGGCATCATCCGCGGGTCTAAGGAAAGTTGGCGCTCAAATTGTAGAGGATGAGGGCGTACTTTGTCGGGCTCGTCGGCCCTAAAACATGTCTTGCGGGCCCGCCAACCCAACACTTCGTTCATAATTCCCCAATGAAACTGCATAAGAAGCGCGCGCCATGAACATTATGCTGGACCCAATGGAAGCACGTGTCATCGGCTGCCTGATCGAGAAAGCCATCACCACACCCGACCAATATCCCTTATCCATCAATGCACTGACCAACGCCTGCAATCAGAAAAGCAATCGCGACCCGATGCTGAGTCTCGAGGAGCGGGAGGTACAGGCGGTCGTGGATGGCCTGATCAAGAAGCACCTGGTGCTGGAGCGATCCGGTTTCGGCAGTCGGGTGCCCAAGTACCAGCATCGCTTCTGCAATACCGGTTTCGGTGCCTTGGAACTCAGCGCGCGACAGACCGCCATCGTGTGCGAGCTGCTGCTGCGGGGTCCGCAGACGCCCGGCGAACTACGCACCCGCACCGCCCGCCTGGCCACGGCGTGCGAAGTCAGCGACATCGAGGCCGCGCTGGCCGAACTCGCCGCGCGCGACGAAGGGCCCCTGGTGATGCGCCTGGAGCGCGAACCCGGCCGGCGCGATGCGCGCTATGCGCATTTGTTCGGCGGAACCTCGGCGGATACCACGGCGAGTGCGCCCATGAGCCCGGTCCCCGGCGAGTCTCAGACCCAGGACGATGCAGTGCCGCACGGCGGCGGCCTCGCGGAGGGGGGTGAGGGGGGCACGGCGATGAGCGAGTATTCCGAACGCGGATCCGCCGGCACCAGGCCAGCTGCCGCCCAGGCACCGGTGCAGCAGGCGGATATCGCTTCGCTGCTTGCCCGCGTGATGCTCCTGGAGGAGCGCGTGGTACAACTGCAGGCGCAGTTGGACGACTTGCGCGAGGAGCGCCAGCCGCATCGGCCAGGCACCATTAACTCTCTGTAATTTCGAGAACTTCGTCTTTTCGCAGACGTCACATTATCATTAATTTGAAATATCGGGAGTCATCCATGGTCGCCAATTGGTTGCGTGTCAGTACTGCCGTGTTTTGCGTGGGCATCGCCTCTGCCGCGTGCTCTGGGGGCTTCGCCTCGACCAGCGACGCCGCGGTGGATACCGCATCGAACAATGCCGCCTCGGCGAGCGCTTCCATCGCGGCAGCGCTGCCTGACTTCTCATCCCTGGTGGAACGCTATGGCCCGGCGGTCGTCAATATCGCCGTGGTCGGCAAGAGCCAGCCGGTCGGCAACATGCCGCAGATGTCGCCGAACGACCCGTTCTACGAGTTCTTCCGTCGTTTCGGACAACCCATGCCTCGCGGCAACATGCCACCTGCTCGCGGCGAGGGCTCGGGCTTCATCGTCAGTGCCGACGGCTACATCCTCACCAATGCGCACGTGGTCGAGAATGCGGATGAGGTGACGGTGAGAACCACCGACCGTCGCGAATACACGGCGAAAGTCATCGGCTCGGATCCAAGCACCGATATCGCGGTCATCAAGATCGATGCCAAGAATCTGCCGACGGTGCGCATCGGCGATCCCGCCTCGTTGCGCCCCGGCCAGTGGGTGATCGCCATCGGCTCGCCTTTCGGCTTCGAGAACAGCGTGACCGCTGGCATCGTCAGCGCGACCTCGCGCTCCATGCCCGGCAGCAACTACGCACCGTTCATTCAGACTGACGTCGCCGTCAATCCCGGCAATTCCGGCGGACCGCTGTTCAATCTCAATGGCGAGGTCGTCGGCATCAACTCGCAGATCTACAGCCGCACCGGCGGCTACATGGGCGTATCGTTCGCCATCCCGATCGATGTCGCCAACGACGTGCGCCAACAACTGGTCAGCACCGGCACCGTAACCCGCAGCCGCATCGGCGTGTCGATCCAGGACGTGAATGCCCAACTGGCCGAATCCTTCGGCCTGGATCGTCCTCGCGGCGCACTGGTCGGCATGGTCGAGGGCAATGGCCCAGGCGCCAAGGCCGGCCTCCAGGCAGGCGATGTGATCATGAAGGTGGGCGATACCGAGATCGACCGTTCCGCGCAGGTCCCGGGACTGATCGCCAGCATCAAGCCCGGGGCCGCGGTCGCGATCGAAGTGTGGCGCAACGGCAGCATCAAACGCCTGACCGCACACCCGGAAAAGATACCGGACGAGAATGCGCAGGTGGCCGCCCGAGCCAAGGATGCCGCAGACGACGAAGCGGCGCGGTTAGGCCTCGTCCTGCGTCCGCTCGCCGCCGAAGAAAAGCGCCAGGCCGCTACCGAGGGGCATCTGCTGGTGGAAGACGTGACCGGCCCCGCGGCAGCCGCCGGCGTGCGCCCGGGCGATATCATCCTGGGCGTGAACGGCAAACCGGTGAAATCCGTGGATGACCTGCGCAGCGCGGCCAAGCAGCGCAAAGGAAAGGTGGTGGCGCTGCTGGTAGAGCGCGAGAACGCGCAGATCTTCGTCCCGGTGCGGGTTGGATGATGGTCCGCGCATCGTTGATTCGAAGCCATCCGCGATGCGCCTGCTCCTGATCGAAGACGATCTCCAGGCCGCCGAGTATCTCGTCAAGGGTTTACGGGAGAACGGCTACGAGATAGAGCACAGCCCCGAGGGACGCGACGGATTGGCCAAGGCCACGGCAGGCGGTTATGACATCATCATCGCCGACCGGCAGTTGCCGCACCTCGATGGCCTGGAAATCATTGCCACGCTGCGTGAGCACAACGACCGGACTCCGGTGCTGATCCTTTCGGCGCTGGGCACGGTCGACGACCGCGTACGTGGGCTGCAGGCGGGCGGAGATGACTATCTGACCAAGCCGTTCGCCTTTGCCGAATTGCTGGCACGAATCGAAGCTCTCAATCGCCGCAGCGCAGTCGCGACCGAAACCACGCGACTGAAAGTCGCCGACCTGGAGATCGACCTGCTGGCGCGGCGCGTGATGCGTGCCGGCCACAACATCGACCTGACGACCAAGGAATTCCAGCTGCTGGAATTCCTCATGCGCCGCACCGGCCAGGTGGTGACGCGCACCATGCTGCTGGAGGGCGTCTGGAATCTGCATTTCGACCCGCAGACGAACATTACCGATGTCCACATGAGTCGGCTGCGAAACGCCATCGACAAAGGTTTTCCCAAACCGCTCATTCACACTGTGCGGGGCGCGGGGTATGTTCTGAAGGAATGAAATCGCCGCCACGCTGCCCATGAACGATCCTGGCCGGAAGCAGCCCGACCGGAACGACTCGAGTCACCACGCAAGTCTGGCCCATGCGGCCGACGGCCCGGGGGGTCCCGCGCGCATACGCTTGTCTTCTGAACGCCTGGCGGTATTGTTCATCGCCGTCTTTGCCGCCGGTGTCACCCTGGTATTGACCTCGGTCTACTACCTGTCCGCCAAAGTGGTCGACCGCGAAGTCGACGCCGTGATCAGCGCCGAGGTTGCGCATCTGGTAGACGACTACTCGCGCGGCGGCCTGCTGCAGCTGGTCTCGACACTGCGCAGCCGCACTGACAGTTGGGGACGCTTCGGCGCGGTCTACCTGCTCACCGAGGCCAACGGCCAGCCGATCGCGGGCAACCTCGCACGCTGGCCCTCGAATGTGCGCAGCTACAACAACTGGATCGAATTCGAGATCGACGCCAGCGAGGCGGGTGGGGTGGTCGCGCATCCGGTACGCGCGCAACGATTCTTGCTGCCTGGAGGACGTCGCCTACTGGTCGGAACCGACATCCTCGAACGTACGCGCCTCGCCTCGAGCCTGCGCACCGCGATGTTCTGGGGCGTGGGATCGATCATCCTGCTGGCCACCTTGTTCGGCATCAGCTACAGCCGCGGCATCCGTCGTCGTGTGCGTGCCTTTGCCACAACCTGCGAATCGATCATGGCCGGCGACTTGTCGCAGCGCCTGCCGGTGCAAACCTCACACGACGAATTCGATACGCTCGCGACAGCCGTGAATCGCATGCTCGAGCGCATCGAACAGCAGACCAGCGTACTGCGCACTACCTTCGATAGTGCGGCGCATGACCTGCGCGGTCCGCTGTACCGCGCGCGGGTGCGAATCGAGGAAACGCTGCAACACCCCGGGTTGGCCGACGGTTCCCGCGAAACCATGGAAGCCACCCTGGCGGAACTGGAGCGTGTGCAACGAACGCTGGGTACCTTGCTGCAGATCGCCCAGGCGGACGGCGGCGGGCGCGACCTGCCCACACAGGAAGTGGACTTGGCGCAGCTGGCGCGCGAGCTGGTGGAACTCTACACGCCCGAGGCTGGCGCCCGCGACGTGAGTCTCGAGTACGACGGCGTCGAACACATGACGATTCGCGGCAATAGCCAGCTGTTGGCGCAGGCGCTGGTAAATCTCATCGAGAATGCAATCAAATACGTCGCGCCGGGCGGCCGGATCGATGTGCGAGTGACGTCCGGCGCGCAGGCCGCGTCCCTGATCGTGGCCGACAATGGCCCCGGAATCCCTGCCCATGAGCGCTCGCGGATCCTGCAACCGTTCGTACGGCTGGAGCGCGATCGGGAGCGGGTCGGCAGCGGCCTCGGCCTGAGCCTGGTGGCGGCGGTGATGCGCATGCATCGAGCCAGCATCGAGCTGCTGGACAATCAGCCCGGCCTGATCGTGCGTTGCACCTTGCCCCGGTAGCCCCACCCGGCCCTGCGGAATCCGGCGAGCCGCTAAGGAATCTGGATCTTGCCCCCACCCCCCAGGTTCGGCATTCCGCCTTGGGGTACGACCAGCTGCGAGGCCGCCTGCCGGCGCATCTCCTGGATCTGCTGCACAGTCTGCTCGATGCCGGCCGCGGCCCCTTGGGCAAATCCGGCGACCGCCTGATCCAAGGAGGTCGCGTCGATTTCGAAGTTGATCGGGACCGGTCCCATGTTGGTCATGATCTCGGTCTGGCCGATGAACAACACCGTACGCTCGGCGTCCACATCGCCATCGGGCTTTACCGGCGTCAACCGACGAATCGTCCCCATTTTTCTGTCGGTGAAGGTGTCTTCCTGATACAGGGCCTGCGCATCCATCTGCGGTTCCAGTTCGTCAGCCATCGATCACTCCGAAGAAAAATAGCGCGACATAAGTCGGGGGGCACAAGTAGACCAGTGCCTAGGACGATCTTCAAGGCAAGCTTCATGGGGGCCGACTCGGACAGGTACAATAGGCCATTCGTTTTACCGCGGTCAGGACAATGCAGGAATCCGACAATCCATTCAGCGAAGCTTTCGGTAAAGCCGTCGATCTGGCCAATAGAATCGCCGACACGGATGACAAGGCCGACATCTGGGATATCGCCGACGGCCTGCTGGCTGGCGCGGTTCAGTACTGGTTGTATTCGCGCCAGCCTTGCGCGGATCTCGAATGCGAGGAATGCGTTCCGATCAGCACCGCCGAGGGACGCATCGAGGAACTGCGCAAGCTGATGCGGCAGTTTGCGCAAGAAAGTGAGTATTTCCATTCCCCTACCGATCGCAACGTCGGACGCGCCTGAGCATGCCGGGCCAGGCATCCGTGGCGCTGGTCGCGTCATAAGCATGACCGGCGCCCAGCACCATGAATTGGAGCTGGCGCGATCCGAGATCGCATCTCATTGATTAACAATGAGTCTTAAATACCACACAGTGTCTTTGCGGCATTCTGCGATCCAGCGCACACCACCCGCATTGCGACGCCGCGCACACTTTCCACTGCCCGCTTGAATGAATGGATGACGGAGGCCAGGCGTGGGAATGCTGAAGAATCTCAAGTTGCGCCATCGCGCTCACGCCTGCGCCTATAACTCGTTTCGTTTCGCGGCCCGACTGCGTGGCGATCTGAGCGAGTTCGCGCCCTCGATCGCGGAAACCCTCGAGAGCGTCGGCGATGAACTGGCCGCTCTTGCCCGCGACGCCTGCCGGCACGAGAACGAGCGGCGGCAATTGCTTGATGGCCTGGAAAGCGCCCTGCAGGCGCTCGGCCTGCCCGATACCACACAAGCCCAGATCGTCGCGCAACTGGCGCCGCGCATCATGGCGGGCGAACCGGCCAGCGCCCGCAAGGAAGCCTGGGCACGCATGGCCGCGCAATAGCGATCAACGCAGCGCCATGAATGCGACATAACGTTCATCGATACGATCGATCTTGACTTATGCCCGTGGCGTGCCGATGATCGCCACGATTGTCAATAGCAAACTCGCCGAAAGGCGGGGACGCAAAGCTTCCGGTCTAACGGATTCATTCCTAGGACAGCGGGGTTGCCACGGAACCGCGAACGAATCGCGGTTCACCGGTTCGCGATCGAGACCAGGCCACACCTGCGACTCGAGAGGATGACAGCGAACCGCCGTGACGAGCGCGGGACACCCTGCGCTCAACCTTCCCGCAATGAATCCCCCCGGCATGCTTCGAGCCTCGGCACTGGCCATATCGCCAATGCCATGCAGTCAGTGATGGGGAAGCGAACGTGGCTGACAATACCAGCAAGGCCTACGACGAATCGGCCGGATCCGGTGCGAGCGGCGAAAGATCCAGCATGGCCCCCGCCGCAATCGGCGCCGGCTCACCGTTGTTCGTCATCAATCTATGCGCCTCGATCGCACCCATGCATGCGGCGGGCACCAGCCTTCCCGGCCTGGGCAGCTATCGCGTGTATCAGGTCGCACGAGTCGAGGACGGCCGCACACGCCACCGGCTGCGCCTGGGCTTCTTTACCAGCGAAGCGCACGCCGAGAGTGTGCTGACTATCGTACGCCAGCAATTCCCGACGGCGTTGGTGACCAGCCTATGCGCGGAAGATCACAA
>JBEBRC010000091.1:0-12032 GCA_040395055.1 Steroidobacter denitrificans
CAGCCGGTGGGACGGCGAAGCCGCCCGGAGTGCGAGGCGCGTAGCGCCGAATCAATCCCCCTCTCCGCCAGATATATGAAGAAAGCCGCCTCCGGGCGGCTTTCTTCATGGGCGGACGTTTGAAGGGTATCGAATTAGTGTTGAATCGATCGACGCGGTTCACGCGTGGAGAGACGGAGTTGCGACCTCTCCAAGCTTTCTCCCTGTGCCGGAGAGGGGCAAGATGCGGAAGGCGGGGCTTTGCTGGCGGCCGCAGCTGTCAGCTGCCGGTGCGGCGAAGCCCCCTGAAGGGACCGTATGGTCCGGCGCTTCCTCCAACGTCGGGACGTTCCATGCCGATCGACCTTTCGCTTTCGAGAATGGGTCATGTGCCAAAACGAGCGTCACGACGCGTGCTGATGACTCATCCGTGGCTTTCGGTGAATTTTTCGCAGTACAGCTGAACGCCATCCAGTGCCTGCTGCTGCAGCCACTGCTTGATCGCTTCGACCATTGGAGGGGGGCCGCAGACGTACATGTCGGTCGACCCGTCACGCAGCTCAGACACGTCGAAATGCTCGGTAAGGTAGCCGCGCTTTCCCTTCCAGTCGGCGCCAGGCTCGCTGAGTACCGGCGTATAGCGGAAGCCTGGGATCTGGCCGGCGTAGGCCTGGATGCGGCTCGTCTCGCATAGATCTTCCGCGCCGCGCACGCCGTAATACAGGTGCACCGGTTGATTGCAGCGGCTGACAGCCAGCTCATCAAGCATGCCCAACAGTGCCGACAGCCCCGTGCCGCCGGCCACCAGTACCAGCGGTCGGGTGACATGGCGGAGGTAGAAGGTGCCCAGCGGTGCCTCCAACCGCACTTCGTCGCCGACCTTGCAGCGCTCGCGCACGTAGTTGCTCATGACGCCATCGGGCAGTAGACGAATCAGAAACTGCAGCTGATTGCCGGGCCGGTTGGCGAAGGAGTAAGAGCGCAAACTGTCGGTGCCGGGGATCAACAACCGGGCATATTGGCCGGGAAGGAAATCCAGCGGCTGGTCCAGTTGCAGGTGCACGGTGGCGGTGCTGGCCGAGATCTGCTGTACGCCGCTCACAGTGCTGCGCAGCTGCACCGGCCCCGGTGCATTGCAGCGGCTGGAATCGAAGTCGAAATAGAACGCTGCGTCAGACTTGACCCGGGTCTGGCAGCTGAGCATCTTGCGTTGCTGCAGGTCGAGGCTGGAGAGGGCGTCCTCGTCCACATAATCCTGGCTGTAGTCACCGGATTCGCAACGGCCCTGGCAGGTTCCGCACACGCCCTCGCGGCAATCCAGTGGGATTTTGATGCCACTTCGCAACGCTGCGTCCAACAGGACTTCGTTGGCGCCAACGGGAATGAACAGGGTGTTTCCATCGGCGAAACTGAGAGCCACTTTGTAAGTCATCATTGTTCTCCAGCAGCTCAAAGGTGATAGAAATCGAGCACCGAATTGATGGTGTCGTTGAGCAGCAGGGCATGCTTGCGAGTGATCAGCCAGCTATCTCCGCTGGGCGTGAGGCGGTAGGTTGCGTGGCCGTAAAACTGCTCTGAGCTGGCCAGTCGGTAGAACAACGTATGCCAGTTCAGGCGCACCTCCAGCATGCCGTCTGCCAGTTCAGTGACGCGCACATTACTGATCAAATGCAGGGTGCGCGGCATCGGCGTTGCTGACGCGGCCTTGCCGGTACGCAGACGGAAAATACGATCCTCCAGTCCGGAACGATTGGCGTAGTAGATCAGCGACATCTCCCGCTTGGGATCACGCGTGTAGACATGCTCGGAGTCCCATTGCGGCAGGTGGAACTCGCTCTGCGGGTCAAACAACTGCACATAGGCATCCCAGTCCTGCGCATCGCACAGTTCGGATTTGCGGTAGAAGAACTGCTCTATCCGATGTTGCAGCTGCGCGTTCATTGCTTCATCTCCGGTCGCGTCAGGGCTTTCTGGTCGAGGCCATCGAGAAGGAACTGCTGCCAGTTGCGATGCTGATTGACGTATAGGCCTTCATGCGTGAACTCGGTGCCGGTCAATGCCGGCTGGATACCGATGGCCTCGCTGTTCGCCGTGGCGCCTGCTTCCCAGCGATGGCTGCCGCGAGAAATGTCGCTCCAACGTTCCAGACGGCCTTGAAAACCGCGTTGGGCTTCGCGGAATTCCACCAGGTCATCCGGCGTGCCCATGCCCGATACGTTGAAGAAATCCTCGAACTGACGGATGCGGTTTTCGCGGTCTGCATCCGACTCGTTCTTCACCCCGATGCACTGGCTGATGATCTCGGTCTTGTTCCAGGCCACAGGGCGAATGATCCGCAGCTGCGAACTGATCTGGTCCAGAAAAAACAGGCTCGGGTAGACGTTCAGGTTGCGAAGGCGATGCATCATCCATTCGGCTTTTGCCTGGCCATGTTCGTCCACAAGGCGCGGCATGATCTGCGCATAACCCGGACGTACCGCTGGATTGGGCATGTCGCTGAATAACACGCTGTGGCCGTTGTCGAAGGCGAACCAGCCGTCATCGGTGCTGGCATCGCCCGCGCCAAGCTTGCTGTAGTCCAGCGTCGTCCCTGCCGCGCTGCCATTCTCGATGTTGACCTGCTGGCGATGTTGCACGGTGGCCACATAGTTGTAGTGCACAGTGCTGACGTGATAGCCGTCCAGGCCATTTTCGTTCTGTAGTTTCCAGTTGCCGTCATAAGTGTAGGCTGACTTGCCAGGCAGTACTTCCAACTCTCCGGTTGGGGACTGGGCGAGCATCATGTCGAAGAACACTTTTGAATCGCCGAGAAAGTCTTCCAGGCTGTTGCTGCCGTTGACGTTCAAGCTGATGAAAACGAAGCCCCGGTAGCTTTCTATGCGTGCCTTTCTCAGCCCGCGGGTGGCCTTGTCAAAGCCCTCCGGGTACTCGCCCGGCGCCTTGACCTTGACCAAGCGGCCATCACTTTTGTAGCACCATGCGTGGAACGGGCAGGTAAAGGTCGACTGGTTGCCTTTGCCAACTCGGGTAAGTGTCGTGCCGCGATGCTGGCACGCATTGATCAGCGCGTTGAGTTTACCTTCGCCATCACGGGTGATGATCATTGGCTGGCGCCCCGCGCGGATCGTTACAAAGTCGTGCTTGTTGGCCAGCTCACTTTCATGGCAAGCGTAGATCCAGTTTTTTTCGAAGATGAGCTCCATCTCAAGGTCGAACAGATCCGGCTCGGTGAACATGTCCCTGGCGATGCGGAACACCTCATCTGCCGGGCGGAAATCCAGGCAATCCTCGATAAATGATTTCCACTGCTCGACGCTTCTTGAACCACTCATGGACGCACCTTTTCTGGGAGGCTGATTGCAGTCCATTAAGGCGCGAAGCTCGGCTGCTGGCTATCCGGTTAGTGGTGGAACGTGGGCCGCTTTGTGGGTGAAGAATTACTTTTCCATGGGGGATGGGAGGGCGCCGGAAGGCGGCCGCGTATGCCTTTAAGAAACGACCTACGACTATCCAGATAATCGAAAGATCCAACGCATCGGGTAGCATCGATTCTGGTGCTGCGACAACGTCGCCGCATGGGTGTCAGTGAGTGCGTTTCCGGGCACGTCAGTCGCAATTTCCCAGGGTTCCCCGTTATGAGTAGAAGCGCTGGCGTTGTTCATATCGAGTGTCTTGATCTTGAAGGTGCCTGCAGTTGGATGTCCGGAATTTGCGGCCCGCATCGTCTGCAGACATCTACGCCGGAGCGCATTTGTTTTCACCATATCGCCAATGTCTTCAAGTCCCGCGCCACGACGTTGGGTGTGATCCAGTACGGCGCCGAGGTAACCATCGACATTGAGGATGTTGAGAACTTCAGCAGCTACAGCCTGAGTTTGCCGCTGGCCGGCGAGCAGATACTGAGCAAAAACGGCTTGCGGATCAGCTCCAATCGTGGACAGGCGCTCATCGTTTCGCCCAATGAGCGCCAAGTATTGGCGATCTCCGATGATTGTCGAAAGCTGCAGGTGGTGATCACCCGCGCGGCGATGCGTGAGTCGCTGGAACGCCTGTTGCAACGGCCTATTGAGATGCCATTGCGGTTTGATTCGGTGATGGATGCGACCAACGGCGCCTCTGCTTCATGGTGGCGGATGGTGCGTCACTTCATTGGTGAGTTTTCATCCAGTCGTGAGTTGTATGCGCATGCGGCATTCACGCGTGGACTGGAGCGTTCACTGATCACCGGGCTCATCCTTGCGCAGCCCAATAACTACTCAGCGGAGCTGCAGGACATGGTGGGCGCAAAATTGCCGAATTATCTGATCCGGGCGCGGCGTTACATCCACGGCAGCGCCCGGGAGGTGGTGAGCCTGGAGACGATTGAAGCAGCTGCAGGCGTGTCGCGTTTCAGGTTGTTCGAGGCTTTCCGCAAGTACTTCGCGTTGTCACCGATGGCCTATGTGAAGAAGCATCGGCTCAGCGCGGTGCGTCAGGAGATTCTTGAACATGGCTCAATACGCACCATTTCCGAGATCGCTCTTGGTTGGGGATTCTCCCACCTGGGGCGTTTTTCGGCGGACTACCGCAAGCTCTTCGATGAGTCTCCGAGTGAAACGCTGCGTCGCAATGACGCCCGGCGTGCGCCTGGCTGGAAGCAGCCTTCGTCGCGCTCCAATGGACCGTTCGAAGCCAGTGGACTGGATTGACGGCCGGCGTGCCTGTATCAACGATGCGCGGTGCGCGATATGCGGCAACATGGCAATGGTCTGGAGGTGTAGCCGTGTTGTCATTCAACGGTCTGGCCGCTCGGCGTATCGCATGGAACCGCTATCCGTCCGGCACAGGAGATCGCTCAGGTCTTCAGAAACTCCTGAAGCGCAACGTTGAAGCGATCTGCTGTTTCGACGTTGACCAGGTGTCGGCCGGGGAGGATCAGCAGCATTCCATCGGCAGCGCCCTCGGCGATGGCTTGCAGGTCGGATACCGCGCATACCGGATCGTCGGCACCGGCAATGGCCAGTAGCGGAACGCTGATCTCTGTGGTGAATGAACGCAGGTCGGCAGTGCTCAGTGCTGCACAGCAGCCGACGTAACCCGTCGTAGAGGTCTGCACGAAGCCGCCGAGTATCTCTGCTACGCGCGCGCCAGAGGTGGACCGGAACGCATCACCGAACCAACGTTCTGCAGTAGCTTGGCGCAACGGCTCCAATCCAGCATGGGCGACGGAGGCCGCGCGGTCCTGCCAACTGGCAGTGCTGCCGATGCGTGCGGCCGTGGCGCAGACCACGACATGCGTCAGACGCTGGGGGGCGTGCAGCGCCAGCCATTGTGCGACCAAGCCGCCGAGTGACAGTCCACAGAATGCTACGCGCTCGATCTGCAGCGCATCCAATAGCGCGGTGACGTCGCCACCGAGCTGTTGCAGCGAGTAGGGGCCGGCTGGCGCGCTGGATTGCCCGTGCCCGCGAGGGTCATAGCGCAGGATTCGGAAGTGATCTGCCAGCGCGTTGACCTGTTCGTCCCACATGTGCAGGTCCGTGCCCAGCGAATTGCAGAACATCAGCCAAGGGCCGCTGCTGCCATCAATGCGGTATTCCAGTACGTGCGTGCCACGGTCGAAACGAGCCATCTCAGACGCGCTCCACGGCCAATGCCAGGCCCATTCCCACTCCAACGCACAGGCTTACCAAACCGCGGCGGCCGCCGGTGGCCTGCAGCTGGTGGGTGATGGTCTGCGCAAGTCGAGCGCCACTCATGCCCAATGGATGCCCAAGCGCGATCGCGCCGCCGTTGGGGTTGACGTGCGCGGCGTCATCGTCGAGACCCAACGCGCGCATCACCGCCAAGGTCTGGTTGGCGAATGCTTCATTGAGCTCGATGGCATCGAAGTCTGTGATCTTCAGTTCAAGCCGTTGCAACAGGCGAGTGCAGGCTTCGATCGGGCCGATGCCCATGACGCGGGGTTCGACGCCGGCGGATGCCATGCCGAGGATGCGTGCACGGGGGACCAGTCCATGCGCGCGAATGGCGGACTCGTCGGCGATCAGCATGGCTGCGGCACCGTCATTGATGCCCGAGGCATTGCCGGCGGTCACCGTTCCCGCATCGAACAGGGGACGAAGCTTGGCCAGCGAGGCAGCGCTGCTGTCGGGCCGTGGGTGCTCATCATTGGCGATGCACACATCGGCACGGCGTCCGGCACCAGACAGATGCACTGGTTCGATCTCTTCGTTGAAGAAACCCCGCTGCCCGGCAGACTGGGTTCGTTGCTGGCTGCGAAGGGCAAAGGCGTCCTGATCGTCGCGGCTGATCGCATATCGGGCAGCAACGTTCTCACCAGTGCGCGGCATGCTCTCGGTGCCATACAGCTGTTCCAGCCGAGGATTGATGAATCGCCAACCCATGGTGGTGTCTTCCAGCGTCTGCGTGCGCCCGAACGCAGCTTCCGGCTTCCCCATTACGAACGGTGCTCGGCTCATTGACTCCACGCCGCCTGCGATGGCCAGTGACATCTCGCCGCAACGAATGGCGCGGGCGATGTTTCCCACCGCTTCCAGTCCCGAAGCGCACAGTCGATTGTGGGTCACGCCGGGCACTTGAACCGGCAAGCCCGCAAGGAGCGCACTCATGCGCGCAACGTTGCGGTTGTCTTCGCCGGCCTGGTTGGCACAGCCCAGCGCGACTTCATCGATGCGCGATGCGTCCAGGCGGGGGTTGCGCGCCAGCAGCGCCTTGATCGGCAGTGCGGCAAGATCGTCAGCGCGCACGCTGGAAAGCGCTCCGCCGTAGCGACCGATCGGTGTACGCACGGCGTCGCAGATGAAGGCCTGATTCACGGGTTTGCCTCAAGGTTCGGGGGCAGGATGATCCCGCCGGTCAGTCGCTGGATGTCATCGATGCCCAGGCCATCGGCCAGCTCGATCACCCGGGCGCCGTCGCGACCCACGGCGAATATGCCGTGGTCGGTGTAGATGCGTGATACACAGCCGATGCCCGTCAACGGATAGCTGCAATGCGGTACCAGCTTGCTGACGCCTTGACGCGTCAACAGGTCCATCATCACGAAGACCTGCTTGGCGCCGATCGCCAGATCCATCGCACCGCCAACGGCGGGAATCGCGCCGCTCTCGCCCGTGCTCCAGTTGGCCAGATCGCCCGTGGTCGACACCTGGAAGGCACCAAGCACGCAGATGTCCAGGTGACCACCGCGCATCATCGCGAAGGAGTCGGCATGGTGGAAGTAGCACCCACCCGGGCGCAATGTGACGGGTTGCTTGCCGGCGTTGATCAGATCCGGGTCTTCGCGCCCGGGTGCGGGCGCAGGGCCCATCCCGAGCAGGCCGTTTTCGCTCTGCAGGAATATCTCTTTGTCCGCCGGCAGGTAGTTGGCAACCTGCGTCGGCAGGCCGATGCCCAGGTTCACGTAAGCGCCTTCGGGAATATCGCGTGCCACACGGGCGGCGAGCTGGTCGCGGTTGAGCAGGCTCATGCGTTTGCTCCTGCGACAACCACGCGTTGTACGAAGATGCCCGGTGTCACCACGTGTTCCGGATCGAGCGTACCCAGCGCGACCACTTCGCTGACCTGGGCAATGGTTGTGGTAGCCGCCATTGCCATGATCGGGCCGAAGTTGCGTGCGGTTTTGCGGTAAACCAGGTTGCCCCAGCGGTCGCCTTGATGCGCTTTGATCAGTGCGAAGTCGGCACGGATAGGCAGTTCGAGCACGTAATCGCGGCCCTCGATGTTGCGTGTCTCCTTGCCCTGGGCAAGTTCGGTGCCGTATCCGGTGGGTGTGAATATTCCCCCCAGGCCGGCGCCGGCCGCCTGGATGCGTGCGGCGAGATTTCCCTGAGGCACCAGCTCAAGCGCGATCTCGCCAGCCTGGTAAGCCGCGTCAAAATGGTGGGAATCTGTCTGGCGCGGGAACGAGCAGACCATCTTGCGTACGCGCTTGTGCGCGATCAGTGCAGCCAGCCCGCTATCGCCATTGCCGGCATTGTTGTTGACGATGGTCAACTCACGCGCGCCCTGCGCGATCAACGCATCGATCAGCTCATCGGGCATGCCGGCACGACCGAAGCCACCGACCATCACCGTGGCGCCATCGAATATGTCCGCCACTGCGTCAATGCAGTGGGCCAGGGTTTTGTCGATCACGCGGACTTCCTTTGTGTTTTACGTCTTTGAGTAATTGCAGGCAGCGCAGGGAGAAAGCGTTGGTCGCTCTCTCCCCGATTCAGCTCACTTACGCTGCTGCACGCAGGCGCTCGCAGATCTGGTTATCGGCACCATCAACCAGCGCGGTCAGGTGGAAATCGAAGGTGATCTCGGCAAACGGTGCTTCCATCCCGGCCGCTGCGATGCTCGTTGCGTCATTGCGTTCGATGACGTGCGGCACCAGGCCGTCGCGGGTGGCATAGGCGAAGTCATCGTTGACCAGCGGGTCGCCTTCAATGTTGATCTGCGTGGTCAGCTTGCGGTGGGCATCGGCGGTGATGAAGAAATGGATATGTGCGGGCCGTTGGCCGTGGCGTCCGAGCGCGGACAACAGTTGTTCGGTCGGGCTGCCCGGCGGCACGCCGTAGCCATTGGGAAGGATGCTGCGGAAGCGGTATTGACCCTTGGCATCGGCGATGATGGTGCGGCGCATGTTGAAGCTGCCTTGCACGCCAGTGGGATCGAAATGCGAGTAAAAGCCGCGCGTATCGCAGTGCCAGACTTCGACCATGGCACCCGGTCGCGGGGAGCCATCGGCGCCGTACACGGTCCCATGCATCAACAAGGGTTGGCCATCGGTGTCGCGGCCATCATCCAGGCGGGCATAGCCTTGCTCGACCGGAGCGCCAGCGACATACAACGGCCCTTCGATGGTGCGCGGTGTCGGATTCTCGATACCGAGTTCGGCATCCTGAGCGTCCATGCGCTGGTCCAGAAAATGGTCCAACCCCAGCCCCGGTGAAATCAGGCCGGCCTGGCCGGCGGCGCCGATGGCATTGAACCAGGCAATACCCGCCCAGTACTCATCCGGCGTGATATCGAGGTCATCGATGGCCTTGAACAGGTCCGAGGTCAACCGATGCACGATCTGCTTGACCCGCGCATTGCCTTCATTGTTGCCAAGCCCGCTCACGGTATGAAGAAACGCCTGTATGTCAGGGCGGGAAAAGATGGTCACGCTCATGTCGAATTTCTCCTCTGGGTAGCGTTGGCTTCCTTGCGACGTTTACTTCAGGGAAGCGCATCGGTTGGGGTGTTGCAACTAACGGTCATCCTGATGCAGCGAAGAGGGGTGCCGGCATAGCGGCGTCACCGCGATGCGCATGTAAGGGAACAGCGGCAGGCTGGACAGCAACGCGTGCAACTCAGTGTTGTCGGCCACATCGAAGATGCTGTAATTGGCGTATTCACCGACCACGCGCCAGATGTGGCGCCACTTGCCCTCGCGCTGCAACTGTTGGAAGTAGGCTTTTTCGCGGGCCTTTATGTCGTTGGCGGTATCCAGCGGCATATCCAGCGGCAGATTGACGTCCATGCGAACGTGGAAAAGCATCGTCTGTTTCCTCCAATGTGTTCAGCGCGCAATGCTGATGGTGCGGCGCATGCCATCGCGGGCGAAGCGGGCGACACGCGCTTCGTCCAGCGTGATGCCCAGGCCGGGACCGGTCGGGATCTCAAGTTCGAAATTCCGGTAGACGAGGGGATCTACCAGGATTTCCTCAGTCAGCAGCAGGGGGCCGAAAAGTTCGGTGCCCCACTGCAGATTGGCGAAGGTGGCGAACACCTGCGCGCTGGCGATCGTTCCGACGGCGCCTTCCAGCATCGTGCCGCCATACAGGCCGATACCCGCCGCGTCAGCGATTGCTGCCACGCGCTGGGCGGCGTACAGGCCACCGCTCTGTTCGATCTTCACGGCGAACACGTCCGCGCCATGCACGCGTGCAAGCTCGAACGCCGTGTTGGGGCCATGGAGTGATTCGTCAGCCATCAGTGCGACGGGGAAGCGGCGTACCAAGCGGGATAGTGCGGCGGCCGATGCGACCGGTTGTTCCACCAGTTCGCAGCCGGCATCTGCCAGCGCGGCCATGCCCCAGGCCGCATCGGTTTCGCTCCAGGCCATGTTGACGTCGACGCGAACCGCTGCCTGGTCACCAAGCGAGCGCTTGACCTGCGCAACATGGGCAACATCCTCGCGTACACCACGCGCGCCGATCTTCAGCTTGAATACGCGATGGCGACGGCGTTCCAGCATTGATTCGGCTTCGGCGATATCGGTCGCGGTATTGCCCGATGCCAGCGTCCAGGCCACTGAGAGCGTGTCCCGGCGGCGTCCGCCGAGCAGCTCGGACACCGGCAAGCCCAAGCGTTTTCCATGAGCATCCAGCAATGCTGTTTCGATCGCGCATTTGGCGAAGCGGTTGTCCTTGACCATCTTGTCGATACGCGCCATCAGCGATTGCACGCGGGTGGCGTCCTGCCCGGTCATCAACGGGGTGAAGTAGGTATCGATCGCCAGTTTCATGCTCTCGGGGCTCTCGCCACCGTAGGCAAGGCCGCCGATGGTGGTGCCTTCGCCCAGGCCAACCACACCGTCACTGCAGTACACCCGCACCAGCATCAGGGTCTGGCCATCCATCGTGGCCACTGAGAGCTTGTGTGGTCGGATGGTGGGAAGGTCGACCAGCAACGTCTCGATGCGTTCGACGCGCGGTGTGTTTGGGGAGGGGGCAAGTGCGCAATTCATGCTGCTTGTTATGTGCGGCGGAACTACTCGCGTCCAACACTGATTACGTGTTATTGCATACTGTTTAGGTATAGTTGCATGTAACGTATTGATTTATTCGGCTTGATGCAACGCAACATATCGAAACAACATAATTAGGACGGGCGATACGACACGATGGAAATGCGGCAACTACGTTACTTCTGCGCGCTGGGGCGGTATCGCAGCTTCACACGGGCGGCGGAATCGCTGCATATCGCACAACCGCCGCTGAGCCGGCAGGTGCAGATGCTGGAGGAGGAGATCGGTGTTCAGCTGGTGCATCGTGGGAGCCGCCCGGTTCAGCTGACTGATGCCGGGCGCCTGTTCTATGAACAGGCATTGCAGGTGCTGGGCCGGATCGATCAGATGCTGGCATCCACCCGCCAGCTCGGGCGCAACGAGCGTGCGGTGTTGTCCATCGGCTACGTCGCTTCCACGCTCTACAGCGACCTCCCACTGCTGGTGCGCAGGCTCCGTTCCAGCTGCCCTGAGCTGAATATCCAATTGGTGGAGATCGCGTCGATGCAGCAGGTACAGGCGCTCAAGGAACAGCGCATCGACATCGGGTTTGGGAGACTCCGGCACCATGATCCCGTCATTGCCTGCGATCTGATCAGAGAGGAAAGACTGGCACTGGCCATTCCCCGGCGCTCATCGTTGGCGGGTTCTGACGATTGGGTTGCACTGCCGCAGATGGCGATCGAGCGCTTGATCATCTACCCGAAGGACACGCGTCCGGGGTTCGCCGATCAGGTATTGGACCTGCTGCACGCCAACAACGTCGAAGTCGAGGAGGTTCTTGAGGCCAAAGAGCTGCAGGGAGCGCTGGGCCTGGTGGCGGCGGAGATGGGGGTCTGTGTGGTCCCCGAATCATCACGTCAGCTGCGCAGCGACATTCACTACCGCCTGATCGCAGGCGAGCAGTCGACTTCTCCGGTCATCCTCAACTACCGCAAGGCCGATACATCGCCACATATCGCATTGATCAAGCGTCTGGCGCAGGGCCTGAATGACGGCCCGGTACAGCAGTAGCCCACGCGCCGGCGCACGCTGCGGGCGGTCGGCCGGAGCGGCTTTGTGGGGCGCCGGCGTCGCTACGCACCGCACGCCAACGCTGGGCGTTCAACGGTAAAGCGGCGCTGGATCAGCGCTGTGCAACTTCACGCGGCGCATGGGGTGGCGTCGCCAGATGCGCCCTGATGCACGGAAAGCCAGTTGCCGCCGCCACAGCGGCTAAACTGTCCGCCACGTTTCCCCCAGGCGCCTTCCATGTCCGAAATCCTTGTCCCTGTTTCCTTTGGCGAGCTGC
>JBEBRC010000092.1:0-11960 GCA_040395055.1 Steroidobacter denitrificans
AAGAAAATCCCTCGGCCTCGCGGCCGTACCGGTTCGATTCCGGTCTCGGGCACCATCGGCGATTTCCGTAAATTTCCAGCCTCTGGAAATAACAATTAAAACAACGGACTTCCTGCAAACAACTGTATGGGAATACAGTTGTTAATTACCTCCCCATGGCGTTCATCAAACCGCTGGCGTGTACAGTTGTATGTTGCCGGCGTCCGTGACTCCACAGACCTCCGCACGCAACGCGAGGCAAAAGCCTGGGTCTCAACCCGCGAGACCGAATTACGTGCGCGAAAAGACGCAGAACCAGCAGAAACCCACACAGTGGAGAAAATGCTCCGCCGATATTTGCGTGAGGTGTCCAGCACCAAGCTGGGGGCCAGGCCGGAAGGGCTACGCACCGAAGCGTTCCTGCGTGACTTCCCCGCCCTGGCTGCATCCACCCTGGCTGACATCAAGACGCCCGACATTGCGGCATGGCGCGATACACGCCTAAATGGCTTCTCCGGCCCTGATGGTTCCAAAAAAACGGCCGGTATCAACGGCATCCGTTTGCGTGATGACCCGCTTGGGTTTCTTGGACAGTGTCCAGCCATAACCCTCCTCGCCGACCCTGTTCCGTACTGGTACGCGTACCTCGTCGAGAAAGACCTCATTCACTACTTCATGCGCGCCATCCAACAGAATGAGCGGACGCACGGTGATACTCGGCGATACCGATACCGTCCAGCAAACAATGCGCACTGCGGGTACTCCGCCTACCTGCTTGTGCCGGCGGAAAGAAAAAGCGGGAGCCGAAGCCCCCGCTGTGATCAGTGAGCCGATGTCATCTCACAGCAGACCCGCCTTCACGAACGAAAAACGGCCTACCTTTACTGATGACAAGGTCGTCCCTCACGCACATCGACCAGCTAAGGGCGGCTTTGAACGTCTCGCTCGGCTACCAGGGGCCGGCTCACGACATCTGGCCCCAGGCAGGCTGCGAATCTGGTAGCCGTCGTGAATCCAACGTCGTAATCTGCGCCCACCAGCGTAAACATCAAGTCCAGCGAGAAGACGTACTCGACGACACCAGGCCTGCGTTCTAAGGGGCTTCGAATTTTAGTCAATTCATGACGGCACCCTTCATTCACATACCTGTGAGCCACCCATGGCCCATATGTGAACTGCGGTGGCACCACGACACGCTGCGGCTACTCAAGCATGTCGGAACATGCCCTTCGACGGTATCGACCGTGAACTACAAGTAATACCTCATACGAGTTCGGAGGCGACCAAGGCTGGGCTGACACAAGTCTAATTGTTGCGCATGTATTTGCACTGTTCAGCCGGAAGAATCTCGGGTGAAACGGCAGCAGCCCCTCCTCCGACTGTTCTAACTGGCCAGCGCCAGCAATTGAGTTGCGTTGCGTGCGCCTACCTTGGTCATAAGCCTAGCACGATAGGTCTCCACGGTTCGATGGCTGATGCCGAGCTTCAGACCGATTTGCTTGCTGGTCAGGCCGTTGCTCATCGCGTCGATGATCTCGCGCTCTCGTGCGGACAGCGAAAAACTCGCAGCCGCTGCAGAGGACGCGAGCTCGAGGGTGCACGCCAAGAGCAAATAAGGATCCCTACGATCTTGGCACTTGCCTCGCACCCGGACGTTCACGGGCTCCTGGTTCTTTCGCAGCATTATGCGCTCATCGCAATACTGGCCGTCGCGACTCAGTATGCCGCGCCAGCAGTCGCCTAGTTCTACGAAATCGTGATGACTGGGAAACAGCATCTCCCATGACTTTCCGATAAGGTCATCTGGGCAATAACCAAAGATGTCGGCGAAGATCGCGTTGCCCCTGGATATCCTCCGGCCCGAAGACAACACCATTCCGATGGGCAGCAGGTCCATCAGCAGGCCGGTATGAGCAAGCTGTTCCGCTGTGTAATTCAACTTCGTCTCCTATCGACGGGCATCCTTTGCGGCAGACACAAAGGCACCGATCGTATTTTTACGGACTTGTCCAAGATCCTCGCATCAGTATCCTCTTCAACTGTAGTGACGGACATGCGGATTTACCCGGTTCGTGCACCGCAACAGTTGCTGTCGAGGAGGATCATGGATTTCGCATTTTCATCAGACGATCTCGCATTGCGCAGCGAGATTCAGGCGTTCATCCGGGAGCATATGAACGATGAAGTCAGAAGCGGACTGGCCCTGGCATCCGTGGGCGCAGAAAGCCCGCCCGCTGTTGAGGCCCTGCTCGAGAAAATCCGCAAGCGCGGCTGGGCCGCAGTCAGTTGGCCCCAACGATACGGGGGCCAGGGACGCAGCCGGCTGGCGCAGTTCATCGTCGAGGAGGAATTCCATCGGGCGGCAGCGCTCAATGTTGGTGGCGGGGGCACGGGAGCGCCGGCGATCCTCGCATCGGGTACTGAAGAACAGAAAGACACTTTCGTTCCCGCCTCGATCCGAATGGAGGTGGTGTTTTGTCAGGGATACAGCGAGCCGCAATGCGGCACCGACCTGGCGGGAATACGCTGTCGAGCGACTCGCGCGGGCGAAAAATATGTGATCAATGGCCAAAAGATTTACACCACCAACGCCCAAAACTCGACACACATCTTTTTGATGGTACGTACCGATCCGGCGTCGACGCGCCATGCGGGCTTGTCGGTGCTGCTGGTGCCGATGAATCTGCCCGGCATCGAAGTGCGTCCACTATGGACGATTCAGTACGAGCCTCGCGCCCCGCTGACCACCACCTATGCAGAACCTCGAACCAATGAGGTGTTCTTCGACAATGTCGAGGTGCCCGTGTCGTGCCGACTTGGCGACGAAGGCGACGGCTGGCGCGTGGTTCAGCGCGGCTTGAACCTTGATCGAGTAGGCGCGCGTCGATATCTGATTTCGGTGATGCGAGACGAGGATCTCGTCAATCATCTCAAGACGGATGCTCCTGGTATCCCACAGAAGCGTCGAGATCCACGTGTTCGCGACAAAGTTGCCGAACTGTGGATCGAGGCTCAGGTATGTCGATTGATGACGATGCGTAGTGTGTCGATCGACGAGCAAGGTGGCGAGTTCGTATACGAGGCCGCTGCGGAAAAGGTGTTTGCGCCCGAACACGGTGTTCGGGCTACCGAGGCGATCAGCCAGATCCTCGGGCCCGTTTCCCAATTGCTCAATGGTTCGCCCTACGCCGTGGACGAGGGCATATTTGCACACAATTTACTGGGCGCGTTTCAGTCCACCGTCAACCACGGCAGCGTGCAAGTCATGCGCGATCAGGTGGCCCGAAAAGGGCTGGGCATGCCTCGTTCGCGCTGATCTATCACATCGATTCGGAGGATGAAGGATGAACGTGTTGCCCGATGCAGATCAGTTATCGATCCAACGTGCGGTTGCCGAATTTTTGCAGGAGGAGTGCCCGCCTGCGCTGGTGCGCAGCTGCGAAAAAGAACAAGCCGGCTATTCCCGGACGTTATGGCAGAAGTTTGCCGAACTTGGCTGGCTGACACTGTGCCTGCCGCAAGAGTACGGTGGGCAAGGCCTGCCACTAGCGTATCTCGGGCTGGTGCTTGAAGAGGCGGGACGCCGGATCGCGCCCCTGCCTCTGCTTTCGACGCTACTGCCATCTGTATTGATTGCCAAGTACGGCGACGATGAGCAGCGGGCCCTGTTGCACCGCGTCGGAAGAGGTGAACTGATCCTATGTTACGCAGTGACCGAGGCCTCGGGGGTTTGGCAGGTCGACCAAATTGAGTGCGAGGCACGCCAGGAAGACGACTGCCTCGTGCTGAATGGTACGAAGTATTTCGTGGATAACTTCCTCGACGCCGCGCAATGCCTGGTTGCGTGCCGGATGGTGGACGGCAGCGGTAAATCCAAACTTCGCGCGATCCTCGTCGATACAGATGCGCCTGGCATCACCATCGAACGCCTGGAGCCACTGGCCAAAGACGGCGAGTGCGTCGTCACACTCGTCGATGTTCGGGTTCCCCAAGCCAACATCTTGGGGGCGCCGGGGCGCCGCGGCGAAGTCGTGGCCGAAATGATGGATCTCGCCGCGGCGTTGGTAGTGCCGCTCATGCAGGGGGCCGCGCGGCAAGCGATGGAACTGGCCGTTGCGTATGTCAACCAGCGAGAAGCGTTCGGCCAGCCCATCGGGGGGTTTCAGGCAATTCAGCATATGGCCGCGGACATGCTCAATGCGGTCGATGGGACACAACTGCTTTCCCGCGAAGCTATCTGGCGCATCGGAGCAGGCTTGCCCGCCGCCGTCGAGATATCCCAGGCAAAGGCGTTCGCGAATGAGCGCTGTCTGATGGTGTGCCGAGCGGCCCAGCAGATGCACGGCGGACTCGGTTTTATCGAGGACTGCGATATCAACTTGTGGTATCGGCGAGTGGCTTCATGGTCGTTGCGCGCAGGCACCGTATACGAACACCGTGAACGCGTGGCCCATGCATTGCTCGATGTGCCGGGCAAGGTGAGGCTGGACGTGCCCGTCCTATTGCCGGAACAGGTGCAAGCATGACGAACGCGAGAGTCAGTACGATTGACCTGGATGCGGCGACCCGATGGGTCGAGCGGCTTGATGCCGCGGCCGAGAAATACCAGACAACATGTCGAGCCGGGGCCAACATCGTCTGGCGGCGTTGGGGAAAAGGCCGCCCTATCGTGTTGCTGCATGGCGGGGCGGGAAGCTGGCTGCACTGGGCTCGCAATATCGAGCCGCTCGCCGCCTGCCGGACTGTTTGGGTACCCGACCTTCCGGGGTTCGGCGATTCGGACGTGTTTGATGAACGCGACGACGCAGATACGCTCGCACCGCTTGTACTGCACGGTATCCGTGACCTGTTGGGCGAGGCTCAATTCGATATGGTCGGATTCTCTTTTGGCGGGCTGGTCGCCGGCTGCATTGCGGCGCAGCGTCCGCCGACTTTGGATCGACTCATTCTTGTCAGTGTCGCAGCCCTGGGAATCGTTGCCGAGCCCCCCACGCTTAAACCATTACGCGGCACCAAGGACCCGGTTGAGCGTGTCGAGATAGTGCGTTGGAACCTGAATCAGATGATGCTGCACGACGCGCGGGCGGCGGACGATTTGGCGGTTGTCATCCAACAGCGTAGCGCGCCGCGCGATCGCCTGAAGCATCGTACGCTGGCCCTGACGGATGCTATGTATGGTTTCGCCGCACAATGGCAGGCGCGGGCGTATGGAATTTGGGGGGCGCAGGATGTCCTGTATCGGGAGCAGATGCCGGCGCTGCGTGCCGCGATCGACAGGCTGCCTCTCGTCGCGACTGCCATCATCGAGGACGCTGGGCACTGGCTCCAGTATGAGCGAGCCGCCGATTTCGACCGACAACTGGCCATGTTTCTAGACGACCTAGCAGCTGACGGCGCAGCGGCCACAACTGACGGGCGAGGTGTGAAATGACGGCGCCGGTGGCTTCCCTACCGCTGGCGGGATTGAGAGTCTTGGAACTCGGACATATCGTAGCCGGTCCCGCGGCCGGCCAGATATTGGCCGACCTCGGCGCTGATGTAGTCAAGGTCGAATCGGTGGACGGCGGTGATCTCGTTCGCCAAATGCCCGGCGCGATGGCGTCCATGTTCAGTCTGCTCAATCGGAACAAACGCAGCCTGGCGTTGGATTTGCGCGGGGACGGCGCCGCCGTGTTCAAGCGACTGGCCGCGAGCGTCGACGTGATCGTCGACAATTATTCTCATGGTGCGCTGGATCGGTTGGGCTTAGGCTACGACACGCTCTCCGAAGCCAATCCCAGGCTGGTTTGGCTGGCGATCAAGGGTTTTCTTCCCGGACCGTACGAGACGCGTCCCATGCTCGACGAACTTGCGCAGATGGCGGGGGGGCTAGCCTTCATGACCGGCACCGAAGCAAAGCCGGCAAGGGCCGGTGCGTCCGTGATCGATATCGGGGCAGCTGTATATGGTGCGGTCGCGGTGTTGGCAGCGTTGCGACAGCGCGATGAGGCAACGGGGCGGGGACAGCGCATCGTGGCCGGCCTGTACGAGACATCGGCCTACTTGGTCGGGCAGTGGATGGCGACTGCGCAACACGATGATCAGCGATCGGTGCCCTTGGCAACGATGCAACAGGGTAAGCGGATGGGGTTCAGCGTCTATCAGTTGTTCGACGCCGCTGACGACAGCCGGGTCTTTCTCGGCATTATCTCGGATACGCATTGGCAACGATTCTGCTCGGCCTTCGGTCTGCATGAATTGCTTGCCGATGCCCGCTTCAGCACGAGTCACGCTCGACTAGAGAAGCGAGCGGAACTAGTCGAAACACTGGCTTCGATATTGCGCCGCCATACGCAGGACGAAATCGCCGAGCGTCTCGCAGGAGCGAACGTGCCGTTTGCGCCGGTGAGACGACCGGATCAGTTGGGCGATGAAGCTCACCTGGTCGCATCGGGACAATTGGTGGATACGCCGCTTGCAAATGGCCGGATGGGTCACTTGCCGAAGCTGCCGTTCCGCTCGGACGCGTTCGAGATGGGAATGCGCAATCCGGCGCCAGCGCTTGGGGCCGACACATTCGACGTGCTTCTCGAGGTGGGTTACTCGGCGGAGCAGATCGCTCAGATGCATGCTCTGGGGCTAATCTGCGCACCTGACGGATGTCATGCGGCCCCAGCCGGGCGTCGGAACTAATTGGAGGACAACGATGAACCAGCAAAATATCACGGTAGCCCAGGAATTGGCGGCATTCGTCGTCAACTTACGGGACGCGTCTGCGGCAATCCATGCCGGCGTGTTGTCGCAGGCGGAGCATCGACTGCTGGATAACCTGGGATGCATTGCCTTTGGCCGCACTGTGGCGCACGCCCGCGATATCGCCGATTTGGCGATATCCATGGGCGCGGGGGCGGCGCGCCTTCTCGGTTCAGGAGCGACCACTAGTCCGACAGCCGCCGCGTTCGCGCATGGAACGCTCGCCCAGTCGTTCGAGTTGAACGATCTCGGTGTTTATGTGCACCCGGGAGCGTGCGTGGTGCCGGCATGTCTCGCGGCCCTGGATGTCAGCACGCGCGCGATTAACGGCAGGGAGTTCGTTGCTGCTGTGATTGCTGGCTATGAAGTCACGGTAAGGATTTCGGAATGTGTTGGACCCGCTCCGGAACTCGACATCGGGTGGCATACGCCACCATTTCATGGCGCGATCGGCGCTGCGGCATCTGCGGCCATGATACTTGGGCTCGACACGATGGGAGTGGCGCAAGCTCTGGTGATCGCCGCGGACCTAGCGGGCGGTGGACTGATGCTGGCCAGGTTGGGTTCCGATATCAAGCGCGTGCATTGCGGCCGGGGTGCCGAGACCGGCGTGCTCGCTGCCTTGCTGGCGCAAAAGAGTCTGCGCTCCAGGCTAGACACTTTCGAACATCCGGATTGGGGCTACTGTCGAACCATGGTGGCGCGAGCGGACGGCTTCGATCTGGGTGCCATCCGCAAGGGCCTGGGTGAGGATATCGTGGCGTTCAGGCGTACCGCCGTCAAGTATTACCCGGTGGGTGCCGAGGTACTCGGCGTGATCGACGCCATCAGCTATCTGAAGCGCCAGCACGGGATCGCGTCATCCGACGTCGATAGCATCGAAGTGGGCACGCCTGCGTTCTTCGTAAAGGCCGAGGGACATGAGTTCCCAGTGCGCGATGCGCAGATCCATTTCAACGTCGAGTACGGCGCCGCGATGGCTGTGGTCCACGACGTGCGTCCCGTGTACGAGGATCCTGCAATTCTGCGTTACTGGGCATCGGGCTACCGCGACGATGCGGTGCGCAATCTCGCCAAGCGCGTGTCGCACGTCGTCGATCCCGAGCGTGATAAACGGAATCCCTATGGTATCGACTCCACGGTGAGGATCATCCTGAAGAACGGCCGCACAGTAGAGAACAGGACGGGTTATGTCGATGGCGCGGATTCCGCCGGCACCATGCAATTCGCGGAGATGACTCCGGACCGAATCATAGCCAAGTTCAATGCCCTAACGCAGGAAGTGCTTGCGCCGGCGCAACAAGAACAGGCGGTCTCCACAGTCTTGCGCCTGGCGTCGGCGGCGGATGCCCGTACGTTATGGAAGAGCTTTGCCGTGACTTGAACGGATGCTACGCGCATCTAGAAAATAGACAAGGAGACAATCATGCATAGAACGTTCAATGCGCTGGCGCTTCTGGCGGCCGCGTGCATAGCGTGCAGCAGCTTCGCTCAGGCGGCGGATTTTCCGGATCGTCCCATCACCATCGTAGTGCCGTTCGTGCCCGGTGGCGGAACCGACATTCTGTCACGGTTGGTCGCGCAGCGTATGTCCAGCGAACTCAAGCAGACGGTCGTCGTCGAGAACAAGCCCGGGGCCGGCGGGACCGTCGGCGGTGCGCTTGTGGCCAACGCCAGTCCGGATGGTTACACCCTGTATGTCGCTAGCACCGCCACAGCGATGTCGGCGGGGCTCTACAAGGATCTGAAGTTCCAGCCGATCAAGGATTTCGCGCCTGTGGCGCTGATGGGTACTATGCCGTTCATTCTGGTGATGAGCAAGAATGTGCCGGCAAAGGATCTTCCGGAAATGCTGGCTCTGGCCAGGCGAGAGCCGGGTTCGCTCACGTATGGCTCCGCGGGCTTCGGTTCAGTCAACCATGTCGGCATGGAGCTGTTTAATTCGATGGCCGGTACTGACATCCGGCATATTCCCTACAAGGGTAGTTCCGCGGCGTTAGTGGACGTGCACGGCGGACGCGTATCGATGATGCTGGATACCGTCGGCTCGGCCGTGCAGTATTTAAAAACCGATAAATCGTTGATACCCGTGGCCGTGACTAGCCTGGATAGGTCGGCGCTGGTCCCAGACCTGCCGACCGTATCGGAACTGGGACCCAAGGGATACGAACTGACGGTATGGTATGGCTTAGTCGCGCCCAAGGGGACGCCGTTGCCGGTACTGGAGAAATTGAACATTGCCGTCAATCGGGCGCTGGAGAATCCGGCACTGCGGGAGCGCTATGCCTCTTTGGGAATCGAGACCGCGCGCAGCACCGTCGAGAGCTTCGGCACGCTCATGCGCGCTGACGAGAAAAAGTGGACTGACGTCATTGTCAGCGCCGACATTCATCTCAAGTAGCCCAGGAGGTTGCCATGAATATTCTTGCCAAGTTGCAGAATGTCGCGGCCGCCGCGCTGCTGTGCTTGTCGGCGGTATCGAATGCCCAGGACGTGTTTCCTTCCCGGCCCATTCATCTGCTGGTTGCTTTTCCGCCGGGTGGCAGCACTACGGTGGTAGCGCAGTTGCTGGCGGAGAAATTGGGCGAGCGTATAGGGCAGCCCGTCATTGTGGAGAATCGCCCGGGCGCCAATGGCGTGATCGCTTCGCAAGGACTGCTCAGAGCGCCGGCGGACGGCTACACCATGCTGATGGTGGTCAGCACACACGCCATTAACGCCGTCATGAGGACATCGCTGCCCTACGACACGCAGCGAGACTTCAGGCCCGTCACAACCTTGTATCGGCTTGAACTGGTGATGGTCGCCCATCCCTCCGTCAAGGCAAACGATCTGCGAGGATTCGTGTCCTTGGCTAAAACAAACCCGCCGGGCTTGAACTTCGCCGCGGGCGACAACGGCGGTCTGACCCATCTCGCGGCCGAGACTTTCAATGCCGAGGCGGGGACGTCTTTGCCGGTCGTCCCTTACAAGGGCTCCGGCCCCGCCTTGACAGACACGCTGGGCGGCCATGTGCAGACGTATTTCAGTTCGCCAACCGCCGTTATCGACTACGTAAGAACGGGCGCCTTGAAGGCCTATGCCATCTCTGGCGGGAAGCGCTCCAGCGTGTTGCCCGGCGTGCCCACATTTGCCGAAAGCGGCATGCCGGACTTCGAGGCGGGGAGCTGGGCGGGTATCCTGGTGCCGGCCGGCACACCTGAAAACAACGTGAAACTGCTCTCGCGGGAAATCAACGCCGTCATGACGTTGCCCGATGTCCGGGAAAAGTTAGAAGGCCTGGGCCTTGAGCCGTTCACCAACGCTCCAGACGAGTTCGCCGCGCTCATCGCAAACGACATACAGCGACTGGGAAAAGTCGTCAGGGCGGCCCATATGACACCCGCTCAATGAACCCGCCGGACTTGTATTCAAATCGACGTAATGGAAGGTGAAATCATGACGCTTAGCGAAGCACTGGCCCGCTTCATCGTATCCACGGACGCCGGGCGGCTCGATCCTGCGGACGCCAGCGCGGCAAAGGCTGCCATCGCCGATTGCATCGGCTGCATGATGGCGGGATCGGTTACCGATTCGGCGCGCATTGCCCGGCAGGTTGCGACATCCGGCGCGAGCGCGGGCGCGGCAACCGTGATTGGCGCGACGCGCCGTTACTCTCCGCAGGTCGCCGCGCTCGCCAACGGCACCGCTGCGCACGCCTTGGACTTCGACGACATACTCTGGACTCTATACGGACATCCGTCTGTCACCATCCTGTCCTCGGCGCTCGCCATCGCCCAGGACAGAGCCGCCACTGGCTCGGAGTTGGTGACGGCCTATGCGATTGGCGTCGAGGTCCTGGGAAAATTGGGCAGAGCCGTCAATCCGGTTCATTATGAACATGGTTGGCATGCAACCGCTTCGATCGGTGTCATAGGCGCCGCGGCAGCTTGCGCCCGTCTCTTGCGGCTGGACGAGGAAAAAACGGCCATGGCTCTGGGCATCGCCGCGTCGCAGGCTTGCGGCATACGGCGCAATTTCGGCACAATGGTCAAACCACTGCATGCCGGCAATGCGGCGAGGGCGGGCGTGTTTGCCGCGGAGCTTGCGGAGCAGGGGTTCACGTCCAACATTACGGCTCTGGAAGATGAATACGGTTGGGCGCGAACGCTGGGGGGACGCAGCGTTCCCGATTCGGACGTCCTGACGCGAACGCTTGGCGAGCCCTGGGAATTGCGCGAACCCGGCATCGTGCTCAAGCGGTACCCTTCCTGCGGCGCCACGCACTGCGCGCTGGATGCGCTCATCGCCTTGCGAAACCGTCACGGATTACATCATGACGAGATCGAGCGTATTGATTGCGATGCCAGTCCATTTGCGCATAAGGTGCTGTTGTATTCGCGGCCCGCTACAGGACTCGAGGGAAAGTTCAGCATGGAATTCTGCCTGGCCGTGGCGGCTATCGAAGGCAACGTGGATCTGCTGCATTTCAATGAAGATTGGATTGCTGATCCGCGGGTAACAGCGCTGCTACCGCGGATCAGTTTTAACGCCAGGGCCGATCTCGCGCCGGATGTTTCTGCTGATGCCGTGCCGGCGGAAGTGTCCGTGCGTGCGCGAGGCCAGCTCTTCACGCAGAAGACGCTGATGCCCTCGGGCGATCCCCGCAATCCAATGGACGAGCACGCGCGCTGGCGCAAGTTCCTGAGTTGTTGCAAAACAATGCTGGACGAGCGGCAGGCGAAGGCGCTCTTTGATGTTGTTGGTGCCTTGGAGATGGTCGCCTGCGCGGACCTCCATGAGGCGCTCCAGCCTGCATCATGACAGCCACGTGCGTAATATTCCCCTTGGTACGTTTGGCGATATCGGCGTTCTCGCCTCCGTGCCTATGCGGAAGTTGTAATAGAGTGACCTACCAGGCAGCGTGAACTGCCCCCATAAGTTGGACGGTCAGAGCTAAAGCCCGAAGGCCTGATGATCCGCTTGGCGGGTTTTATTGGACGGACTGATACACCGTATCCGTTAAGGCCGAATATTGGGGGAAAAAACCCCATCGCTCTTCCGGCGATGGCGCGGCGTGCGCCACCAGCACGGCTTGTTCGATGGGCGGCCGGGCGTACTGTTGCATGAAAAAGTTGAGCGCGAACGTACCCCACGATCCGCCAGCAGCCGACCCCGCCCACTACCTATCGAGGATCTGCATAGCCGCGCAGGTTTCCTTGCGTTCACCTCCGCTTCCCACATAGACACACAGCAAGTTAGAATTGCGT
>JBEBRC010000093.1:0-11952 GCA_040395055.1 Steroidobacter denitrificans
TTGACGATAGCCCGCAGGTTGTCGAACGGCGACGGCGCTGCGCCTTCGCGGCAGGTCAGCTGCCGATGATGCCTCCATCCTCCTTCCTGACTGCAATCACACTGGAACGAGGCTGCGTCCCGGCGCCGTCCGGCCAGTGACTGGTGGGTTTCGTCACGCTTCCACCCTCGCCGGGATGCTGCACGCTGAGAAAGAACGTCTCCCCATCCGGCGTGAACTCGCATCCACACACCTCGGCGCCCACCGGCGCGCTCATGAACTGCTGCAAGCGTCCGCGCTCCGGTCCCGCGGTCGGGCACGCCCAGCAACCATTGTTCGCTCCTCGCGGCTGCTCGCCGTCGGTCACGATCCACAGATTGCCGGCTCGATCGAAGCCGACGTTATCCGGAGAGCCAATGGGACTCAGGTCCGCCGCATGCGGATAGCCGGCATAGTAGGCACTGTCCGGGCGCATCTGCTGCAGTTCGGTCACCAGTGCGTTGCCCGCCGGGTCACCGGCCAGCAGGAAGACTTCCCAGGAGAACTCGAGTGCGGTGTGCTCGTCGCCTGCCTCGCGAATCTCGATGATATGGCCGTATCGGTTGGCACCGCGCGGATTCGCGGGATTGGTCCCGATCTCCAGCTCGCGGCCTGCATAATGCGCACGCTGCGTGCCCTCGGCGCGCTGGCCATTATTGGTGCAGGCGACATAGATCCGGCCCGTCGTCGGGTTGACGTCCACATCCTCGGGACGGTCCATCGGCGTCGCCCCGAGCAGGTCCGCGGCGGCGCGCGCCTTGACCAGCAGTTCGCCCTGGTCGCGAAAACCGGCCGCGGCGTTCAACGGCCCCTTGGGATCGAACACCAGCGGCAGCCATTGGCCGCGCCCGCTGGCGTCGAACCGCGCCACGTACAAGGTCCCATCGTCGAGCAGGTTGCGGTTGGCGGCGCGGTCCTTCGGATCGAAGCGGCCGCTGGAAACGAATTTATAAACATATTCGAATCTATCGTCGTCTCCCATGTACACCGCCACGCGTCCATCGTGCGACACCGCCGGTGACGCCGCTTCGTGGGCGAAGCGCCCGAGCGCCGTGCGTTTGATCGGAGTGCTGGCCGCATCGTAGGGGTCGATCTCCACGATCCAGCCGAAGCGGAACGGCTCGCCAGGCGTACGCAGCAGATCGTAGCGCGGATCGACGGCCTCCCAGCCGTACAGCGAATGCCGATCCCACATGCGAAAGCGTCGATGCCCCTCCACCAGGTGCGGATCGACGCCGCGGCGCTGCGCGAGCGCAGCATGATTGGCAAAATAGTCCTGGATATTCTCCTCGGCCGTCAGGTAAGTCCCCCACGGCGTGCGCCCGCCGGCGCAATTTCCCATCGTACCCAGCACTCGCGCGCCGGCCGGATCGTCCGCGGTCCGCAGCAACGCACAGCCGCGCGCCGGACCTCCCACGTCGATGGGCGTATCGGCAGTGATACGACGATTGAAACGCGAATCCTTGAGCATTCGCCAGCGGCCGTTCTCCCGCGCCACCTCGATGATCGAGACGCCCTGCGCCGCCTGAGCGAGCGCCACCAGTCCTGGGTGGCGGCGCACATACTCGCTGCTCGCGCCACGCACCGCGCCCTCGAACCCGGGATGCCCCGGAAACATCAGTTCATCGCCGGTATATTCATTGTTCACGCACAGGATGCCGCGCTGCGCCCGCTCATCGAGCGGAAAGTAATGCACGGCGTCGCAATTCTGGCCGAACTGCCGGCGCTGGCGCTGCGCCGCACCGCGCTCCAGCAACACCCCCGAGGAGAGCTTTGCGGCATCCAGATCCGCACTCGAGGACCACAAGCTGTCTCCCCAGCGCACCAGCAGATCGTAGGTATAACCGTGAGGCAAGATTACTGCGTCAGCCTGGCTACCCTGGATGGGCTTGAATGACAGCGAGCTGGCGCGGTCGGCCAAGGCGCTCGCGCCCGGGAGGACTGTCCCGAGCAGGCCGGATCCGGCCACCGCCAGGGGCCCCAGGGCGACGCCGCCTTTGAGCACATTGCGGCGACTGAGTCGCTGCGCCAGCAGGTCTGCAAAAGGTATGACTTGCGGAAGACGCGGTTTGGTCTTGGGTGTCATCGGTCCAACAGCAGGGCAAGAGGGAAGATCAAGGCATCCACCGCCGGATCGGCGCGGGAGCGTGCGGCGGTGTCAGGTCCCCTGGCGGGCCGTGACCACCAGCCATTCGATGCCGGTATCGGTCGCACTCGCCGGTGGCGCATAGCGCAACGAGCCGATCCAGGCGCGCAACGCCTCCTGCACGCAGGCGGGCGCCGCAGGGGTTTGGATATTGCCGGTGCGCCCATCCGCCAGGACCGTGAATTCGACGAAGACGCTGCCGCCAGCCGCCTCGCAGTCCTGCGCCAAGGCCAAGGGGCGGGAGTCGATCAGTTCCAGCGGCGCAGCCCGCGGCGGCAGCGTCGGGGCGACCTGGCAGCCGCTCAGCACCGCGAGCGCGCCTGCCCCCAGCAGCGCCGGCTTCCATGTTGCGCGCACGGATATGGACGTGGCGTTCATGGGCCGATGATACGCCAGTCGGCAGCCGTCGTGTCCCACAAGAACGCGACCCCGAGCGCGACCCTGGTGACCATGACAATGAGCGTTGCGGATCGTGTGCCCGTGGGCCGCAAAGCGCCGCGCTATCTCTGCAACGCAGCGCGGCGCGTACGGTCGATCGCCGCCGTAAGGTGGTAGAGCGCATCCAGCAGCGGGACCGGCACGTTCAAGGCCTGCGCTTTGCGCACCGCGTCACCGAGTGTCTCCTCGACTTCGAGCGGGCGCCCGGCCAGCAAGTCCTGCTGCGCCGACATGCGATGCTCCGGTGCGCTCGACTCGTAGTCCTGGCCGGCCTTGCGCACGGCATCGACGGCCTCCTGCTCGGACCCTTCCATGATGATCCGCAGCGGCAGCAACGACTCCTCCTCGTTCAAGCGGACTCCGGAAGCGCTCGCCAGCTGCAGCGCCTCTCGCACCAGTCGCACCAGCACCCGAGCGCTGCCGGGATCGCTCAGATAACGCCAGGTCACCGCCTGCGTCGTCACCGCCGTCGCCATCAACCCTACCCAGCTCACGAACTTGGTCCATTCGCGCGACAGGATATCGGGCACCGCCGTCGCACGCACCCCAGCCGCATCGATCATGCCGGCGATCTGCTGCGCGCGCGCGCTGTCGCCGCCCGCCGGCTCGCCGAGCAGCAGGTTCACGTTGCGTGTGAACAGCACTTCGCCGTTGGTCAGCAGTTCGCCACTGGTATTCGCCAGCGATCCGAGCACGCGGTCTTCACCGAATGCCTGGGCCAGCTGATCGTTCTTCCACAAGCCATTCTGCACCGAAAACGCGGTGCCGATGTCGGCCTGGTGCAGCGGCTCGAGTGCAGCCGTGGTGCCGATCGTTTTCATGGCGACGATGAGCACCTGCGCCCCGGTCAGCTGCGAGGCATCCGTGAGGACCGGCACCGGGATCGAGAATTCCGCCAGTCCTGCGATGCGCAGCCCCTCGTCGCGTACCTGCTGCGCGCGCCGCCCGCGCGCCAGCATGACGACCGAATGACCGGCACGCGCCAGATGGGCGCCCAGAATGGAACCGATGGCGCCAGCGCCGAGAATGGCGAACTCCGGCCTAGATGTACTCATGATGCCACTCGCATATCCTTAGGAATGTTGCGGCCGTGCGGCCGATGCGCGCCGGGCGCGAATCTCCGGCAACGTCGATGCTTGACGCCTCTGGATGCCGAACTTGATTGTAGGGACAGATGATCGATCGAGCCAATTCGCGGCACCGAGCCGGCCTGCAACCTCGCGGGCGGTTGGTCGATGACGCAGGAGTCATTGCTTGAAAAAGATCGCTATCTTCGCCCTGCTCGCCATCGCGGCCTGGTTCGGCCTTCCCGGGCACGATCCGCTCTTCGACCGCCACGGCGATGCCCCTGCGAACGCCACCAGCGGCATCCTCGCCACGGCGTTCGCGCAGCGTCAAAGCGGCCTGCAGGTCGAGGCAAGCGGCACAGTCGTGAAGCTGCTGTCCGATGACAACCAGGGCTCCAGGCACCAGCGGTTCATCGTGCGGGTCGGGCCCGGGCACACCGTGCTGATCGCGCACAATATCGACCTTGCGCCGCGCGTCGCGCCGCTGTCGGTGGGAGACAGCGTGCGCTTCTACGGCGAGTACGAATGGAACGACCAGGGTGGCGTCGTCCATTGGACGCACCACGATCCCGCCGGCCGGCATCCCGGCGGATGGGTACGGCGCGAAGAAGCGATCTTCCAGTGATCTCCCCGGCCGCTACGAGCCGACGGCTTTGCGCTCCTCGACACCGGCCTCCGCCGCGACGCCCAGCCGCTTGTGCATCACAGGACTGGTGGTGGTGTACTGCAGATGGACCTTCTTGCCGGGTTCGAGATATTCCTTGATCGCGAATGCCGCCAGCGCCCCCTCGTGGAAACCCGACAGGATCAGCTTCTTCTTGCCTGGATAAGTGTTGATATCGCCGACGGCGTAGATGCCGGCCGTATTCGTCTGGAATTTCTCGACGTCGACCGTCAATTGCCGCTTGTTGATTTCCAAGCCCCAGTTCGCGATCGGACCCAGCTTGGGATGCAGCCCAAAGAATGCCAGGACCTGGTCGGCCTCCAATCGGCGTACGACGCCATCGCCGCCTTGAACGCTGAGCGACTTGAGCACGCCATCGTCGGCATTCACTTCCTTCACATTGCCGATCAGCACGTCTGCGCGATGCTGGTCGCGCAGCGCATAGAGTTTGGCCACCGAGGCCGGGGCGCCGCGAAATTCGGCACGCCGGTGCACCAGCACGACGCTGCGCGCATGCTCCACCAGCGCCAGCGCCCAATCGAGCGCCGAGTCGCCGCCGCCCAGGACGACGACTTCCTGGTCCGCGTAAGCGCGCGGATCCTTGACCCGATAGTGAATATGCTTGCCTTCCAGTTCGGCGGCTCCCGGCACGTCCAGCCTGCGGGGTTGAAAGGATCCTACGCCGCCGGCGATCACCACGGCGCCGGCATCGAACACCGTCGCGGCGCTGGTCACCACACGAAAACGGCCATCTTCCTGGCGCTGCACCTGCGTCACTTCCTGGCCCAGGTGCATCCCCGCCCCGAAGGGCCGGATCTGCTCCAGGAGACGATCGGTCAGTTCCTGGCCGGTGCACACCGGCACCGCCGGAATGTCGTAGATCGGCTTGTCCGGATACAGCTCCACGCACTGTCCTCCGGGCGCCGCCAGGGAGTCGATGAGCTGCGCCTTGAGCCCCAGCAGTCCCAACTCGAACACCTGGAACAGGCCGCAGGGACCCGCGCCGACGATGACGACGTCGGTCCGGATCGGGTGTCGCTCGAACTTAAGCGCTGAGTCGTTGTGAGTGGCCGTCGACGGCACGAGTGCTCTCCATAATGGGTACGGGTCGATCGCCTGGCGCCAGCGGTTGCGCAAGTCCTGCCGCATCCAGCAGGTTCTTTTCGGCCAGCCATTTTCGATTGAACAAGCGCGATTGATACTTCGCGCCGCTGTCGCACAGAATCGTAACGATCGTGTGCCCAGGGCCCAGCTGTTTCGCGATCTGCAGCGCGGCGGCGACATTCACGCCGCTGGTGCTGCCGAGAAACAAGCCCTCATGGCGCAGCAGCCCGTAGACGGCGCGCACACATTCGATGTCGGTCACATGCACGGCGTCGTCGATCGGCGAGCCTTCCAGATTCGCCGTCACCCGCCCGATGCCGATACCCTCGGTGATGGAGCCTGCGCCCGTCGCCTCGAGTTCGCCGTGACGCAGCCAGTGATACAAGGAACTGCCCTGCGGATCGGCGAGCGTGATCTGCACCCTGGCGCCGCGGTCATTGGTCTGGCGTTTCAGGTAGCGCGAGATGCCGCCCAGCGTGCCGCCGGTGCCGGTCGCAGCGACGAATGCGTCGATTCTTCCTCCCGTCTGGCTCCATATCTCCGGGCCAGTGGTCTGTTCATGCGCATCGCGATTGGCGACGTTGTCGAACTGGTTGGCCCAGATCGCATCCGGGATTTCCTGGGCCAGCCGGCCGGCGATCTTCTGGTAGTGGTTCGGATCGCTGTAGGGAACGGTCTTGACGCGCAACACCTCGGCGCCCAAGGCTTCGATCATTTGGTATTTTTCGTTCGACTGATTGTCGGGCATCACGATGACGCAGCGATAACCGCGCGCATTGCACAGGTGCGCCAGACCGATGCCGGTATTGCCCGCCGTGCCTTCGACGACCGTGCCGCCGCGCTTGAGGCGCCCGCTGCGCTGCGCCTCATCGAGGATCGATCGTGCGGCGCGATCCTTGACCGAGCCGCCCGGGTTCATGAACTCAGCCTTGCCGAGAATTTCGCAGCCCGTCTCGTTGCTGAAATGATCGAGCCGAATCAGCGGCGTATCGCCGATGGCGTCCGCGAACCCCTGTCGTATCCGGGTAGTCTGGATGCTCATGCGCTGAGCCTCCCTTTGCTGGCGCCCAGCGCAGCGAACACATCGCTGACCGCCGTGCGCGGTGAATTGAACCACTTCAACGTCTGGTGCAGCCCCACGGCCTCGCCGACGATCAACAACGCCGGCGATTGTACGCCCGCCTCGCGCACCTTGAGCGCCAGGTCGGCGAGGGTGCCGGCCACGACGCGCTGCGTGGCACTGGTGCCGTCCTGCACGATGGCGGCGGCTCGGCCACCGGGTGCGCCATGCGCCTGCAGGCGTGCAAGGATGTCGTCCAGGCGTCCCAGGCCCATGTAGAACACGACCGTCTGCCGCGCTCTGGCAAGCGACGCCCAATCTATCCCATCGCCCCCCACTCCTTTCGCCCCGGCCGCATCGGCCGCCTGGTACGCATCGCCGCGCTCATCGCCACCCGCATTCTGCTCCGCATCCTTGCAATGCCCGGTGACGAATGTCAGCACCTGCGCATGATCCCGATGCGTGAGCGGGATCCCCGCATAGGCCGCACAGCCCGCGGCAGCGGTAATGCCGGGTACCACCTCGAAGCGGATACCGTGGGCGGCGAGCGCCTCGAGCTCTTCCCCGCCGCGGCCGAAGATGAACGGATCGCCGCCCTTGAGCCGGCAGACGCGCTTGCCCTGCTGCGCCAGCTCGACGAGCAAGGCATTGATCTGTTCCTGCGTGATGGCCGTCTTGCCTGCCGTCTTGCCGACGTAGATACGTTCGGCATCGCGTCGGGCAAGATCCAGCACTTCGCTGGATACCAAGCGGTCGTACAGCACCACGTCCGCATTCTGCAAGGCGCGCAGCCCCCGCAGAGTCAGCAGACCCGGATCGCCCGGCCCAGCTCCCACCAGCGCCACGTCGCCTTCGGTCCGCCCGCGCGGCGGCAGGTTCGATAGCAATTCTCCGATACGCCCCTCGAGCGCCTCGTCGGCCGCATCCTGGCGGCCTGCGAGCAGGTCGGCCGCAAACGGACCATCGAAGAACTGCTCCCAGAAGCGGCGGCGGGCGCTCAGGCTCGCCAGGCGAGTCTTGACCAACGGGCGCAGCCGTCCGGCAAGCCTCGCCAAGGCTCCCAGGCGCTGCGGCAGAAACGACTCGAGCTTCTCGCGCAGCCGGCGCGTCAACACCGGGGCATCGCCGCTGCTGCCCACCGCCACCACCACCGGCGAGCGATCGATGATCGCCGGCATGATGAAAGCGGACAGGTCGCGGTCGTCCACGACGTTGACCGGGATATTGCGTCTGCCAGCCTGGTGCGCGACCCACGCATTGACGGAGTGCCTGTCGGTGGCGGCGATCGCCAGGCGCATGCCATCCAGATGCTGCGGCTGGAACTCATGGTCGATATGGACGATCGCGCCGGCCGCCGCCTTGTCGGCAAGAGAGGCAATCAGCTCGGGCGCCACCACGGTGACCTTGGCCGACGTGCGCAGCAACAGATCGATCTTGCGTGCGGCGACCTCGCCGCCGCCGACCACGAGCACAGGCTCGCCGGCCAGCCGCAAAAAGATCGGAAAGTAGTCCATGGCGTGTCTTGCGGCTCGGTAACGGTAGCGGTCAGGCGCTTTTGGCGGCCGCGCGCAGCGGTTCGGCCTTCAGCGGAATGACGCGGCGGCGCGGCTGCAGCCCGCACTCGCGCGATTCGGGATTCTCCCACCACCAGCGGCCCGAACGAGGGTCCGCGCCGGCGTCGACGGCGCGGGTGCAGGGCGCGCAGCCGATGCTGGGGAATCCTTTGTCGTGCAATGCGTTGTACGGCAAATTGCGGGCCTTGATGTACGCCCAGACATCCTCTTCGTTCCATTCCAGCAGCGGGCTGAGCTTCCACAGGCCATAGCGCTCATCCCAGGAAACCGCCTCGCCGAGCGCGCGCTCGGCGGATTGCTCGCGGCGCACCCCGGTAATCCAGGCCTTGTAGCCCGCAATCCCGCGCTTGAACGGTTCGATCTTGCGCATGTTGCAACAGGATTGCCGCTCCGCGACGCCCAGATAGAATCCATTGATGCCATGGTCGCGCACATAGTGTTCGATCGCGCTGGATTCAGGGTGGAAGACCTGGATGCGACGCTGGTAGCGTCGCTCGATGCGCTCCAGCAGCGCCAGCGTCTCCTCGTGCAACCGTCCGGTGTCGAGCGTGAACATCCCGATTTCAGGCACATCCGTGCAAATGATGTCGGTCAGAACCATCGCCTCCGCCCCGAGGCTGTTGGAATAGACCACATCCTGGTAGTCCTGGACGGCGCGCTCGAGCGCGGTTCGCGTGTCCTGGACCAGGCTGCGCAGACGAGGTGAAAGCTGCTCGACGCTCATGAAGTTCTTCTTTACGAGTCCGGTGGTTCGGTGGCGAAGATGGAGATTCGAGGGCTTTTGGCCCTTACCCACAGGGAAGCCACTGTATCTAACCGGGTTGTAACCAGGGAAAGACCCGTTTGTTCTGTCATGATGCGGGGTCGTTATGACTTCACCCCCCTCCTTCGGCTAAAGTTAAGTGCATGAAACTGCAGCAATTGCGCTATCTGGCCGCGATCGTCGAAAACGATCTCAACATCACTGCCGCCGCCGCGCGGATGCATACCTCGCAGCCGGGGGTCAGCAAACAACTCAAACAGCTCGAAGACGAGTTGGGATTCCCGATCTTTCTGCGCCAGGGACGCACCTTGACGCGCGTCACTCCGGCGGGCAAACGCGTGATCGAGCGCGCGCAGAAGATCCTCAAGGAGGTCCAGAGCATCAAGCGGCTGGCCGATGAGCAAAAGGGCGACGGGCGCGGTTCGCTTGCTATCGGAACCACCCACACCCAAGCGCGCTATGTCCTGCCACCGGTCATCCGCCAGTTCCGGGAGCGCTACCCGCTGGTGGAACTGCACCTGCACCAGGGCACCTCGGAGCAGATCGCAGACATGGCGGCGCGGGATCGGATCGACTTCGCGATCAACACCGGCTCGCAGGAACTGTTCACCAACCTGGTGCTGCTGCCCTGCTATCGCTGGCACCGGCGCATCGTCGTCCCGCACGACCATCCGCTGGCGCAGGAAACGAACATCACCATCGAGGTGCTGGCGAAATATCCCATCGTCACCTATGTTTTCGGCACCTCGGGTCCCTCCTCGCTGGAACAGATCTTTGCCAAGGCAGGCATGACGCTGAATCTGGCCCTGACGGCCCGCGACGCGGACGTGATCAAGACCTACGTGCGACTGGGGCTGGGCGTCGGCATCGTGGCCAGCATGGCGCTGGACCCGCAAGAGGATGCGGATCTGGTTGCGATCGACGCCGCCCACCTGTTCCCGGCGCATCTGACCTGGGTGGGATTTCACCAAGGCGCGCTGCTGCGCAGCTACATGTACGATTTCCTGCAGGCCGTCGGCCCGCACCTCACGCGCCGTCTGGTCGATCGCGCCGGCAGTGCCAACACGCCGGCAGAGGTGACTGCATTGTTCGAGGACGAGGAATTGCCGACCTATCGATGAAGCGTCACCCTACCCATCATGTCTGAGCCATCAACCGAACGTCCGAAATCCCGCTCGCTGAAGCCGCTGCGCGCCCTGTGGCCCTACCTGCGCGTCTACAAGAAGACGCTCATGCTGGCCATGAGCGCGCTGCTGATCGCATCGGCCGCCATGCTGGTGTTGCCGCTTGCCTTTCGCAATGTGATCGACAAAGGCATGGCCGTCCAGGACCGCGCCACCATCGACACCTACTTCGTCGCGTTCCTGGTCGCCGCGGTGATTTTTGGTGTGTTCGCGGCGTTGCGTTTCTATTTGGTGACCTGGCTCGGCGAGCGGGTGATCGCGGATCTGCGCACCGACATATACCGTCGCATCATCCGCATGGATCCGACGTTCTTCGAGATCACGCGCAGCGGCGAGGTATTGTCCCGGCTGACGACCGACACGACGCTGGTGCAGTCCATCGCCGGCGTGAACCTGTCGATCACGCTGCGCTCAACCATTCAACTCATCGGCGCGCTGGCATTGCTCATCGCCACCAGTCCGTCCCTGGCCGGCATGATCCTGGCGCTGCTGCCGCTGGTCATCGTGCCGCTGATCATCGTCGGGCGGCGTCTGCGGGTCCTGTCCAGGCAATCGCAGGATCGTATCGCCGACACCAGCGGCCTGGCGGGGGAAACCCTGAATGCGATCCAGACCGTACAGGCGTTCACGCTGGAGGACCTGCACAGCCAGCGCTATGACGGCGCGGTCGAGGATTCCTTCACCATCGCCGTGCGTCGCACGCGCATGCGAGCCTTGCTGACCGCGGTCGGCACCATGCTGATCTTCGGCGCCGTCACGCTGGTACTGTGGCAAGGCGCCCATCGCGTCCTCGCCGGCGAGATGACCGGCGGCGAGCTGAGCCAGTTCCTGATCTACGCGGTCTACGTCGCCATTTCCGCCGCCTCGCTCAGCGAGATGTGGGGCGAGGTGCAACGCGCTGCCGGCGCGATGGAGCGGCTGGTCGAATTGCGCACCGCCACGCCCAAAATCGTTGCCCCTGCCCAGCCGCAAAGCTTTCCCAGCGTCTCGCACGGGAGTATCCGCTTCGAGAACGTCTCCTTTCACTATCCCTCGCGTCCGGATTCGCTGGCACTGGACCAGTTCTCGCTGGACATCGAACCAGGCGAGAACATTGCCTTCGTCGGCCCCTCGGGCGCCGGCAAAAGCACGACGTTCCAACTCTTGCTGAGATTCTACGATCCCGCCGCCGGACGCGTCGTGGTCGATGGTGTCGACATCAGCACGGTGAGGCCGGTGGACCTACGCACCCGCATCGGCCTGGTGCCGCAGGAAACCGTATTGTTCGGCGCCAGCGCGCGCGAAAACATCCGCTACGGTCGGCCGACGGCCAGCGATGCGGAAATCGAGGCGGCGGCACAGGCCGCGGGCGCAGACACCTTCATCCGCAAGCTGCCGCAAGGCTACGATACATTCCTGGGCGAACGCGGCACGCGCCTGTCGGGGGGACAACGCCAGCGCCTTGCCATTGCGCGGGCACTGCTGAAGGATCCGCCCATCCTGCTGCTCGACGAAGCAACCAGTTCGCTCGATGCGCAAAGCGAACGCGCCGTCCAGGAGGCACTGGAGCGCCTGATGCAGCAGCGCACGACCATCATCATCGCGCATCGGCTGGCCACCATCCTCAAGGCCGATCGCATCGTGGTGATGGACCACGGCCGGATCGTCGCCATCGGCACCCACGCCGAATTGCTGGCCAACAACACACTCTATGCGCGCCTGGCGGCACTACAGTTCGCGGACCTCAGAGCAACCTGAAGACAGCCCGGCCCAACATGCCACCGCCCTCATCCGGCCGGCACCCACCTGCCTGGCGCTCATAGAGCCACCGATAGCAATGATTGCAGTCCCTCCCTGGGCCTTGGGGGGCCCAGCCATAGTGTTTGATGGGCCCCGGAGGCCCCCGGGGGGGCGGCAGCCCCACCAAAGCCCTCGCCCCCCCAGATTTTTACCGG
>JBEBRC010000094.1:0-11915 GCA_040395055.1 Steroidobacter denitrificans
GTGCGGCCCCGACCCATGACTGCATGACTCTAGTCGCCTGCCTCCGGCAGCTGTGCGGTGAAGACATCGTCGATCAGCTCGTGCAGGACCGCCGTGGCAAACGAACCTCGCTGCAGCCTGAAGCCCAGATGGACATCGCCGGCGGCGATCGTCCATGACAGTTCGGCCACCGGCGTGCGCAACGCACGGCGTTCGGCCTCCAGCCCTGCGCCGACCAGCCCCTCGGCCAGGACCGGGTATCGCTCGGCAACCTGCTGCTCCAGCGCCGCCGGTGCGCTGGCCGCGCCATCGACTACCGAGGTGGTGCCCCACAACGGACCGCTGGGATGGATATCGAGCGTGCGACAGCGTTCGCTCAGCGCCTCATCGACCACCGACACCGCGAAAATGCTGCCGCTGCCATTCAGATTGGCGATTTCTCCGTCCAGCAGCGTGTTCCAGGTGCCATCGTTCACGCGCTGCGCCAGAACCGCATTGAAGATCGCCGCGCGCGCCGCCGACAGCGCGAAACCGCGCTGGGCGCGATCACGCGGTGACTGCGTCCCGGAAAACCACGCCTGCGCCAGCTTCAAGTTGCTCCCCGATCGGCCGAAGCGCTGCGGGCCGAAATAATTGGGTATGCCCTCGGCCGCGATCGCCTGCAGCCTATGCTCCAGTCGCGCGGGATCGCCGGCAAAATCGCGCAGCACGATCTCGAACTGGTTGCCCCGCAGCGCGCCGCGCTTGAGTTTGCGGCGCTGGCGATCCACCGCGATCACCTCGAAACCCTCGCCCGACACCTCCAGCCACTGCCGGATGTCCACCTGGCCGATCGCCGAGCGCGCCGGCACCGTGAAAGCCTGTTCGGTGATCGCATCGCGGTCCTTCAGGCCGGCGAACCCGACGTCTCGTGGATGGATCTTGGCGATTCCCGCCAATTGCTTGGCCACCCACATGGTATTGGCATTACGCTTGCGCACCTGCAACAACAGGTGATCGCCCTCGCCGTCCGGCTCGAAGCCCAGCCATTCCCGCACCACGAAATCCTCAGGCGTCGCGCGCACGCGCGCACTGCCCGCCGGTCCGCCGTGCGCATGGGGCAGACTCATCAGCTGTGTGAAATCGATCAAGAAGTTCCCCGTTCGACAAGACGCTCGAGCAGCGCTATGGCCTGACAAGCCAGTCCTTCGCGCCGACCGATGAAACCCAATCCTTCGCTGGTGGTCGCTTTCACATTCACGCAATCGATATCCAGCGCCAGGTCGGCAGCGATATTCGAGCGTATCGAGTCGCGGTATCCTCCCAGGCGAGGCGCCTCGGCGAGCACGGTCGCATCGACATTCACCACGCGAAAACCGCGTTCCTGCAATAGCTGGCGCACGTGGCGCAGGAAAATCCGGCTGTCAGCGCCGCGCCAGCGCGGATCCGAATCCGGGAAATGCACGCCGATGTCGCCCAGGCCCGCCGCCCCCAGCAGCGCATCGCACAAGGCGTGCAGCAATACGTCCCCATCGGAGTGCGCCTGTATCCCATGCGTATGGGGAATTCTTTCACCACCGAGCGTCACGTGCGCCCCGCTCGTGAAGGCGTGAACGTCGTAGCCCTGGCCTACTCTGAACGTGCTGCTCATGCGGCCGCGCTCAGGCAACGCCGCGGCATCGCAGGATGCGCTCGGCACGCTGCAGATCCTCGGGCAGCGTGATCTTGATGTTGTCGCTGTCGCCGGCCACCAGCCGCGGCTGCAATCCCAAGCCCTCGACCGCCTGCGCTTCATCGGTCATGGTCAGGCGATGCTCGAGTCCATGCGCCAGTGCGCGCACCAGCACGCCATGGCGAAACATCTGCGGCGTGAAGGCGCGCCACAGGGCGTCGCGGGCAACCGTATGCTGTACACGAGCCGATGCATCCACGCGCTTGAGCGTGTCCACCAGCGGCGCCGCCAGCAACCCGCCCACCGCATCGTCTCGCAGTTGGTCCAGCAAGCTCTCGATATCCTCGCGCAGCACACAGGGACGCGCCGCGTCATGCACCAGTATCCAATCGTCGTCCTCGACCTGCCCCTGCAGAGCCGCCAGTCCCGAGCGCACCGAATCGGCGCGCTCCTCGCCTCCGATCGCCGTCAGCAGCTTCGGATGCCGCGCCAGCGGCAACCCCGGCCAATGCTGGTCGTCCTGGGCCAGCACCACGACCGCACGTTCACATTTCGCATCATCGAGCAGGGGCGCCAGCGACCACTCCAGGACGCGACGCCCTGCCAACGGCAGGTACTGCTTGGGCAGCGACGGCTTGCCCAGAGCCCGGTCCATGCGCCGCGATCTACCCGCGGCCGGAACGATCGCCCAATAGCGAGAAGGTGATCCGAAACCTGCCGCCATGCCGCCTAGTCCTGTATCGCCGCTCGGCCGGTAACGGTTCGCGGCTCGCCTTGAGCGTGGCGATCCAGAGTGCGTTCATTGCCGTGCTCGATACTGTGCTCGGGATGCGGCGCTGCCGGGATATCCTGGACGTCTTCTTCGGGGGATGCGATGGCCCGCCGCGGCTCGACGACCTGATAGAAAGTCTCGCCCTGGCCCACCATCCCCAGATCGGTGCGCGCACGCTCTTCGATCGCCGTCGTGCCCTGCTTCAGATCCTGCACCTCGGCGGCCAGCGTGCGATTGCGCTCTCGCAGCTGGCTGTTCTCTTCAAGCTGAGCCGTGATTTCGGCGCGCAGGCGTATCACCTCGCGCATCCCATCCTCGCCCAGCCACAGGCGATATTGCAGGAGCACGAGTAAGATGAGCAGTCCTGCGGCCAGGAATTTCATGCGTCAGCAGGATACACCCGGCAGCGGGACGGGAAACGCCTCCACCCCTGCATAGCGTCCCTCGACGCCGAGTTCCGCTTCGATGCGCAGCAGCTGGTTGTACTTCGCGATCCGATCCGAGCGCGACATGGAGCCGGTCTTGATCTGAGTGGCCAGCGTCGCGACGGCGATATCGGCAATGGTCGAATCCTCGGTCTCCCCGGAGCGATGCGATACCACCGATGCATAATCGGCGCCGGCCGCCATCTCGATCGCCGCCAGGGTTTCGCTCAAAGTGCCGATCTGATTCGGCTTGATCAAGATCGCATTGGCGATCTTTTTCGTGATTCCTTCCTCGAGGATCCTGGTATTGGTCACGAACAAGTCATCGCCGACCAATTGCACACGCTGCCCCAGGCGTCGTGTCAGCAGGGCCCAACCGTCCCAATCGCCCTCGCTCATGCCATCCTCGATGGTGATGATCGGATAGCGTCCGACCAGCCCCTCCAGGTAGTCGACGAACTGCACCGCGGTGAACTTGCGATTCTCGGACTTCAGCTCGTAGATGCCATCGTTGTAGAACTCGGTGCTGGCGACATCCAGGCCCAGCAAGATCTGCCGGCCGGCCTGGAACCCCGCGCGATCGATCGCTTCCAGTATCGTCTCCAGCGCCGCTTCGTTGGAAGGCAGGTCGGGTGCGAACCCGCCCTCGTCGCCGACGGCGGTCGAAAGCTTGCGCTCGTGCAGGACCTTCTTCAGGGTATGGAAGATCTCCGCGCCGTAGCGCAGCGCCTCGGACAGTGAGGGAGCTCCCACGGGCAGGATCATGAACTCCTGGATGTCGACACTGTTGTCGGCATGCGCGCCGCCGTTGATGATGTTCATCATCGGCACTGGCAGGATCTTCGGACCGGCGCCGCCCAGGCGACGGAACAAGGACTGTCGGGTGTGGTGCGCCATGGCGTGCGCGCTTGCCAGCGATACCGCGAGTAGCGCATTGGCGCCGAGCCGGGATTTGGCGGGCGTGCCGTCCAGGTCGATCATCGTGCCGTCGATCGCTTCCTGGTTCGCCGCGTCGCGCCCGAGCAGCGCCTGGCGAATTTCACCATTGACGTTGCCGACCGCCTTGAGCACACCCTTGCCCAGGTAGCGATGCGGGTCGCCGTCGCGCAACTCCACCGCTTCGCGCGTGCCGGTCGAGGCTCCGGAGGGAACCGCCGCGCGCCCCAGCGCGCCGGAATCCAACACTACATCGGCCTCCACGGTGGGATTGCCGCGCGAGTCGATGATTTCGCGCCCGCGGATGTCGACGATCTTGCTCATAACAGGCTTTCCTCGTAGGGACGACGTTTGACGATTTGGTCGAGTTCTTTGAGTGTCGTCAGCAGCGCCTCCATGCGCCCCAGCGGCCACGCGTTCGGTCCGTCCGACAGCGCCTTGTCAGGATCGGGATGCGTCTCCATGAACAGTCCCGCCACGCCGGCGCCGACCGCCGCGCGCGCCAGCACCGGCACGAATTCGCGCTGCCCGCCCGAGGCGCTGCCCTGCCCGCCCGGCAGTTGTACCGAGTGGGTCGCATCGAACACGACCGGACAGCCGGTGGCGCGCATGACCGCCAGCGAGCGCATGTCGGAAACCAGGTTGTTGTAGCCGAAGCTGAAACCGCGCTCGCAGACCATGATCTGTTCGTTGCCGGTCGAGCGCGCCTTGTCGACGACGTTCTGCATTTCCCAGGGAGAAAGAAACTGTCCTTTCTTGATGTTCACGGGACGCTGCTGCGAACACACATTGAGGATGAAGTTGGTCTGCCGGCACAGGAACGCCGGTGTCTGCAGCACATCCACGACCGAGGCCACCTCCGCCAATGGCGTGTCCTCGTGGACGTCGGTCAATATCGGCAAATCCAGCTGGCGTTTGACTTCCGACAATATGCGCAGCCCCTGCTCCATGCCGGGACCGCGAAAGCTTGCCCGTGAAGAACGATTTGCCTTGTCGAACGACGACTTGAAAATGAAGGGGATGCCCAGGCGTCCGGTCAGCTCCTTGAGCGTACCGGCTGTCTCCAGCACCAGCGTTTCACTTTCGACGACGCACGGGCCGGCGATCAGGAAGAATGGCTGGTCGGCGCCAACGATATGGTTGAGCAGGCGCATGTCATGCATTCACTGCGGCGGGCAGCTGCTGCTGCTGCCGATGGGCGCGCGCCGCCTGCAGGAATTCCGTGAACAGGGGGTGGCCGTCACGAGGCGTGGAGCGAAATTCCGGGTGGAACTGGCTGGCGACGAAGAACGGGTGCGCCGGCAACTCGATCATCTCCACCAGGCCGTCGCGCGAGAATCCCGAGAAGCGCAACCCCGCATTCATCAGCTTCTGCAAGTAGCGGTTGTTGAATTCGAACCGGTGCCGATGGCGCTCCATGATCAGATCCGAACCATAGATCCGATGTGCCTGCGAGCCGTGCGACAGACGCACCTCCTGGGCCCCCAATCGCATCGTGCCACCCAGGTCCGACTTGTCGCTGCGTTGCTCGACGGTACCCTTTTCATCCTGCCATTCTGCGATCAACGCAATCACCGGGTGCGGGGAACTGCGATTGAACTCGGTCGAATGCGCGCCTTGCAGTCCGGCGACATGCCGCGCGAACTCGACGATCGCCAGCTGCATCCCCAGGCAGATCCCGAGATAGGGGATCTGCTGCTCGCGCGCGTATTGAATCGCCCGCAGCTTGCCATCGACGCCGCGCTCGCCGAAGCCGCCTGGCACCAGGATCGCATCGACGCCTTCCAGGCAGCCGGTGCCATGCTTCTCGACGTCGGTCGCCTCCACGAACTGGATATTCACTCGCGTCCGGGTACGCACCCCGGCATGCGTCAGCGCCTCCGTCAGCGAGATATAGGCATCGCGCAGATTCACGTACTTGCCCACCATCGCGATCGTCACGCTCGCATCCGGATTGGCCTTGGCCGCGACCACCCGGCGCCATTCGCTCAAGTCCGCTGGCGGCACGTCCAGGCGCAGCTTGTTGACCACGATGTCGTCCAGGCCCTGCTCATGCAGCAGCAACGGGATCTTGTACAGATCGTCGGCATCCACGGCCGAGATCACCGCTCGCTCATCCACATTGGTGAACAATGCGATCTTGCGCCGCTGCTCCTCGGGCAGGGTGTCATGCAGGCGGCACAGCAATACGTCCGGCTGAATGCCGATCGAACGCAGTTCCTTGACGGAATGCTGTGTCGGCTTGGTCTTGATCTCTCCCGAGGTCGGGATGTAGGGAATCAGCGTCAGATGCATGTAGAGCACGTTGTCATGCCCCAGTTCCACTCCCAGCTGGCGGATGGCCTCCAGGAACGGCAGCGACTCGATATCGCCGACCGTACCGCCGATCTCGACCATGCATATGTCGGCATCGCCGGCACCCATGCGTATGCAGTGCTTGATCTCATCGGTAATGTGCGGGATGACCTGCACCGTCGCACCGAGATAGTCGCCGCGGCGCTCCTTGGCGATGACGCGCTCATAGATGCGCCCGGTCGTGAAATTACTGTTGCGCGAAGTCGTGGTGCGCACGAAGCGCTCATAGTGACCCAGGTCGAGGTCCGTTTCCGTACCATCGGTGGTCACAAAAACCTCGCCGTGCTGGAACGGGCTCATGGTGCCTGGATCGACATTGATGTACGGATCCAGCTTCACCATGCTCACCTTGAGCCCGCGAGCTTCCAGAATGGCGCCCAGGGAGGCTGCCGAGATGCCTTTCCCCAGGGAGGAAACGACACCGCCGGTCACACAAATATAACGCGTCATCACAGGCACCGTCGCTTCGAAGAGGTAGGCTGGGGAAAGGTGATGCACCACAGGTGCGCCACTGTCATCACGACGGGAGGACAGTCTATCGGAGTCGTGGGTTCGAGGAAAGAAGATCTGGCCTTCCTTGCCACACAATTCTTGCCGCCGGCTCGCCTGCCTCGGCGGCAAACTCCTGCGCGATCCACAAATCGCCCACGGCAGCCAGCCGCCCGTCGCTGTAGATGAGCGGCAGGCGTTCGCGCCACCAGGGCAGTACGGCGCTGGACTGCAGCAGCTTCTTGAGTTTTCGCCGATGCACGTCGCCTGCGGGGCGCAAGGATTCGCCGCCGCTGCGAAAGCGGATCTGCAGGGGCTGGACCAGTTTCGCCACCGCCAGCGCCACCGGACGGCGGCCCGCATCCCCGGCGCTGCGCTCATCGGTATTGCGCCCGGCGGCCGCGCCCGGGAAGTGCGCTGCCTCGATCGCAGCCAGGCGCAGGTGCCCCAACTGGGCCGGCAGCGCGACAGGCCGGTCCACCTGCCACAAGATCGCCTGGCGTGCATCCAGGTCCGCCCTCGGCCTGAGGCAATACAACAGCCCGCGGTAGCGCCGGATCTCCCCGCCCTCCCATTGCACGCAAGGATTGCGGTCCTGACGCGCCCTGAGCATGTCGTGTTCGATAGTGGCGAGCTTGCGCGTGGAGGGCGCAAGCAGGTCATGGCGCCTGATCCAATGGCGCATCACGTTGCGGCGTCGAGCGCTGTCGAGCGCTGCCAGGGCGTCGACCCTCAGGCAGGTCCCGCAGGCTGCCTGAGCGCAATCCGCCGCCGCCAGCGCATCGAGCATTCGTTCCGCTTCGCCCAAATGCGCCGCGCTGCGCGCCGCGCTGCGTGGCGCTGCCGGCCAGCGCTGGTACAACAGCGGCAGGATGCGATGACGCAGGTAGTTGCGATCGAAGCCGAGGCTTTCGTTGGACGGTTCATCGAGCCAGCGCACTTGCTGGGCGCGCGCCCATGCCTCCAGCTCCGCACGGGTGGACTCCAGCAATGGACGGACCAGCCACCCCTCGCCGCAAGGCTGGCGCGACGGCATGGCACCCATGCCGCGCAGTCCAGCGCCGCGCATGAGCGCCAACAAGACCGTTTCCAGCTGATCGTCGGCGTGATGCGCCGTCAGCAGCGCTTCGCCGGGCAGCAGCAGGGCCTGCAGTGCGGCATAGCGCGCGGTGCGCGCCGACGCCTCCAGCCCCTGATGCGAATCACGCGCCACCTCGACCTTCAGCGCCAGGAATTCCACCTGCAAGGCGGCGGCAGTGCGCGCGCAATGTTCGCGCCACTGTCCGGAGGCGGCCTGCAATTGGTGGTCGATGTGAACCGCGCGCAGGCGGTAGCTGCCCTCGGCGGCGCACATTCGAGCCGCTGCATGCAGCAAGACAGTGGAATCCAAGCCGCCGCTATAGGCAATGCACAGCGCGCCCGCCTCGGGGGGCATGCAGGCCTTCAGCGAGGCCGATAAGGCTGCGGGAGAAAATCGCGGCATGGGCGGTACACGCTGGCAACGCTTGCGGCACTCGCGCTGCAATCAGTCTTCGCTATAGACCCCGTACCCGCGCAGCCGCCGTTGGCGAGTCTCGATCAACTGCTCCGGCGTCAGGTGCTGCAGTTCGCCCAGGTGCCTCAGCAGTGCCTCCTTGACCGCATCCGCCATCACCTGCGGATCGCGATGCGCGCCGCCCAGCGGCTCCCTGAGCACCTCGTCGACCACGCCCAGCTTGGCGATGCGTTCAGCGCTGACGCCCATCGCCTCCGCGGCCAGGTCCTTCTTGTCGGCACTGCGCCAGAGTATGCCCGCGCAGCCCTCGGGCGAGATGACCGAGTAAATGCTGTATTGAAGCATCAGCAGCCGATCGGATACCCCGATCGCCAGGGCGCCGCCGGAGCCGCCCTCGCCGATCACGAGGGCGATGATGGGGACTTGCAAGGTCGACATTTCGAACAGATTGCGTGCGATCGCCTCGCTTTGTCCGCGCTCCTCCGCCCCTACACCCGGATAGGCGCCGGCAGTGTCGATGAATGTAATCAACGGCATCTGGAAACGTTCGGCCATATGCATCAGGCGCAAGGCCTTGCGATAGCCTTCAGGTTTCGGCATGCCGTAGTTGCGCCGCACGCGTTCCTTGGTATCGCGGCCCTTCTGCTGGCCGATCAACATCACCGGCCTGCCGTCCAGCCGTGCCGGCCCGCCAATGATGGCGTGGTCGTCGGCGTACATGCGATCCCCGTGCAACTCCTGGAAGTCGGTGAACACCGCAGCGACATAATCCAAGGTGTAAGGTCGCTGCGGATGGCGCGCAAGCTGCGCGATCTGCCACTGCGTCAGATTGGAGAAAATGCTGGTCGTGAGCACCCGGCTCTTGGCGCGCAGACGCGCGATCTCCTCGCCGATATTCACCTCGGCATCGCTGGAGACAAACTTCAGCTCGTCGATCTTGGCCTCCAATTCGGCGATCGGCTGCTCGAAGTCTAGAAAATTCATTGCCATACGGCGCAAGGCTCCCTGAAACGAAGGCGGAACATAGCGATCGACCCGCCCGAGAGCAAGGTGGATTTTCATGGGATAGCGGCAAAACCGAACGGTTCGCCGGGGAGAATCGCCTGGCGGACCGCCGCAGGACAAGGCAATACGACAGCCAGGACCTTGCCGCTCGCGCCGCGATCGTTCCCGGCAGCGTAATCGCAAAGCCGGCCGACGGAAAGAGCGGAACCGCGACCGGCGGCAGGCCGTTCTGTTCACAAGACGCCAGCGATGCGCCCCTTCGGGCAGTTATTTCGGCCAGAGTCGGCCCAGTGTACCCGGGGTCGGTCGCGGCCATGTCCGGGGCAAGGGCTATCGGCTGCGCGATACGCGAAATCGAACCTAGAGGAGATTCTGATGCGAAACGGCCTTGATTCCCCACTCAAAAATCTGCGCAAGGACCTGCACAATGTGGCGCGCGACGCCGAGGCCCTGCTCAGCGCTACCGCAGATGTCGGCGGCGATCGGGTGCAGGAAGTGCGCGCCCGGGCCGAACGCAGCTTGCGCGAGGCGATGGACCATCTGGACGGTGCACGCCTGCAGCGTCGCATGCGCAAGGCCGCGCGTCGGACGGATTCGTATATTCGCGACCACTCATGGGGCGCTATCGGCGCCGCAGCGGGCATCGGATTGCTCATCGGCCTGCTGGCGCGCAACCGCTGACCAGCAGCCGGCCGTCCCGCTGCGCGGGTTGTCCTTTGGATAATCCGGCGTGGCCGGCCGTCGCATGCCCGGATGCGCCGTGACGCGGAGTGCACCGGCGCGCTGCTACCTGCCCAGATTCAACAAGTTGGCGGGCGAGAACTGGTCGGTCAGCACTCGGGTATCGGGATCCCAGTCCGCCCGGCGGGAAAAAAGCGGCAAGATGTTCGCCGCCTTGAATCCGTAGTGGCCGAACACGTCCTGGAAACGTTCGCTGTTGGCCTTCAAATGCCTGTCCGGAGGCATTTCGCCATTCACGGCGATGATCACCCGGTTGTCCCGTTTCAGATTGAAAAACTCGGGAAACACCGCGGCATACGTCACGGACTCATAATCGTACAGGCGGCTGGAGGAGAATGTATTCGCGGCCAGCACCCCGTCGGGCGCGAGCAGCGATTTCACTTCGCCGATGAACTCCCGCGTCAGCAGATGCTCCGGAATGTACTCGTGATCGAAGGCATCGAGCATGATCAGATCATAGTGACGCCGCTCGCGAATCGCCCGCTTGACATAGACCCGGCCGTCCATCTCGAACGTGCGCAGCCGCTCGCTTTCCTGGTAGCCGAAATATTCCTTCGCCACGCGCACCACGGCCGGATCGATCTCCACCACGTCGATTCGCGCCTGCGGCAGCAACTCGGCCAGCACGCTTGGCAGGGTTCCTCCGCCCAGCCCGACGATCAGGATCGATTTCGGCTGCGGATTGACATACAGCGCACCGAGCATCATCTGGGGATAAGTCATGACGATACGGTCCGGACGCTTGCGATCCATGCAGGATTGCCGCCCGATGCGGCATTGGTTCGTGAAACACATGCAGCGCACGCCGCCGGTCTCATAGACCAGTACTTCGCGATACAGCGAACGCTCGGAATGCAGCAATTTCATCGAATCCGCCTGCGAAATACCGGCAACCAACAGCATTCCCAGGCCGGCCCAAGCCAGCTTGAACATCGAGGCCAGCATCGGCGCGATGCCCCGCCTACGCATGACGATCGCCCGCGAACCAGGCCAGCGCGGCGATGCTCGCCGAGATCATCAACATGGCGAGCAAAATATGATTCACTTCCATGATCAGCACCAAATAGAACGACGTCATCAGGGTACCTGCGGCACTGCCGAAGGTGGAAACGAAATACAGCTGTCCCGCGTGTCGGCCCGAACTATTCTGGTCCTGGACCAGCAGCCGCACGGCATAGGGCGAGATCATGCCGGAAAAGAGCGTCGGCACAAAGAACAACACCGTCGCGCCCAGCAGCGAACCAAAACGCGGATCGGGCACACGGCTCGCGACCGCCTCCAGCATGTGCTCGGCGAACAGCAGCAACGGCAGCACGGTCATTGCCGCCACCGCCAGGATCACCCCCAGGCGCCGCACGCTCGGCGCATGCATCGACAGCCTGCCACCCGCCAGGTATCCCAGCGACAATGCCAGCATGAAGACCGTGATGATGGCGCCCCACACGTAGATGCTGCTGCCGAAAGTAGGCGCCAGCAAGCGCCCGCCGAGCAACTCGACGGCCATCACAAAAAAACCGGACCAGCCGGCGATCAGATAGCAAAGAAACAGCTGCACGCGTCCCCTCTCTGCGCATGTCTCCTGCGCCTCGTTCCGGCCGGTGGAGCGCATTTTGTTGGAATACGGCAAGCTTAACCGATGCCTGCGCGGCCCGGCACGATAACGCCGGGACATTCGGCCATCGGGGCAGCGAGTGGACCCGGATCGCACCCCAGGACGTGGCGTCGCGGCAATCCCAGGCCATCTTGCGTCCGTGATCCGGGAGGTCCAAAGTAGTTGCCATGGACGCCCTGGAACTGACCGAAGTGCGCCAGACGCTGGGCGCCCTGCATGACATGGTCGGCGCACTTACCTTTTCGGAGTGCGACCAGGATGACTTGTTCGAGCTGCTGGAGCGGGTCGAGACGGAACTGTCCACCTCGCATCCGAACACGCAAGTCATCGGTACGTTCTTGAACTCCATCGCGCGCAGTCTGCGGGCCCAGCCGGAAGCCCGGGAAATCTGCCTGCGCATAGAAGAACTCCTGACGCGCCTCGGCCTGCCCAGCACCTGGCAAGCCGGAATCTGA
>JBEBRC010000095.1:0-11871 GCA_040395055.1 Steroidobacter denitrificans
GATGAAGCCAGTGCTTGTTGGAGCCAGTCTCCCCATCTATCGCGAACAAGCGGGGAGGCGCCAGTCGTGGCGCTCCATTCGTGCCACGGACATCGATGACATTCGTCAGTCCTGTGGAAGTCGCTCAGCCGCCAAGGGGAGACCCTGATGAGAAGCAGCTTCGCTGCCATCAATACGTCGAAAGCGAATTTCGACGATATCTATGCCTGTGATGACCCGCGCGCCTATTTCTCGGTGCTGGGTTCGTTGGATTACATGATTCCCGATCTTGCCGAGCCGGTGCTGCGACAACTCCTGAGCGCCCGGATCCAACGCCATGGTGGCGAGCAAACCGTGCTGGATGTGGGGTGTTCCTATGGCATCAATGCGGCGGTGCATCGTTTTCCGTTGAGCTTCGGCGCCTTGCGCAGCCGTTATGCATGTCACGAAATGACTGCCCTGAGTGCGCAGGAGCTGGCGCGCCTGGACCGGCACTTCTATGAAAGCTGGCCGGATGTGGGGCTGGCGCGATTCATCGGGTTGGATGCCTCGGCGCCCGCCATTCGCTATGCGCGCCAGGTTGGCCTGATCGAGCAGGGGATCACAGCGGATCTGGAATGCGATTCGCTCAAGCCGGAGGATGCGCGACTCGCCGGGCGCGCCACGGTCATTCTCTCCACCGGTTGCGTCGGCTACGTGACCGAGAAAACCTATACGCAGTTGCTGCGCGCAACGCAAGCGGCGCAGACGCCGCCCTGGATCGTTTCATTCGTGCTGCGCATGTTTCCGTATGACGCGCTGGCCTCGACCATGTCCGATTTCGGGCTGGTCACGGAGCGACTGGCTGGTGCGACGTTCGTGCAGCGCCGGTTCCGCGACGTGGAGGAGTTCACCTCGACCTTGGATGCGCTGGGCAAGAATGGCATCGACACCAACGGCTTGGAAGCGGAAGGCACGTTCCAGGCTGATCTGTTCGTCTCGCGTCCGGAGGCGGATGTGCGCGCCACGCCGCTGGATGAACTCATTACCATCAATAGCGGCCGCAATCGCCAGATCGGCACCCGGTATGTGCAGGTGGAAACGGGCAAGGGCATGGAGATCGCGCTGGAGCCTTGAACGATGGGACGATGCATCGAGCAGGAATCCTGTGAGCGCCACGTGCCGCAAGCTCCGCGCTCATCGAGCGTGAAGCGTTGACGACGTCGATGGACAGCGCGGATCGGACGGGCACGCAGGCGGCGGCGGGGAAGGGTGGCATGCCTCCGGCGATCGAGCTGCGCGAAGTCAGCAAGTCCTTCGATGGGGGCAGCAGGTTCGCCGTACGCTCGATGAATCTGGTGGTGCCGGCGGGAACCTTCGTCGCCATCGTCGGTGGCTCGGGTTCGGGCAAGACCACGACGCTCAAGATCATCAATCGCCTGATCGAACCCGAGCAAGGCGAAATCCTCATCGACGGCGAGTCGGTTGGCAGCATGCCGGCCTATCTGTTGCGCCGGCGAATTGGCTATGTGTTCCAGGGTATCGGATTGTTTCCGCACATGAGCGTGGCGGAGAACATTGCGATAACGCCGCGCCTGCTGGGATGGGATGCGCCAGCGCTGCAGCGGCGCGTGGTCGAACTGATGGAGCTGGTGGATCTGCCGCGGGAGTTCGCCTTGCGCTTGCCGTCCATGCTGTCCGGCGGTCAGCGCCAGCGCGTCGGCGTGGCGCGTGCCTTGGCGGCGGGGCCGTCGCTGATGCTGATGGACGAACCCTTTGGCGCGCTCGATCCGGTGACCCGCGACGCGCTCGGCAGCGAGTACCGGCTGCTTCACCAGCGCATGGGGCTTACGACGGTGATGGTGACGCATGACGTACTGGAAGCGGTGCTGCTGGCCGACCATATCGTCATCATGCGCGAGGGTTCGATCCTGGCGCAGGGAACGCCACGCAGCTTGATGCAAGAGGCCGACGATCCCCACGCGCGAGCATTGATGGACATGCCGCGCCGGCAGGCGCTACGGGTCAATGCGCTGCTGGATGCGCACCCGTGAGCGTTCCGGATGCGCATCATGGATGAGCGGGTGGCGGCGGCCTGGCGCGTTTTGCCGGACTACCTGGGCCAGCATGTGCTGTTGAGCGCGGCGGCGCTCGGACTGGGCCTGCTCATCAGTCTGCCGTTGACGATCGCGGCGATTCGCAGCGAGCGCCTGCGCTGGCCGGTGCTGACGTTTGCCAGCTTGATCCAGACCATTCCGGCGCTGGCGCTGCTGGCGTTGTTCTATCCGCTGCTGCTGGCCATCTCGGCGCTGTCGCAGCGAATCTTCGGCCAGGGCTTTTCAGCCTTGGGCTTCTTGCCTTCGCTGCTGGCGCTCACGTTGTACTCCATGCTGCCGATCATCCGCAACGGCGTGACCGGCGTGCTGAGCCTGGACCGCTCCATCATCGAGGCGGCGCGTGGCGTGGGCATGACGGATCGCCAGCGCCTGCTGCGCATCGAGCTGCCGTTGGCGGCGCCGATGCTGATGGCGGGGGTGCGTACCGCGACGGTGTGGGTGATCGGCGCGGCGACCTTGTCGACCCCGGTGGGACAGACCAGCCTGGGCAATTATATTTTCTCCGGCCTGCAGCTCGAGAACTGGGTGTTCGTGCTGTTCGGTTGCGTGGCGGCGGCGGCCCTGGCGCTGGTGAGCGATCAGTTGTTGGCGCTGGTGGAGGCTGGAGCGGTGCGGCGCAGTCGCGCGCGAGTGCTGGTCGGGGTCGGGATGCTGCTGGCGGGGATCGCATGGGCGGGAATTCCGCAGCTGCAGCGCGAATCCACCGGCTATGTGGTCGGCGCCAAGAGCTTCTCGGAGCAATATGTCCTGGCCGCGCTGATGTCCCAGCGCATCGAGGAGTCCGGCGCCGTGGTGACGCGCCGCACGGGGCTGGGCTCGGCGATCGCCTTCAGGGCCTTGCTCAACGATGAGCTGGATGTCTACGTGGACTACTCCGGTACCGTGTGGGCGAATTTCATGGGCCGGCGCGATGTACCGTCCCGTCCACAGTTGCTGCAGGAATTGTCGCGCTGGCTGCAGCGCGAGCATGGCGTGCAGGTGCTGGGGAGCCTGGGCTTCGAGAATGCCTATGCGCTGGCAATGCGGCGCGATCAGGCACAGGCGCTGGGTATCCGTACGATCGAGGATCTGGCCATGCATGCGCCGTCGTTGAAGATCGGCGGCGACTTCGAGTTTTTCGGGCGTCCGGAGTGGCAGGCCCTGCGGCAAGGCTACGGCTTGCGTTTCGAGCGCCAGCGCCAGTATCAGTCGACCTTCATGTACAAGGCAGTGGCCAGTGGCGATGTGGATGTGATTTCGGCATTCTCCAGCGACGGTCGCATCCTGGCCGAGGATCTGCTGGTGCTGGAAGACCCTCGCGGCGTGATCCTTCCCTATGACGCCTTGATCCTGCTCGCGCCGCGCCGGGCCGAGGATCCGCTGTTACGCCGTGCATTGCTGCCACTGGTGGAGGCGATCGATGTCGAGCAGATGCGCCAGGCAAACCTGATGGTCGATCGGGACCTGGACAAGCGTTCGCCGGCGCAGGCGGCGCATTGGCTGGCGCAGGAGGCGGGGCTTCCTTGAGGGGCGCGCGGTGCGCGGACGATGCATGGACGGGGACCGGTTCGGCGACGGCGCAGCGGCCGCGGCGCATGAATCCCGGGCGTGCCTGCGCGTCGCGGCGGCACGAGTCGTGGCGGCGATCGTGGCGGCGCAAGGAAGGCAGCGTAAGGCTCTTGCCAGTGCCTGGACGCGCCGTTATCCTTGCCGGCCTTTTTCGGGCGGTTAGCTCAGCGGTAGAGCACTACCTTGACATGGTAGGGGTCACAGGTTCGATCCCTGTACCGCCCACCATTCTGGATCTCGAGTCCGGCCTTGGATGCCGACTTGATTTCGCGGAATGGCGACTCAAGACTTATGACTGGTTAAATAGTGCGGCGTGAGCCGCTTTCTGGCCCAAGTCCACACTTTTCCATGCCTGTCATTACTCTGCCGGACGGCAGTCAGCGTAGTTACTCCGAGCCGGTGTCGATCGAGAAGATCGCTGCCGACATCGGCCCTGGGCTTGCGAAAGCAGCCCTTGCCGGCAAGGTCGACGGCGCGCTGGTCGATACCTCCTATGTGGTCGAGCACGATGCCAGGATCGCGATCGTGACCGATCGGGATCCGGAAGGCCTGGAAGTCATCCGGCATTCCACCGCGCATTTGCTGGCGCAGGCCGTGAAGCAGCTGTTTCCCGATGCCCAGGTGACGATCGGCCCGGTGATCCAGGACGGCTTCTACTACGATTTCTCCTATAAGCGTCCCTTTTCGCCCGAGGACCTGGAAGCGATCGAGACGCGCATGCGCGAGCTGTCGCAGCAAGACAACCGCGTGACGCGCCAGGTCATGAGCCGTGACGAGGCGGTGAAGTTCTTCCAGGACCAAGGCGAGGTCTACAAGGCCGAGATCATCGCCAGCATTCCACCGGATCAGCAGATCAGCCTCTACGGGCAGGGCGACTGGGTCGATCTGTGTCGTGGACCGCACGTGCCGAGCACCGGCAAGCTGCGCATCTTCAAGCTGATGAAGATCGCTGGCGCCTATTGGCGCGGCGATTCGCGCAATGAAATGCTGCAGCGCATTTATGGCACTGCCTGGAGCGACGAGAAATCGCTCAAGGCCTACCTGACGCGCCTGGAAGAGGCCGAGAAGCGCGATCATCGCCGGATCGGCAAGGAACTGGACCTGTTCCATTTCCAGGAAGAGGCGCCGGGCGCCGTTTTCTGGCACCCCAAGGGCTGGGCCTTGTTCCAGGCCCTGATCGCCTACATGCGCGAGCGCCAGCTACCAGCGGGTTTCGAGGAAGTCAGTGCACCGGAAGTGATGGACGTGAAGCTGTGGCAGGCTTCCGGCCATATCGAGAAGTTCGGTGAGAACATGTACTACACCGATCTTCCCGATGACCGCCATTACTGCCTCAAGCCCATGAACTGCCCCGGGCACGTTCAGATCTTCAATCACGGCCTCAAGAGCTACCGCGACCTGCCGCTGCGCTACTGCGAATTCGGCAAGGTGCATCGCTACGAGCCGTCGGGCGCCTTGCATGGACTGATGCGGGTACGAGCCTTCACGCAGGACGATGCGCATGTCTTCTGCACCCAGGACCAGTTGGTGGAGGAGTGCGTCGCGATCACGCGCTTGATCCTTGATATATATAAGGATTTTGGTTTCGACGAAGTGGCGATCAAGTTTGCCGACCGCCCTGAGCGGCGGGTAGGCAGCGACGAGGTCTGGGATCGCTCGGAAGCGGCGCTGAAGAAGGCGGTGGAAGCCACGGGCCTCGATTACACCTTGAATCCCGGTGAGGGCGCCTTCTATGGCCCGAAGCTGGAATTCGTGCTGCGCGATGCGATCGGTCGGGACTGGCAGTGCGGCACATTGCAGGTCGACCTGAACATGCCCGAACGGCTGGGGGCGAGCTACATCGCCGAGGATGGCCAAAAGCACGTGCCGGTCATGCTGCATCGAGCCATGTTCGGTTCCCTGGAGCGTTTTACGGGCATTTTGATCGAGCATCATGCCGGCAGGCTGCCGACCTGGCTGGCACCGGTGCAGGCGGTGATCATGAACATCACCGATCAGCAGTCGGCGTATGTGCGTGAAGTCACTGAAACCCTGAAAAATCAGGGGCTTCGAGTCATCTCAGACTTGCGCAATGAAAAGGTCGGCTTTAAGATTCGCGAACACACCCTGCAACGCATCCCATACTTATTGGTAGCGGGCGACCGCGAGGCGGGGTCTCATTCTCTGGCCGTGCGCACACGCAATGGCAAAGACCTTGGGGCGATGCCAGTGGAAAGCATTGCTTCAGGGCTAGCCGAGGAAATTGCGAGCCGCGGCCGGTCTGTTTTGGAGGTATGACGCATCGCTGCTCCGATCAATAAGCGCATCAAGCGCAATGAAGAGATTACGGCGCTAAAACTGCGCGTAATCGACGCCGAGGGTAACCAGGCCGGCGTAATCAGTCGAGCCGAGGCGCTCGAGATGGCGCAAGAGGCGGCGCTGGACTTGGTGGAGGTCTCACCGACGGCAGAGCCGCCGGTGTGCCGCATCATGGACTTTGGAAAATACTTGTTCGAACAGAACAAGAAGGCGCACGCAGCGAAGCGCAAGCAGAAGCAGATTCAGATCAAGGAAGTGAAGTTTCGTCCCGGGACCGAGGACGGTGATTATCAGGTGAAGCTGCGTAACCTGATTCGCTTTCTGGAAGAAGGCGACAAGGCCAAGGTGACCTTGAGGTTCCGTGGCCGCGAGATGGCGCATCAGGAAGTCGGCCGCGAACTCCTGCAGCGTGTTCAGCAGGATCTGCTGCCTTATGCGCAGGTCGAGCAGAATCCGCTGATGGAAGGGCGGCAGATGGTTATGATGTTCGGACCGAAGAAAAAGTGATTTCATCGACATCGGGCACAGGTCCGATGTCGGTGCGCAAGTCGCACGGGCCCGCAGGGGCGGTGCGCATCGGCGAGGCGCTGGATGCCAAAAAGGTCCGCGCCCTGCCATAAGAAGTGAGCAGCGGCCAACCGGCTATGGACTTTCGGGTCCGTGTCCGGACCGCTGTCCCGCCTGAACGGGCGCAATTGCATCGGGATCGACCTCCCTCTGGCGGACAGCGGAGCCAGGGCGGATCTCGAGCGTTGTCGTTCCATAAAGGCTAGTAAAATCAGAGCCAAGGAGCTCATTTGTAATGCCCAAGTTGAAGACTAACCGGGCAGCGGCGAAGCGTTTTCGCAAGACTGCCAAAGGGTTCAAGCGAACCCAGTCCCATCGACGTCACATCCTCACCAAGAAACCGAGCAAGCGTAAGCGTCAGCTGCGTTCGCCCGCCATGGTGGCTAAACAAGATCTGGGGCGGCTCGCACAGCTGCTTCCGCACGCCTGAGGAGGTGAGTTATGGCACGCGTTAAAAGAGGCGTCATTGCTGGCGCTCGACACAAAAAGATTCTCAAGAAGGCGAAGGGCTACTACAACGCTCGGCGCAAGATTTTCCGCGCCGCGAAGCAGGCCGTCATCAAGGCGGGCCAGTACGCGTATCGCGACCGCAAGACCAACAAGCGCAATTTCCGCTCGCTGTGGATCACGCGTATCAATGCGGAAGCACGCGTTCATGGCTTGTCGTACAGCAAGCTGATCGCAGGCTTGAACCTCGCGGGTCTGGCGATCGACCGCAAGGTGCTGGCCGACATCGCGATGCACGATCCAGCCGCGTTCGGCGTGATCGCGCAGAAGGCAAAGGACAGCCTGGCGAAGGCCGACCCTGCCGCCGTGGATTCGGCGAGCGCTGCCTGATCCGACGCATTCCCGTTCGTGCAGGACCGCCTGCACGAACGGGCATTGCCCTAACGCCTGGTTATCCTGGGTCGGCGCTGGTTTCCGATCCGCGGGTTCGATGAATCCGTGATCCATGCGTCCGACTCACCGGGTGAGGAAGAGATAGACGCCCCTTATGTCCGACGCTCCCATATCCGATAAGCAAGACCTGCAGTCGTTGCTCCAAGCAGCCCGCGCGCAAATCGCGGAGTGCGCCACGATCGATGGCCTGGAGCAGATTCGTGTGCGCCTGCTGGGCAAGAAAGGCGAAATAACCGCGCAGTTGAAATCGCTGGGCGCCATGGAAGCGCAGGCGCGGCGTGTGGCGGGCGCGCAGATCAACCAAGCCAAGGAGGCGTTGCAGGAGGCCCTGGAAGAGCGTCGCCTCGCTCTGGAGTCCGCGATCCTCGCTGCCAGGCTGGCGAGCGAGACCATCGATGTCACCTTGCCCGGCCGCGGCCAGGCGAGCGGTGGCCTGCATCCCGTGACGCGGGTGCGCCGTCGCATCGAACAGATCTTTCGCGCCGGGGGCTTCACCGTCGCCGACGGGCCGGAGATCGAGGACGACTGGCACAATTTCGAGGCCTTGAACATTCCCGCCAATCATCCGGCGCGGGCCATGCACGATACGTTCTATTTTCCGGACGGCCGCTTGCTGCGCACGCATACCTCGCCGGTGCAGGTGCGCTTCATGGAGTCGCACAAGCCGCCGATTCGCATTATCGTGCCAGGAAGGGTCTATCGCTGCGACTCCGACATGACGCACACCCCGATGTTTCATCAACTCGAGGGATTGGTCGTCGATGAGGGCATCACCTTCGCCAACATGAAAGCCGTATTGCACGGATTCATGAGGGAGTTGTTCGAGCGCGACGTGAAGATGCGTCTGCGCCCGTCGTACTTTCCGTTCACCGAGCCCTCGGCCGAGGTCGATATTTCCTGCGTCGCATGCGGCGGATCGGGCTGCCGGGTATGCAAGGGCACGGGCTGGCTGGAGGTGGCCGGTTGCGGCATCGTGCATCCCAATGTACTGCGCGCCGTGGATATCGATCCTGAGCGCTACACTGGCTATGCCTTCGGCATGGGCATCGATCGACTGACGATGCTTCGTTACAACGTCAACGATATCCGCCTGTATTTCGAGAACGACTTGCGGTTTCTGCGGCAGTTTGCATGACACACGCTCTATGAAGATCGGCCTGCATTGGTTGAGGGACTGGGTCGACACTGGCGACGACATCGACCAGCTTGCGCACGCGCTCACGATGGTGGGCCTGGAAATCGAGGGCATCGAGCGCGCGGCGCCGGCCCTGCGTGGCATCGTCGTCGGTGAGGTCCTGTCCGTCGCCAGACATCCGGACGCGCAGAAATTGAATGTATGCCGCGTTGCCAGCGGGCGCGAGGAACTGCAGATCGTGTGCGGTGCGCCGAATGTACGCGCCGGCATGAAGGCGCCGCTGGCCCTGGTCGGCGCCACGCTGCCGGATGGCACGACGATCAAGGCGGCGACGCTGCGCGGTGTGGAATCGGCGGGGATGCTGTGCTCGGCGCGCGAACTGGGATTGAGCGACGACGCCTCTGGCCTGTTGGAGCTGCCCTTGGAGCTGGCCACCGGTGAGGACCTGGTCGTGGCGCTGGCGCTGGACGACACGGTGCTGGAGATCAATCTCACGCCGAATCGCGGCGATTGCATGAGTGTCTCGGGGGTGGCCCGGGAAGTGGCCGCGGCGTGTCGACGGGACTGGCATCCGCCCCCGATGGCGCCGGTCGCGGCACAGATCGATGATCGGTTCGCGGTGCGCCTGGAGAGCACGCGCGCGTGCCCGAAGTTCGTCGGCCGCGTCATTCGCGGCCTTCGCGCCGATGCCCGCTCGCCGCTGTGGATGCAGGAACGATTGCGTCGCGCCGGTTTGCGGCCGATCAGTGCCGTGGTGGACGTCACGAACTATGTGATGCTGGAACTCGGCCAGCCGATGCACGCCTACGACTTGGACAAGCTGGAGGGTGCCATCGTGGTGCGCCATGCGCGCGCGGGCGAAGCATTGACTCTGCTGGACGGGCGTACGATCGAGCTGACCAAGGATGTGCTGTTGATCGCCGACGAGCGCAAGGCGCTTGGCATGGCAGGGGTGATGGGCGGGGAAGGCTCGGGCATCAGCGAGTCCACGACGGACGTTTTCCTGGAGGTCGCCTTCTTCGATCCGGATGCGATCGCCGGCAGAGGGCGCCGCTATGGCCTGGTCACCGACGCATCGCAACGCTTCGAGCGCGGCGTCGATCCGACGCTGCAGGAAAGTGCGATCGAACGCGCCACGCAGTTGTTGCTCGCCTGTGCCGGCGGTCAGCCCGGACCGGTGTCGATCACGCGCACTGCGGCCGACTATCATGCTGCCGGGCCCATTGCACTGCGGCACGCGCGCGTGGAGCATGTGCTGGGCGGGAAGGTGGAGCCGGCGACGGTGGCTTCGCTGCTGAGCTCCCTGGGTATGACTCTGACTGAGTCGTCGCGCGAGCCTGGCTTTGGAGAGCAGGGCACGCAGTCCGTGCAGCATGGATCGTTGCCGGGACATGACGCCAGTCTTGGGCAAGACACGAGCCATGGGCAGGACACTGGTGTTCGCTGGCTGGTCGTGCCGCCGAGCTGGCGCTTCGATCTGCATATCGAAGAGGATCTGATCGAGGAAGTCGCGCGACTGTTCGGTTTCGACAATATTGCGCCGCAGCCGGAGATCGTCGCGCAGCAGGTCCAGCCGTGGACCGAGACGCGCGTGCGCAATGAGCGTGCGGCGGATGCGCTGGTCGATCGCGGTTACCAGGAAGCGATTACCTACACGTTCACCGATGCGGCCTTGCAGGGCTCGATGTTCACCGAGCTTGCTTTGTCCTTGAAGAATCCGATTTCCGCCGAACTCGCGGTCATGCGTGTGTCGCTGTGGCCTGGATTGCTGCAGGCGGTCGGCAGCAATCAACGCCGGCAGCAGCAGCGTGTGCGCTTGTTCGAAGTGGGGCGGCGTTATGCCGGTGAGACGGGGCAAGAAACCGAAGTCATCGCGGGCGTTGCCGCGGGCCTGGCATTGCCCGAGCAGTGGGGCGCAGGCGCCGAGAAGGTCGACTTCTTCGACGTCAAGGCCGATGTCGAAGCCCTGTTGGCCTTGACCGGCGCGGCGGCGCAATGCCGTTTCGAGGCGCAGCAGCATCCCGCGCTGCACCCGGGGCAGAGCGCCCGCATTCTGCGCGGCGATCGTGCGATCGGGTGGCTGGGCGCATTGCATCCACAGCACCTGCGCGATCTTGATTTGACATATCCCGTTTTTGTGTTCGAGCTGGAGACGGTGGCGGGACTTGCGGCCGAGGTGCCGCAGTTCGAGGAGATTTCAAAATATCCTGCCATCAAGCGCGATATCGCGGTGATCGTCGCTGAAGATTTGCCGCTGGAGGCGCTGCGTCGCACGGTGCGGGCCAGCGCCGGCATATTGCTCAAGGAAGTGACGGTGCGTTCCGTCTATCGCGGCAGTCAATTCGAGAAAGGCAAGAAAAGCATAGCCTTAGGCCTGCAATTACAGGATACTTCCCGGACACTGACCGACGATGAAGCAGATGCGGTCGTGGCACAGGTCATCAAAGAACTGAGCAGCAAGCTCAACGCCACGATCCGGGACAGGTAGCATGGCACTGACGAAAGCTGAGATTGCAGAAGCATTGTTCGACCAGCTCGGGCTGAACAAACGCGAAGCGCGTGAGCTGGTCGATCTGTTTTTCGAAGAGCTTCGCGCCTCCTTGTCCACCGGCGAGCAAGTAAAACTTTCCGGTTTCGGTAATTTCGATCTTCGCGACAAGAACCAGCGTCCTGGTCGCAATCCGAAGACAGGCGAGGAAATTCCCATCAGCGCACGGCGTGTCGTGACATTCAGACCAGGACAGAAACTCAAGGCTCGAGTCGAGGCGTATGCTGGAAGCAGGCAATAATAGCGAGCTGCCCCCGATCCCGGGCAAGCGTTACTTCACGATCGGCGAGGTGAGCGATCTGTGTGGCGTCAAGCCGCACGTGCTGCGCTATTGGGAGCAGGAATTTCCCCAACTCAAACCCGTGAAGCGGCGCGGCAATCGCCGCTATTACCAGCGCCAGGACGTGCTGGTGATCCGACAGATCCGAAGCCTGCTGTACGAGCAGGGATTCACGATCGGTGGCGCTCGCAACCGCCTGCAAGGCGATGAGGCGCGGGACGACCTGACCCAGGCGCAGCAAATCGTGCGTCAATTGCGCACCGAGCTGGAAGAGGTCCTGCGCATCCTGCGCCGCTGAGCGCACCCGGAGCAGGCGGGACCAGGAAGGCTGGGAGCGGGCCGGAGCCCGGGGTTGAGGCTGCGGCGCGGCAGCCTGGTGGCTGCACGCATTGTGTTGCAACTTGCCACAGGGATGTTTAGGATCCGCGCCGAGTCGGGACGTGGCGCAGTCTGGTAGCGCACTTGCATGGGGTGCAAGGGGTCGGAGGTTCGAATCCTCTCGTCCCGACCAATACTTACA
>JBEBRC010000096.1:0-11860 GCA_040395055.1 Steroidobacter denitrificans
GCCCTCAACCGATTTCGAATCGGTGCCGTTGTGACCGCTTCGGTACCTCTCCGCGGCAGGGCGCGAGATTCTATACCAGCTTGTGAGAAAACTTAACCTAAAAGCCTCCTTCCGAGCTTGCTGGTAATCTGGCGACTACTTTGGTCACGAAATCCCGTCCAATTTGAAAGTCGCTCTGGCCATCATTGCCTCGCTGCTGCTTGGCACTTGCACCCAGCCGCCTACCGTACTCGAGCAGATCATGCGGGCAGGGGAACTGCGCGTCGTGACCCGCAATCTGCCCAGTGGCTACTACCTGGGTGCGGACGGTCCACAGGGACCCGAGTACGAGCTGGCCAGCCGGTTTGCGGCCGAGCTGGGCGTGCGCCTGTACATTTACTCGGTGCCGAACGTCGCCGACGTGCTGCGCGAGCTGGAGTCGCGTCGCGCGCATATCGCCGCGGCGGGGCTGGCGCGCGGCGTGCGTCTGCCGCCGAAGACCGGCTTCGGCCCACCGTATCAACAGGTTCGCGAACATCTCATTTACCGCCAGGGCGACACGCGGCCTCGCGATCTGGAGCAGGCGACCAACGCACATATCGAAGTGGTGGCCGGCAGTTCGCATGCGGCCACTTTGGAACAGTTGCGTGCCGCGCATCCGAATCTGTCCTGGGTCGAGAATCCCGTCGCGGAGACCGAGGAGCTTTTGTATCGGCTGTCGCGCCGTGAATTCGATTACACGGTCGCCGATTCGAACGAGTTCGCCATCGGCCGCTCCTTCCATCCCGAGATTCGAATCGCGCTGGATCTTTCCGAAGGCAAACCCCTGGCCTGGGCTGTGGATGCCACCGACGCCAGCCTGCTCAAGCGCGTGGCGGCTTTCTATTCCTCGCTCAAGACCGAGGGCAGGCTGGCGTCCATCCTCGATACCTATTACGGCGATGCGGATCGTTTCGATTACATCCATGCTCGGGTCTTCATCGAGCACATCCAGTCGCGGCTGCCGCAGTATCGCCAATGGTTCCGGGAAGCGGCGGCCGAGGTTGGCGTCGACTGGCGCCTGCTTGCGGCGGTGGGCTACCAGGAGTCCCACTGGAATCCGGTTGCGACTTCGCCCACGGGCGTGCGTGGCCTGATGATGCTCACTGAGGAGACCGCACGTGCCTTGAATGTGTCGGATCGCCTGGATCCGCGTGCCAGCATCTTCGGCGGCGCGCAATATTTCGTGTGGATTCGAAATCAGATCCCGAAGCGCATTCTGGAGCCGGACCGCACGTGGTTCACCCTTGCTGCCTACAACGTCGGCGTCGGGCACCTGGAGGATGCGCGCATCCTGACCCAGATGCATGGCAAGGACCCGGATTCGTGGAACGAGGTGCGCGAGCATCTGCCGCTGCTGACGCAGTCCAAGTGGTACACGCGCGTCAAGCGCGGCTATGCGCGAGGCTGGGAGCCGGTGCGCTTCGTGGACAACATTCGTGGCTACATCGACATTCTCGACTGGGTCGCCACCGACACCCGCACCCAGATGCAGCGCGAAATCACCGCATCAAGCGAGGAATAAGACAGAAGGGAGTCAGGGGAGGAGGGGAGGAGCCGGACTTGACTTGTTGACTTATGCAGGTGCCGGACTTGACTCGTTGGCTTATGGTTTCGATCGCGTGAATCGCCGATGAAGCCTGGGTTTAGGGGTGCAGTGTTCAGCGTCTCAATTGGGTCGGTGGCGCGAAACGACGTTGGGTCGGTTCATCGGCTCAATGGAATTGGCTCGCCGAAAGCGACGGCATACGTCAACAAGTCAAGTCCGGCTCCCGGCTGGGCTCGGCTCCGGGCTGGGGCTCGACGGCATACGTCAACAAGTCAAGTCCGGCTCCCGGTTGATGCCCGGTGCTTCCGGCTGCCCCATATGTCAATAACTCAAGTCCGGCTCCGGCTTGTGGTGCGGGTGGTGGAGCGGTCGGTGTAGGTGCGTGCGAGTTCTTCGGCGAACAGGGTCGGCAGGCCTTGTTCGTTGCGTTGGTTGAGGACTTGGTAGAACTCCGAGTACAGGTCCCAGTATTTCATTTTGTTGGCGGCTCCCAGCAGCGCGCCGCGTTTCAGGCCGCGGTCGAATCGTTCCTGCAGGTCGCTGGGTTCGATGCGGTTCATGATCTCGTCGATTGCCGCCAGGATCGCCGCGTTCAGCGCGCTTTGGTGGATGCGCAAATCGGAGAACGAATCGCGGATGGACTCGATCGGACCCAGGTAGCGGGTGCCGTGCGGGTCCAGCAGCTTCATCACCGCCTCATCGACGCTGGCGGAGAATTTCAGGGGATTGTTCTCGGCCGGCTGTATCGTCGTCTGGTTCAGGTGCAGGCGGCTTTTGAGATCGGCCCGCGCCTTGAGCACATCCATCAGTCCCAGTACCACCTCGCGCACCATCTGGCCGGCAATCGTCAGCAATGCACTTTGGTTGTCCGCGGGCAGCTTCGATGGGTCGATGCCGGCGCCGCGACAGAACGCCTCCACTCCGCTGCCGACCTCGGTATGGCCGGGATCGTTGTTGCGTCGCGCACTCGGCTCGGGCTCGGCTCTTTCCTGGCGCGGCGCGGCAGCCGGAGCCATGGTGCGGCGGTCCCAGGGCTGGGTCTGCATTTGCCAGTCTTCGGGCGTGCGCGCATGGGCGACGGTGCGCTGTTCGCCTTCGTCCGGGTTGCTGCCCAGCAGCGATTTGAAACCACCCTGCGCGACCTTCGGCGGCGGGCTGGAGGCCGAGGGGCCGGCTGGCGCGTTGGCGCGCGAGGGCCCGGGCAAGGGTGTGGCCGGCTCCGGGTACAGCGCGTCTGCAAGATCCAGCACGCTGTCCACCCGCGGAGCGTCCCGGCCGTGCCGGGCGGGAAAGCGGGCCGGCTTGGTCGTGAGCTCCGGCGCTTCGGTAATGAGCGAATCGCTCAACAGATCGGCCAGGTCCAGCTCTTCGCCCAGGTCATCGTCGCGTTTAGGCGCCGCTCGATGCCCCTTCGGCAGCGCCGGCATCTGGCCGCTGGCATCGGATGGGAAGTCATTGCGGGCATCGATGCTCACAATGATTTCGTAGTCTCCCAGACGCAGGCGATCGCCATCCTGAAGGGCCCGGGCGCCTTCCACCGACGCTGGGATATCGGAACCATTGATGAACACGCCGTTGGTGCTCGTGTCCTCGAGCACCCACTCGCCGGAGCGAAAGCTGACTGTGCAGTGATGGCTCGAGACGTAGCGGTCGGGGTCGGGGAGGATCCAGTCGTTGTCCTGGGCACGGCCGATGCGGCCGCCAGTCACGCCGAACAGTTGGGAGCTGCGCTTGCCCAGCACCTTGTAATGATCGCTGATGACGCGGAGTTTCAGTGCCATTGACGAAGCTTGCGAGAGTGTCTTAAAGCTGACGCACGGCGCCTGCGCTATGTAATATGTCGCAGACTACCAACCCCGCCCAGGATCGAGATGGCAGCCAGTCACATTTTCAAAGTTGTGTTCGTGAATCAAGGCAAGGTCTACGAGATCTATGCTCGCCAGGTCACTCATGGCGCATTGTTCGGCTTCATCGAGGTCGAAGACATCATTTTCGGCGAGCGCTCCGCCGTGGTGGTGGATCCTTCCGAGGAGAAGGTCAAAGCCGAGTTCGAGGGCGTCAAGCGCACGTATCTGCCGATCCACTCGATATTGAGGGTCGATGAGGTGCGCCAGCAGGGCGTGAGCAAGGTCAGTGCATTCGATGGCTCGAACGTGACGCCGTTTCCGATGCCGATGTATACGCCGGGGGACAAGAAGTAGCCGCAGCGACTCACGAGGACGTCTGTGCGGCCAAGTCGTGCCGGCTCCGTCCAGGCCGCGGCTCACTGTCGGTCCTTGCGACGGCCCGGATTCATGGGCGCAGCGGCGCCGGGCCTGTCCGGGTGCAGCGCGGGCCGGCAGCGCCGGACGCGGCGCCGACAGGTAGCCGTGAGGCAGTTTGCCGCCGCCAGTAGCGCGAGGGCGCGGGACGCCAGCTTGTGGCATGGGCCTGTGACGCCGTCTGTGGCGTGAAATCCCTGGCCTCCATCCGGGGCCGCGTCCGATGGCCTTTTCCGCTATGATTCGCGCCCCGATGCCATGCCCGCCAGGGGCGTTCCTCAGCCCCCGGCTTGCAGCGTGCGCGGCTGGTTGGTCCTAAAGAATGGCCCATCACGACCCACCCATCATCCACCCAGATGGCCCCGATATGGCCGAAGATGCTCCCAAGATGCTGATACTCCCCGGCGCGCCTGCATTGTCCGAGTTTCGTACCAAGCGGCTGCTGGCCGCTGTCCAGGCGCGCTTTGCCGACGCGCGCTCGTTGAGCGCGCGCTTCGTGCATTTGGTACAGACTCGCCGTGCGCTGACGCAGGATGAGCAACGTATCCTGCAAGCGCTGCTGACCTATGGCGCGCACGAGGGTGGCGATGAGCCTGGTGCGGCGCTGGAGCAGGCGCAGATCGTGGTGGTGCCGCGTCCCGGAACGATCTCGCCCTGGTCGAGCAAAGCCACCGATATCGCGCAGGTGTGCGGCCTGGATGCCGTCGAGCGTATAGAGCGCGCCATCGCCTACCAGGTGCAGAGCGGCGTCCCGGGCATCCTGGAGCTGCCAGTGCTGCAACAGATCGCCCCGGCGCTCTACGACCGGATGACGGAGGCCGCGGTGTTTTCCTTCGAGGACACCAGCTGCCTGTTCAAGCACGATCCTGCGCGTCGCTTGAGCACCGTGGCGCTGGGCGCGCATGGCCGCGCCGCCCTGGTCGAGGCCAACGATAGTCTCGGGCTTGCCTTGTCGCCCGATGAAATCGACTACCTGGCGGACAACTTCACGCGCCTGGGCCGCGACCCGACGGATGTGGAGCTGATGATGTTCGCGCAGGCGAATTCCGAGCACTGCCGGCACAAGATCTTCAACGCCGATTGGATCATCGACGGCGAGCAGCAGCCCAAGTCCCTGTTCTCGATGATCAAGAACACTTATGCCCGTAATTCCCGTGGCGTGCTGTCCGCGTATCGCGACAACGCGGCGGTGATCGAAGGCCCCAGCGGGCGGCGTTGGTTCGCCAATGTCGACAGCTACCGCTATGAGTACGTCGACGAGCCGATCGACATCCTGCTGAAGGTCGAAACGCACAACCATCCCACGGCGATCTCGCCGTTCCCGGGTGCATCCACCGGATCGGGCGGCGAGATCCGCGATGAAGGCGCCACCGGCCGCGGCGGCAAGCCCAAGGCCGGCCTGGCCGGATTCTCGGTCTCGCACTTGCGGATCCCCGGCTTCGAGCAGCCCTGGGAGCAGGCCATCGGTCGCCCGGCGCGTATCGCCTCGGCGCTGGACATCATGCTGGAAGGACCGGTCGGCGCAGCGGCGTTCAACAACGAATTCGGCCGCCCGAACATCCTGGGCTACTTTCGCACTTTCGACGCTGAACTGCTGCCCACGGCGGATGCAGCGTCGATACCGTCCTCCCAGCTGCCACCGGATGCAGCACCCGAAGCGCGCGCTGCGCTGCGCGGCTATCACAAGCCCATCATGATTGCCGGCGGCGTGGGCAATGTGCGGCGCATGCATGTGGAAAAATCCGAGGTGCCGCCGGGGGCCAAGATCATCGTGCTCGGCGGGCCGGCGATGCTGATCGGGCTGGGGGGCGGCGCCGCTTCCTCGCTCGGCAGCGGCGTCAGCACCGAGGAGCTGGATTTTGCGTCCGTGCAGCGCGGCAATCCGGAGATGCAGCGCCGTGCGCAGGAAGTCATCGATCGATGCTGGGCCCTGGGCGAGCACAATCCGATCCTGTTGATCCATGACGTCGGCGCCGGCGGACTGTCGAATGCCATCCCGGAATCGATCGCACACAGCGATCGCGGCGGACGCATCGATCTGCGCGCCGTGCCGTCGGCCGAATCGGGCATGTCGCCGCTGGAGATCTGGTCCAACGAGGCGCAGGAGCGCTACATACTGGTGGTGGCGGCCGATCAAGTGCAGCGCGTCGCGGCATTCTGCGAGCGTGAGCGCTGCCCGTACGCGGTGGTCGGCGAGACCACCGATGATGGCTGGCTGAAGCTCAGCGATCCGCTGCTGGAGACGGCGCCGGTGGATTTGCCGCTGGAGGTCATTCTGGGCAAGCCGCCGAAGATGACGCGCGAGGTCAAGCGGCTGCCGGGGTTGGGCGACGATTTCGACGCCGCCGGGGTGGAGGTACGCGATGCCGCGTATCGCCTGCTGCGCTTTCCGGCGATCGCCGACAAGAGCTTCCTGGTGACCATCGGCGATCGTTCGGTGGGCGGCATGATCAGCCGCGATCCCATGGTCGGTCCATGGCAGGTTCCGGTGAGCGACGTCGCCGTCACTGCCAGCGACTACGACTCGGTGGCGGGCGAGGCCATGTCCATGGGCGAGCGCACGCCGCTGGCCTTGCTCGATGCGCCGGCCTCGGGGCGCATGGCGGTCGCCGAGGCGATCACCAATATCGCCGCGGCGGATGTCGCATCGCTGTCGGACGTACGCCTGTCGGCGAACTGGATGGCGGCCTGTGGCGAGCCGGGCGAGGACGCTGACCTGTACGCGACGGTGAAGGCGGTCGGCGAGGAATTCTGTCCGGCCTTAGGGATCACGATCCCGGTCGGCAAGGACTCCTTGTCGATGAAGACCGGCTGGAGCGAGGCGGGCATCGCGCGCAAGATGGTGGCGCCGCTGTCGCTGATCATTTCCGCCTTTGCGCCCGTGCGCGATGTGCGTCGTACGTTGACACCGCAACTGCGCACCGACCAGGGCGACACCTCGCTGTGGTTGATCGACCTGGGCGCCGGGCGCCATCGCCTGGGCGCCTCCTGCCTGGCGCAGGTCTACGGCAAGCTCGGGCGCGAGGCGCCGGACTGCGAAGACCCACAGCGGCTGGCGAACTTCTTCGCGGCGATGGCGCGGCTGAGGGCATCGGGCCTGGTCCTGGCCTATCACGACCGCTCCGACGGCGGCGTGTTCGCGACCTTGGCCGAGATGGCGTTTGCCGGTCACTGCGGCGTCGAGGTCGAACTGGATGCCGGTGAGGCCGGTGCGGCCGCGGTCTTGTTCAATGAGGAGCTCGGTGCGGTATTGCAGGTTCGCCAGCGCGATGCGCACCGCCTGCGCGAGGTGCTGGAAGCCCACGGCCTGGCCGGGCTCACGCACCGGATCGGCACGCTCAATGCCGACGATCACGTCCGTATTCGAGTGGACGGTGTCCTGGCGCTGGATGAGTCGCGGGTGGCGCTGCATCGCGCCTGGTCGCAGACCAGTTTCAAGATGATGGAACTGCGCGACAATCCGCAATGCGCGCGCGAGCAGTACGAGAGTATTGCGGATGCCAGCGATCCTGGCTTGAACGTCAGGCTCACGTTCGATCCATCGAGCAACCTGTCCGCGGCGGCGCCCTATATCGCCAGCGGCGTGCGACCCAAGGTCGCGATCCTGCGCGAGCAGGGCGTCAACAGTCACGTAGAGATGGCGGCGGCGTTTCATCGCGCCGGCTTCAGCCCGTTCGATGTGCACATGACCGACCTGGTCAGCGGCCGCCTGCGACTGGATGAGTTCCGTGGACTGGTGGTGTGCGGCGGCTTCTCCTACGGGGACGTGCTGGGCGCCGGCGAGGGCTGGGCCAAATCCATTCTGTTCCATGCGCGCTTGCGCGATGATTTCACGCGTTTCTTCCAGCGTCCCGAGACCTTCGCCCTGGGGGTTTGCAACGGCTGCCAGATGATGTCGGCGCTGCGCGAGCTGATCCCGGGCACGCAGCATTGGCCGCGCTTCGTGCGCAACCGCTCCGAGCAATTCGAAGGGCGTTTCAGCCTGGTTGAAATCGTCGAGTCGCCGTCGCTGTTCTTCAGCGGCATGCAAGGCTCAAGGATGCCGATCGTGGTCTCCCACGGCGAGGGCCGGGCGCAGTTCGAGCGCGCCGAGGATCTGCAGGCGCTGCTGGCGGCGAACCTGTTGTCGATGCGTTTCGTCGACAATCACGGGCATCCCGCGCAGCGCTATCCGGCCAACCCGAACGGCTCTCCCGAGGGCTTGACCGGCATCACCACGCCCGATGGACGAGTGACCTTGCTGATGCCACATCCGGATCGGGTATTCAGGACGGTGCAGAACTCCTGGCATCCGGACGACTGGAGCGAGGACAGTCCCTGGATGCGAATGTTCCACAATGCCAGGGCGTGGGTGGGATAGCGCGCCGCGGCTTATTCGATCCTGGTTCGAGCGCCGGCGCGCGCCGGCGCGACGAGAGCGGACGGACGCCGCGCCGAGCTGTCGCCGATCGACCATTGTCCAAGCGCGCTTTCCGCCGCCGCATTGACCGGACGGGCGATGAGTCCGGTCTGGGTGATCGAGATTTCATAGCGTGCGCCGTCGGCCATCGGCAGGTAGGTGGCGCTGCCGTACAGGGCGTCGACGAAAGGCAGCCAGCGCGGGTAGGCATGCGATAGCCACCACAGGTCCAGGCCTGGATTCTCGCTCAGTCCGTACACCGTACGTGGATCCTGGCGCTCCTGCTGCAGGTCGCGATAGCGGCCGCTCACGCGCTCCAGGCGATACTGCGCATCCAGGCCCAGCAGGGTCGCCCAGCCGCGCCATTTCAATACCCGTGCATCCAGCTGCCACTCATCGCCGGCGAGCACGAAGGTCTGCATCTCACCGCTGGGCACTTGCGCCAGGGTGGCGCGGTAGCGCTGCGGCGTGTGCGCTTCGAACACGATCTCGGCGATCGGCCGCTCGTGGGTCAGCCGGGCATAGGTGTGCAGATTCGAGGCGACCACGAAAAACAGGGCAGCGATCGCCAGCATCAGCAGGCCGCCGAGGACGCTGCCGCCCGCGGCAATGAACCGCGCCCGCAGCAGCCGCTGGCAGCCCAGCGCCAGCAGCAGCAGGCCGAACAAGGCGATCAGGATCGCTATCGCGTCGGAGCCCATGGCGCGAAGCCTATCCTAGGCCTCCAGCTTCTTATAGCGAATCCGGTGCGGGGTGGCGGCGTCATCGCCCTTGCGGCGCTTGAAATCCTCTACGTACTCGGCGTAGTTGCCCTCGAACCAGGTCACCTCGCTGTTGCCCTCGAAGGCAAGGATATGGGTCGCGATGCGGTCCAGGAACCAGCGATCGTGGGAGATGACGACCGCGCAGCCGGGGAAGTTCAGCAAGGCCTCTTCCAGCGCGCGCAGGGTTTCCACGTCCAGGTCGTTGGTGGGCTCGTCGAGCAGGATCACGTTGCCGCCGCTCTTGAGTACCTTGGCCAGGTGGACGCGATTGCGCTCGCCGCCGGAAAGCTCGCCGATCGATTGCTGCTGCTGGGCGCCGCGGAAATTGAAGCGCCCGACGTAGCCGCGCGAGGAGGTTTCGTAGTTGCCGACGCGAATCATGTCCAGGCCGCCGGAGATTTCCTGCCATACCGAGTTGGAATCGTCGAGCGTCTGGCGTGACTGATCGACGTAGGCGAGCTCGACCGACGGTCCGACGCGCAGCTCGCCGGCATCGGGCGTCTCCTGGCCGGTGATGATGCGAAACAAAGTAGTCTTGCCGGCGCCGTTGGGTCCGATCACGCCGACGATGCCGCCGGCGGGCAGATTGAGGTTCAGGTTGTCGAACAGCAGCCGCTCGCCGAAGCCTTTGCGCAGGCCGTTGGCCTCCACCACCAGCTCACCCAGGCGCGGGCCGGGCGGGATGTAGATCTCGTTGGTTTCATTGCGCTGCTGGAACTCCTGGGAGGCCAGTTCCTGGTAGCGCTGCAGGCGGGCCTTGCTCTTGGCCTGGCGCGCCTTGGGGTTGGAGCGTACCCATTCGAGTTCGCGCTCCAGGGTCTTGCGCAGTCCTTCCTGCTGCTTTTCCTCGGTGGCCAGGCGCCTTTCCTTTTGTTCGAGCCAGGAGGAATAGTTGCCTTGCCAGGGAATGCCGTGGCCTCGATCCAGTTCCAGGATCCAGCCGGCGACGTTGTCCAGGAAGTATCGATCGTGGGTGACGGCGATCACCGTGCCGGGATAGTTTTCCAGGAAGCGTTCCAGCCAGGCCACCGACTCGGCATCGAGGTGGTTGGTCGGCTCATCCAGCAGCAGCATGTCCGGCTGCGACAGCAGCAGGCGGCACAGGGCGACGCGCCGGCGCTCGCCGCCGGAGATCTTGGTGACATCCGCATCCCAGGGCGGCAGGCGCAACGCATCGGCGGCGATTTCGAGCTTGCGCTCCAGTTCCCAGCCGCCTTTGGCGTCGATCGCATCCTGCAGCTTCGCCTGTTCCTCCAGCAGCTTGTTCATGCGCTCATCGTCCAGGTCGGGGTCCGCGAATTGATCGCTGACCTCGTTGAAGCGATCGATCAAGGACTGGACTTCGATGACGCCCTCGATGACATTGCCGCGCACGTCCTTGGCTGGATCCAGCTGCGGCTCCTGCGCCAGCAATCCGATCTTGGTGCCCGGCTGCGGGCGCGCTTCGCCGTCGAATTCGGTGTCGATGCCCGCCATGATGCGCAGCAGCGTGGATTTGCCCGAGCCGTTGAGCCCGAGCACGCCGATTTTGGCACCGGGGAAGAACGACAGGGAGATGTCTCGCAGGATGACGCGCTTGGGCGGCACCACCTTGGAGACACGATTCATGGTGTAGATGAACTGGGCCATTCGCTCGCTCGAGGGGATTGCAAAGGGGCCGAATCATACAGAAGCCGTGCTAGGCTCGGGACCGGAAAGGCCCTTATGGCATGGTTTGCGGATTCGGTGTGACGCAAGTGAGTTCGAATGTGCTGTTGGTGTGCGGTGAGGAGATCGCGCGCTATGGCTTCGGCGAGGGTCATCCCTTCGGTCCGGATCGCCACCAGGCATTCATGCGTGAGCTGCATGCCCGAGGCCTGGACGGCCGGGTCGATCGAGCCCGCGCGCGGGCGGCCACGCGCGAGGAATTGGAGAGTTTCCATACCCCGGCGTATGTCGATCGGGTGCAGCAGCGATCGGCCAGCGGCCAAGGCTTCCTGGATGCCGGAGATACCCCGGCCTGGCGCGGCCTGTTCGAGGCGGCCAGCCACGTCGTGGGCGGCACCTTGGGCGCGGTGGAGGCCGTCATGAGCGGCGCGGCGCGGCGCGCCTTCATTCCCATCGGCGGCTTGCATCACGCGGCGCGCGACCGGGCCGCGGGATTCTGCGTCTTCAACGACTGCGGCGTTGCCATCGAAATGCTGCGACGCCAACACGGCGTGCGGCGCATCGCCTACGTCGACATCGATGCGCATCACGGCGATGGGGTGTACTACGCGTTCGAGGACGACCCCGATTTGTTGTTCGTGGACATGCACGAGGACGGGCGATTCCTGTATCCGGGCACCGGCGGTGCCCATGAAACCGGGATCGGCGCGGCGGTGGGCACGAAACTGAACTTGCCGTTGCCTTCCGCGGCGGGTGACGAGGAGTTTCGTGCCCTGTGGCCGCGGGTCGAGGAATACCTGCAGGCTGGGCAACCCGATTTCATTCTGTTCCAGTGCGGTGCGGACAGTCTCGAGGGCGATCCGATCACGCACTTGCGCTTTACCGAGGCGACGCATGCCTATGCCGCGACGCGCTTGTGTACGCTGGCGGAGCGGCTCGGCCACGGGCGGATCGTGGCCATGGGCGGGGGCGGCTACAACCGGGGCAATCTGGCGCGGGCCTGGTGCGGGGTGGTCGAGGCGTTCCTCGACCATGCCTGAGCGGCGGGGTACCGGCGCAGGAATTACGGCCAGATGGCCGCGATCTGCCGCGACGGGCCGGCGGCGGCGCGGGATTTATGGCAAGCGGCTGCGGCTTGCTTGACGGCCGACGGCGACTGAGCGGCAGCGGCGCAGGACTACGGCAAGGCTGACGCGGGCGACCGCTCGATGGCGACCGGCCG
>JBEBRC010000097.1:0-11857 GCA_040395055.1 Steroidobacter denitrificans
CAGCATTAGGAGCATAAAGGTGAAGGTGCCGGACTTGAGTTATTGACTTATTGCACATCCCGCCAGCGGCTTCGGCTTGTCAACGGTGCCAGGCCCGAACGTGGCGCCATGACAACTAACGCAATAAGTCAATAACTCAAGTCCGGCACCTGCGGATCACCGCCGCAAGCTATAGACAAAGCTGGCCCTGGGCGCGCGCAGCCAACGATCGGCGATCTCGGCCTTGATGGCCGCAAATTCATCCTTCGCGTCCACGAAGTCCGCCTTCATGCGCTCGGCGCGGGCCTTGTCGCCGGATGACTTTATTTCCAGCACCGCCGTCTCCAAGCCGGCCACGGCGGCGGGCAGGGCGTCGAAGTCGATATCGAGACAACCGCGGTCGGCGCCGTTGGCGGCAAGCTCATCCATGTTCCAGGTCAGGGCGCCGGCTGCGCGCAAGGCGCCCACCTGCATCGCTGCCAGCTGGCTGTAGTTCCTGGGCGTGCCATCAGCCGTATACATGCCGCGCGAAATGTGGCCGAACGCCCAGGCGATGTTGCGCAGCTGAATCTTGCGTACCTCCTCCTGCGTGAACAGGCCTTTGTCGGCCAACCAGTGGGTCAGGAACATGGAAGTCGTCTGCGCCTTGAACTCCTCCAGGGTCGAGGCAAGCGTGCCACCGAACAGGGCATCGTCTTCCCTGCCCTTCACCTTGTACTCGTGCGAGGGACCGAGATTGTGCGCCGCCTCGTGCAACAACGAACTGATCAGCGACTCGCGCGGCGTGGTCGTGGCATGAGCGTTGGTCGCGGCACAAAACACGGACGACATCAGCTCTCCCTGCTGCGCACGACTGTCGGCGTCGGTATAGAGATTCGTCATGGCGACGGTACGGCCGCCCTGGGCCGCCACCGGCCCCCAATTCGGTAGCGACTGGCCGATCGTTGCCCCATGGGCATTGCGCTGGTCGCCTGCGTTCAAAGCGACGTCGATGAAATCCGGCAGCTTGAAATCCACCTTGCGGGCGCGGTACGGCGCCTTCGCCATCGCCGCGATCGCCTGCTCCATCTCCTCCTTCAGCGGATCGAGCTTGGCCTGCCACTCGATCGATTCCGGATTGATCCGTGCCAGCTGCAGCGCGAAGCCCGCCTTCCATGCGCAAGGATCGTAATAGACCTCATCCGGCGCCACGCGCACGTACCACTGACTGTTCTGAGCATTCATGGCCACCCATGCCGCATCGGCCGGCTGCCAATCGTTGCTGCGGAAAGAATTGGCGGCAGCCAGCAAGTAGGCCTCCAACGCCGCCTCGTCCTCGCCCAGGCCCGCGGCAGCAGCCTCCAGCTCCTGCGCCACGCCCTGCATCTCATCGGCGTATGCCTCGGTGTACGGCACCGCCCGATAGCCGCCGCTCTCGCCCGCCTGCACCACCACGCTGAAATGATCCATCAGCTGCGCTGCGTTGGGCTCGCGCGCCAAGGACTCGCAGAATGTCCGGTCGCCCTGTATCGCGGCCGGATACAGTCCCACGACGTGCGGCGGCTTCACTGCCAGGGCGCTGCAGGCCGGCTCATGCTCCGTCTTCGGCGCCTCGCACCAGGGACTCTGGTTGCGGTAGAACATCATCCGGCTGGGCGTATCGGCTTGCGGGATCATGGCATCCATCCCGAATACGCCCTTTTGCCGGGCATAGATCCGTTCGATGAGGCCAGCCGCCTTGAGCAGATGATCGACCAGATTCCGCTCCACCGGCGTCGCCTCGATCAAATCCGTTTCCACCAGGGTCGGACGCCCCTGGCGCAACTCCTCCAGCACCAGCGCATGCCGCCTGCTTTCCGCCGGGTCGCCGGCTTGCGGCGACGCTTGCGCGAGCTGCTGATAGGCGCTGCGGAATGCAGGCGTGAACTCGCCCGCCGAGTCGACCCAGACGCTACGATCCTCCTGCCCGTAGCCGCTCAGGACAGCCAGCTCTGCGGGATCCAGTACGCGATCGCCATTCGCATCGTCGCGCCAGAACCAGGGCAGAAAGCCCTCGGCCGCGCGCAGATTGAACTCGGCTCGCGCCAGCGCTCCATATTGTGCTGCCGCTTCCTGCCCGGCGCCGGGGGCCTGGTCGCGACTGCAGCCCCCGAGCGCAGCCAGCGCGGCCAGAACCAGGGGGACACGGGAACGCACGGAGTTGGCGAGCATCTGCATTGCTCCAGCGATGAATCAGCGACGGTGCGCCATGCTAACGCAATTCGATCACGGATCTCACGATCCGTTGCCGCGCCGGCGAACCAGCCGCCGTGCCTCGCGCCGCCAGGCAGCCAACCGGCACGCTATGCTGCCAGCGGCGCGGCAATCTGCACCCGATTGCGTCCCGATCGTTTGGCCGCATACACCGCCTCATCGGCACGCGCGATCAGATGCTCGCCCCACACCCCGAGCATCTCGCTGGTTGCGACGCCAATGCTGCAGGTCAAGCCGATCGGCTCACCGAAACCGTCGATACGCACACCGGCGACACGATTTCGAATGCGCTCGGCAATCGGCTGTGCGGCCGCCAGGTCCGCATTGTTCAGGATCACGACGAACTCTTCCCCGCCATAGCGGCCGATGACGTCCGACTGGCGCAGCTCCGATTGAATCGGGTCGATGACTGCCTTCAGGCAGGCATCGCCCGCAGGATGACCGAAGGTGTCATTGATCTCCTTGAAATGATCCAGGTCGATGAACAGCAACGCGATCGGCCAGCCGCGCCCGCGCGCGCGCAGGCAAGCGGTATCGAGCCGCTCCAGCAGCGAGCGCCGGTTCAATACCCCCGTCAACGGATCGGTCTGGGCGCGCCATTGCGCCTCCGTCAAGGCAAGGCGCTGATCGCGCAATCGGTCAGCGACACCCAGCGCGATCAGCACCGCGGCCGCCACCATCGACAACGGCAGGCCGTAGTACAGCAGGCCGGCGGCAGCGGGCGCATCGCTGGCCAGCAGATGAATCGCGGTCGCGATCGTGAACGCCTCCAGCAACCCCCAGGCGATCAGGAACCAACCCGCGGCCCGATTGTGGCGGCGCCAGGCAAGAAACGCGACCACCAGCGTGGTCACCGCCGCACCGAGAAAAATCAGGTTGCCGATGGTCGCGACCAGCTGCCCCAGGCCGACGTGCCGCGCCAGGTTCGCAAAGGCAAGCACCACGAAGGTCACGGCCAACCAGCCGAACACCCGGTAGACACCCGGGGAAAACCGCTTCAGTTCAGCGATCTCGCGCACGAACAGGCACGCCACCGCGCCGCTGAGCGCCGCGCAGACGTTCCAGGTGTAGGAACCGATCGGCAGTGCGTAGGACAGCAGTGGCCACTCGAAGCCCTGCCCGGACAAATAGGCAACGTACAACGCCTGCAAGCCGAACAGCGTGGCGTACAGCAGCAGCAGCTTTTCCGAAAGCACGAACCATACCAGCAGCGCCGCCAAAGCCATGGCCGTCAGGGCGCCGAAAGCCAGCGCGATCATGCGCGCATGCTCGGCGCCCCGCGCCAGAGTTTCATGCAGCGTCGAGGACGAGACGCGAAACGTCGCACTGCCCTCGCCCAACGGCTCAGCGTAGACATAGAGCACCCGTCGCGCCGGCGCAGCGCGCGGCAGGAGAAAAACCGCTTCATTCGAACCGTAGAAGCCAGGAAGCGTCGCCGCCAGCGGCAGCTCGCGAGCCTCCGGCGAGACGGCAGGGGCCGAGCGCGCAAACAACCTGACGGACAGATGCCGCCCCTTCTCCACATTCAATGTCGCCACACCATCCGTTGCGACATCATCGGCAAGCACCAACCTCATCCAGAACGCACCGGCACGACCAGCCGGCTCCCCGGATTCGAGCGCTCGAAAACTCTCATCCAGCCCACCGCCGGTCACGGCTGCCTCGCTCGCCGCGGCATCCAGTATTTCAATCGTCAGCGCTGGCCCATGCGCCGCATGAATCGCCGGCGGCAGGCAAGCGAGCAGGCACCACAACCCCCATGCAAGCAGACCCCGCATTCCTCATCTCCCTTCCGCTCGTCCCCGAATCCGCATCGGCAGTGCGCAGGCTTTCGTCGTATACGATCAAGAGCCATCCTAAACAGTGTTTCCGCAGCAAAGCAATTCGCCGGATCAAGATTTACAGATGATCGCCCCCAGGCGACGATCCTGATGAACATAATGCTCCGCCGCCCTGCCCCCGATCGCTGGCCCGATACACGGCGGCCACGGACAGCGAACCGTCCGGCACCGCCAGCGGCCCCGGCCATCCGCGATATCGTTGACTGCTCAATTGCCGGCGGCTTTGCCCTGGCGCGCGCCCTGCCTGGCACATCGGCTCGGGTCGCGGCGACCTGGCCATGAGAATCCCGTCGTCGGTAAAACACTCACGCCAGCTCGCGAGCAAACCCCAGGCAGGAACGCCACCCGGCTCACCGGATGCGCTCTTCCATCAGATCGATCTCCCTGACGAGCTTGCGCGAGCTGGCATCGGAAATGGCGTTGGCGCGCGCGAGCGAAAAATAGGTATCCCGCTCCGCCCGCAACCCGATCAGCCGCAGCTGATGTTCGATATCGTCGCTGCGTCGGATTCGAGCAGCATTCTCGCTGGTTTTATGACCCTCCACGCGCCGGCGATACAAATCGATCACCCGCGCCGCCGTCTCGGCATGCACCGCGGCATCGGGTTGACCGATCACCATGTCGTGCAACGCCCCCTCGACGGCGCGAATCGCCGCATCCGCTGCCGCGACCCGCGCCCGCTCCTCCTGCTCGTCGCGCGCCGACTCCGAAGGCAACTGCAAGCCGTCCAGGAAATGCGGCAAGACGAAACTGGCGATGGTGAGCGAAAGAATGATGACCCCGGCCGCGAGAAAGATCGTCAAGTCGCGCGCCGGGAAAGGCGTGCCATCCGACAGCAGCAGCGGCAAGGTCAGCACCCCCGCCAACGTGATCGCCCCGCGCACGCCGGCCACCGACATCGCCGCGATCAAACGCCAGTCCGGCTTCTCCGCCGGCACCTCGCCGGCCAGTTGCGCCGCCAGCACGCTGAGCCTGACCGATATCCAGACCCACGCGAAGCGCAGGGCCGCCAGCCCGACGGTGATCGCCAGCACATAGACCGCAAGCCACCATGGATCCTCATGATTCGACTGGCGCACAGCCTCCAGAGCACCGGAAAGAATTCCTGGCAGCTGCTCGCCCAGCAGCACGAACATCACCCCGGTCAAGGCGAATCGCAGCGTATCCCACACGGCGGCCCGCTGTACCCGGGTCACGGCCAGCGCGCGTCCCGTCAACTCCACGTAGCTCATGGTGATGCCGGCAGCCACCGCGGCGAGGATGCCCGAGCCACCCAGGTGCTCGGCTGCCTCATAGGCGCCGAACGGTATCAGCAGGCTGATGAGCACCTGCGAGCCGGTCTCTTCGCCGAATCGGCGCCCGATCGCGTTCTTCAGCCACATCAAACCGAAGGTCAACCCGAATCCGACCACGATCCCGCCGACGGCCAACTGCACGAACGTCAATGCCGCCTCGGACAATACGAAGGATCCCGTCAACGCTGCGACGACCGCGAATCGAAAACAAACCAGGCCCGAGGCATCGTTGAGCAGCGACTCGCCCTCGAGGATGTGCATGATCCGCTTCGGCACCGCCACCCGCGTCGTGATCGCCGAAACCGCGACCGGATCGGTCGGCGAGACGATCGCCGCCAGCGCGAACGCCACCGGCAACGGCATCGCGGGAATCATCCAATGGATAAAGAAACCCATGCCCAGCACGGTGAAAATGACCAGGCCCAGCGCCAACTGGAGAATCATGCCCTTGTCGCGCAGCACCCCCTCCTTTGGAATGCGCCAGCCGTCCAGGAACAGCAAGGGCGGCAGGAACAATAAAAAGAACAGCTCCGGATCCAGCCGCACCTCATGATGCGAGATGGCCGCGAGCGCAGCCCCCAAGGCGATCTGCACCAGGGGAGTCGGCACCGCCAGCGGCAATGCCCGTACCACGACGCCGCTGGCCACCACCGCCGCCAGCATGAACAAGACGACGCCCAATGTCCCCATTACAGCCGGATTCCTGTTTTTATCGCGACTCCCCATGCCCTGGACAGGCTCGAACGCGCCACTCGCGAGCACCCTCTCGAGCAGCTCGGGCGTCACCGAGCCGGGCAGCGACTCCCGCGAGCGTCCTTTAGCCTTCGATCAAGCCATCGCTCTTGGGCGGATCGGCCCAGGGCGAACCCAGCGGCGCCTCTTGCGCCAGCAAGGTGTCGATCCCATCCCCCGCCTGCTCCAGCAGGAAGCCGATGAGGGCGTGCAGGCTTTCCGCGTCCATGTCCTGGACCGGCAAGCCCATGATCATCGAGCGGCGTCCTCGCTCGAGATATCGAACTCGGAATTCGCGGTGCATGGCGCCTCCCGAAAGAAAAAAGGCCGGACAGCGAACCATCCGGCCTGAAAGATCCAACTCGATCCTTAGCTTCAGCGCACGCTGCCGCGCCGGAAAAGGTTGACGATGGCCAGCAGGATCACAGCGCCAGCCAGGGACACCAGGAACGTCGCGAGGGAAATACCCTCATTGATCGTCCCGACGCCTATCAACGGCGAGATGATGAATCCAGCGAGCAGCGCGCCGACGATACCCACGATCACATTGAGAAAAATGCCCTGCTGAGCATTCGTCCGCATGATGATGCTTGCCAGCCAGCCGCAGACACCCCCTACGATCAACCAGACCAGAATACCCATAGTCCTACCTCCAGGCCATTTTGCATTACCATTCCAGCACGAAATGACGCCAGACGGCACATGGTTCCGTAGGGAGGTGACGTTCAATGCTTAAAACGCGAAACCAGCTTGGCGATGACTGCCGCCCTGGGGCGTTGCGGCAAATACCGGACCGTCACCAAGGCGCCTACCGGCGGCAGCGACGCCACCAGCTCCCCGGCCAGGCGGCGATCGACGTGACAGCTTCGAATGACGTTGCCGGCGACGCGGTCGGCGTCGGAGGGCTCGAACTCGAAATACACCCGGGGGAACGCACCGAGCAAGGGCGGCCGCCATACGCCCAGGATGCGGCCTTGTGCTGCAATGCCGCATTTGAGGATTTCCTGCTGCAGTTGCGCTGCACTGGATACCGTCTGGCGGGACGCGAGCATGGCGACGACGGCGCCCATCAAAAAGGCAATGGCGGACATGAATTCGGCGGGCATTCCAGCTGCGCACTCCAGGGCAAGGGCCAGGACAAGGACCACGCCAAGGCATGGGCCCGGCAAGGCCAAAGCAAAAGATTGAATCGAAAACGACTGCCGCGCCGAATGCGCAGCCATGGCGGCCGATACCATGGCATTGCCCGCCCGCCCCAGGCCATCACCCGGCCACTGTTATTCGAATCAGCCGAATCCGCATTGCCGGCGCTTGGATATTCGGACACCGGCCTCAGGCGTGGGCCGCCTTGTCCAGCCATACCCCCAGCCCCTGCGCATTGAGCTCGATGTCCAGGCTCAGCACGTCCCGCAGTACCTCGCATTCCAAGGTGGAGCCCATGCCGCGCAGCGCCTGCAGATAGATATCGGCAAAGGCTTCCTTCATGCGCTCATGACGCTGGGGCGCGCCGGCCAGCGCCTGCGCCGCCCGCACCATGGCATCCACCTGTCCCAGGTGCTGGGTCGCCAGCGCCTGTACCTCCCGCACCGCACCATAGTGCGTCAGATACATGCACCGAGGCTGCCGTTCCAGCAACCGATGGACCGACGCGTGCAGCGCTTGTTGATCGAACTGCACCGGCGCGGTAGCCGGTACCAGGTAGGGGCCGCTCGGCGTGCGCAGCTCAGGATAGACGATGCCGAAGGTATCGCCGGTGAACCAGCCACGACTGGCCTCATCCCATACGCAATGATGATGTCGCGCATGCCCGGGAGTATCGGCGAACCGCAGCGGCCGGCCGCCAAGCTCGATGACCATGTCGTCGCTGGTCGTGATGACACGCTCGGGCGCCACCGGCACGAGTTCGCCATAATCACGCGCCACCACCTGCTCGCCATATACCGCGCGCACCCCCGCCATCAATGCGCCAGGATCGATCATGTGCCGCGCACCGCGCGGATGAACCACCAGCCTCGCGCGTGGCAGCGCCTGCATCAACAGGCCGGCCCCGCCGGCATGATCGAGGTGCACATGGGTAGGAATGACGTAATCGACGCAGTCCCGCTCCAGTCCATGGGCCTCCAGCGCCGCCAGCAGGCGCGGCACGGCACTGTTCGGACCAGTCTCGACAAAGGCCGCGCGGCCGTTCTCGACGATCAGGAAACTGGCATCGAACTTGGGGCGGACAAAGCCGGTGTCGATGACTGTAATGCCGTGGTCCAGGCGCTCGAACAAACTGCTCATGGTGCAAATGATACCGCTTTGGCCGATACCAGGCAGCCGCCTCATGCGGCCGGCAGCACCCGCAACAGGATGTGCATGGCCTGAGCGCCTCGCGCCCTCCGGGTTTTCGCCAAGCAGCGAATGGGCGCACAATCGCGCCGGTGACAAACATGGCAGCAGGCAGTGTGGATCCGGACAACGGCGGCGGCGACGCATCCGGCGATCAGCCGCCAGTCCGGCCCAGGCCGCGGCTGGCCGCGGCCAGAATCGTCAAATGGAGCATCGTCTGCGTCGCGCTCGGCGCGGCACTGGCGCTCGGCTGGCGCTACTGGCGCCATGCCCAGCTGTACGTCAGTACCGACAACGCCTATGTGAATGCCAACATGATCGACATCGCGGCCCAGGTATCCGGTCCGGTCATAGCGATTCACATACGCGATCAGCAATGGGTCGAGGTGGGCGACCCGCTGTTCGAGATCGATCCGCAACCCTACCAGATCGCGCTCGCGCAAGCGCAGGCACAACTGGAACTGGCGTATCAGTCTACCTCCCAGGAGACGGCCGCCGTGGCGGCGGCAAGCGCTCAGGTGGCGCAACGCGCCGCCGAACTGCGTAACGCGCAGTCCAACGAGCGTCGAGTCCGCGACTTGATCGCACGCAACCTGGTGTCGCAGCAGAGCGCCGAGACGATCAGCACTCAAGCCGAAACGGCGGCGGCGGCCGTCCGGGCGGCGCAGGCGAACCTGGCCCAGGCGCGCAGCGCCCTGGGCAGCACCGGCGACGACAATGCCGGCGTTCGCGCGGCGGCGACGCGCGTTGCCCAGGCACAGCTCGATCTCGATCACACTCGTATCGCCGCCCCCGCCAGCGGGCTGATCGCGAACTTCAACCTGCGCCCCGGCAGCATGGTGCAAAAGGAAATCCCGCTGCTCACCCTCATCAATGACGAAGAGTACTGGGTGGATGCCAACTTCAAGGAAACCGAACTGTTGCGAGTACGGCCCGGGGAGCCCGCCCAGATCGTCGTCGACATGTATCGTCACCACCCCTTCAGCGGTGAAGTGCAGAGCTTGAGCGGCGGTAGCGGCGCAGCCTTTTCGCTGCTGCCGCCACAGAACGCGACCGGCAACTGGGTCAAGGTGACGCAGCGCGTCCCGGTGCGCGTGCGGATACTGGATCCCGACCCCGCCTTCCCCCTGCGTGTCGGCACCACTGCCACGGTGCATGTGCGTACCGATTGATTCACCGCGGATCCATCTCGAGACCACGACATGTACCGCAAGATCCTCTTGTGCTACGACGGCACCATCGAAGGCCGCCGGGCGCTGCGGCAAGGCGCCGAAGTAGCCATGGCAATGAACGCCGACGCCTACCTGCTTGCGATCCGGCGCAACCTGATCGGCGCCTCCGTGCCGGAGGGCGTGACGCCCGAACTGGTCGCATGCGAACAGCAATCGGCACAGGCATTGCTTGCCGAGGGCGTGCAGTGGCTGAAGGATCGGGGCGTGCACACGGAAGGCTCCTTGGTCTACGGCGACCCCCTGCAACGGATTCCGCAGCTCGCCGCCAGCGTGGGGGCGGACCTGGTGGTCGTCGGTCATCGCGCTCGCGGCCGCCTCGCCCGCTGGTGGAGCGAATCGGATGAAGCCACCCTGCTGCAGCGGCTTCACTGCAGCATCCTCATCGCCGTGGCATCCGGTGCACCATAGAGCGCGAGCGCGATGACGACGCCGACAGCGCCGGTGAGCCGCATCCTGATCACCCTGGCGGTGATGTCGGCGACCTTGATCCAGGTGCTCGATACCACCATCGTCAACGTCGCGCTGCCTCATATGCAAGGACAGCTTGGCACCACCGCGGATCAGATCAGTTGGGTACTCACCAGCTACCTGGTGGCTTCCGCCATCTGCATGCCGCTGACCGGCTATTGCGCGGACGTGCTGGGCCGCAAGCGCTTCCTGCTGATCTGCATCGCCGGGTTCGTCACCGCTTCTGCGCTGTGCGGCATTTCCCAGGGACTGGCCGAGATCATTCTGTTCCGGCTGCTGCAGGGCGTCTTCGGCGCAGCGCTGGTGCCGCTGTCCCAGGCGATCATGGCGGATGCCTATCCGCCGCAGCAGCGCGGTCGAGCCATGGCCATCTGGGCCATGGGCGTGATGGTCGGCCCGGTTCTCGGCCCTACCCTGGGAGGCTGGCTGACGGAGGTCGCGAGCTGGCGCTGGACGTTCTACATCAATGTGCCGGTCGGCGCCTTGTCGCTGTTTCTGGCCTCGCAATTCGTGCCCGACACGCAAAAACGCGCGCGACGCATGGACTGGAACGGATTCGGCATGCTGGCGATAGGTATTGCCGGACTGCAGTACCTGCTGGATCGCGGCAATCATCAGGATTGGTTCAGTGCCAACGACATCCGCCTTTCGGCGGCGCTGGGCATCATCGGCCTGGTTTCATTTACGTGGCACAGCCTCAGGCACGGCGCGCACGCCGTGTTCGATGTGCGCATCTTCAAGGATCGCAATTTCGCGATGTCCTGCGTGCTCATCGGTACCATGGGGATGGGCATGTTCGGCGGCCTGGTGCTGCAACCCATCCTGCTGGAGGGACTGCTCGGCTATCCGATCGTGACCACCGGTATCGTGATGGCGCCTCGCGGCCTGGCAACCGCCGTCACCATGATACTGGTGGGCCGGCTGGTCGACGCCATGGATGCCCGGCTGCTCGTGCTCGCGGGCATCATCGTCAGCGCCATCGGCTCCTGGATGATGACGCTGTATTCGCTCGACATCACCACCCTCGACATCGTCCTGCCGGCATTGGTACAGGGCGTCGGGCTGGGATTGGTTTTCGTGCCGCTCTCGACCATCGCCTACGCGACACTCGACAATTCACGAATGGCGGAAGCCGCGGGCATCTACAGCCTGCTGCGCACCATCGGTGCCGCCATCGGCATTTCGATCGTGACCACGGTCCTGACGCATCAAACCCAGGTCATCTGGAACGAGCTGGGCGCGCACGTCAACGTCTATCGCGACGCCGTCGCGGAATACTTGAGTTATCTGCACCTGCTGCCGACCGACCCCCGCGGCCTGGCGATCCTGGCACGCGAAGTCGACCGGCAGGCGCAGATGGGAGCGATGCTCGATGCCTTCAAGCTCATCACCCTGAGCTATGCGTTCATGTTGCCGCTGCTTTTCATACTGCGAAAATCCACCACGTTCGGCAACAAGCTGCCCGCAGCGACGCGATGAAATGGATTGGCAGGAAGTTCATGCAGCGGGTACGAAACCGGGGAGGGGTACGACACCATGGCGATGATCGTGTTGCCTCTTTCCCCGCAGCGGGCGCAGCAACGCGCATACAGGGCGCGCAGCTGTCGAATATTCAGAGCGCGGGTACCGTCGTATTCCGTGAATGCGCCGCAGAACCCGCATGTCGTATGGACGACCTTGCAAACAGCACCTTGGGCTTCCGAGGGCATACCTTTACTCCCTTATAGCCATTGTTGTGTCGGGATAG
>JBEBRC010000098.1:0-11820 GCA_040395055.1 Steroidobacter denitrificans
GCGGCGCATTGTTCCTGGAGATGTCGGCCGAGGCCACGCGCGATCCGCAGATCGCCGCCGCCCTGGCGGAGTTCGACACCGTGGTGCGCTCGGAAATCGGCCACTGGCTGAGGCGCAGCAAGGCGCAGGGCGGCTATGGCCTGGCGCAGGACATCGTGCCGCCCAGAGCCTTGCTCTTCACCTGCCTGGTCGAGGGCCTCAAGCTGCGCGTGACGCGCGAACCGACGCTCGATCGGGCGCTGATCAAGGAGGCGCTGGAGGTCATCCTGCCGGCCCTGCTCGAGCCGGCTGGCACGCGTCAAACTCCCGGCGACTGACTGGCTGATTGACTGCCGGCCAGCGCCGGCTGCGCCAGCTGGCATGGTGCGGGCGTCGCGGGCTGCGCCTCGAAGGCGGCCAGCAGTACCGGCGCCAATCGGTACAGGGGGCCCAGTGTCGCGGGCGCCGGCACCATCCCCGGCACCAGGCCGCAGGCTTGCAGCGCTCCGAGCAGGGCTGGCTGGCTGGCGATCACATGCACGGGCACGTCCCAGGATGCCTGTTCGCCGCTGATCATGGCCGCGGGCTGGTGGTCGCCGATGATGATCAGGATGAGATCCTGGTCGCGATGCCGCTGCAGGTAGCCGGCCAGGGTCTGCAAGGAGTAGGCGAGCGTACCCAGGTAACTGGCGCTCATATCGTTCCAGTCCGGGCGCTGTTGCAGGGAGTGCCGCACGGCGGCTTCATCGAAGGGATGCGGGCCCAGCAGGCGCGACCAATCCGCCTGGTAGGGAGGGGTGGGCCGAAACGGAGCATGGGTGCTGATGGTGGGAAAGAAGGCGAACAGTGGCGCGCGCACGGTGTCTTCCCGCGGGGTCACTTCCAGGGCGTCCAGTTTTGCCAGGGAGAATTGATCCGGAATGCGCCACCAGCCAAAGGCCGGACCGCGATAATCCAGGGCTGCATCGTCGTAGATCTGGTCGAAGCCATAGAAGCTGCCTTCCGGCCAAAGGCTTTTCAGGCCCGGCATGAGCGCCACGTTGCGATAGCCGTGGCGGGCAAATTCGGTGACCAGGCTGCGGCGCCGCTGTGTCATGAGCAGCTGTGCCTGGGCGGCATCGCGTACGTCGACGCCGCTCAGAAAACTCAGGTGCGAGAGCCAGGAGCCGCCGCCGAATGTCGGCGATTCCAGGAAGCCAGAAATGATCTCCCGCCCTGTCTCATGGACGGCGGCCTCCAGTTCGCCGCGCTCGCCGGCGAGCGCCTGGAAGAAGGCCGGGCGATCGTAGGCGACCCTGCCGTAGGATTCGAGAAACACGACCATCACGTCGCTGCCCGCGCTCAAGGACAGGGTGGACGACAGCGCGGGCGAGGGCGGCAAGGTACGCACCGCGTCGCCGCCCAGTGCCTCGCCGAGCTTGGCCAGCTGCTTGGCGTAGGTCTGGCTGACGGGTATCGAGAACTGCGGCATCCTTGGCACGCGCTCGTCGAGCCGCTGCAGTGCGAACCAGCCGATCATGGCAACGGCAACGACCCCCATGGTGGCGTTCATGCCTGGCGAGCGCAGCGCAATGGTGATACGTCGCAGCGACCAGCTCGCGATGAGATAGAGCGCCACCACCAGCGCCAGGGCAGCGGCGGCCAGCGCCATGAGCAGCCACGGCGGTACGACCTGCACCAGCATTCCGGCCAGGGAGGCAAGGTGCTGCAGATCCCAGTAGAGATTGACCTCGCGTCCATAGAGGGCCGGTGCGGTCACTTCGCCGTAACGTCCCAGAGTGCCCAGTACGAACAGGACCGCCAGCGCGGCAATCAGCGCCGGTGGTGTCGTCTCGCGCCGCCAATGCCATGCCACCAGCAGCGCGAGCGTGCCGGCCAGTTCGATCGACAGCTCCCCCGGCCAGCGTATGAACAGCGTCGGCCACACATTGTGGAAGGTCAGCATCGCATTCAGCAGCAACAGGGCTGCGAACAACGACAGGCTGCGCCCGATGCGCTCCCTGACGAGGGGGCCAGGGGCGCGGATCGCGAAAGCCTTGGGCATCAATTCACCCGCGCCGGATCGAACGCCCGTCGCCTGAGCCATGCGACGTCGAGCAAGAACGACCAGGTGAGTGCGGCAAGACCCGCGGCGCAGATCAGGCTGCTCGCGCCGGGCGGGATGAAGAGCGCGATGGCGCCCAGCAGGGCGATGGTTTGCAGCACCGCCACCGTCTTGCGTCGCCGGCTCGGCGGCAAGGCGTGCCGCATCCAGGGCCAGAGCCAGGAGGCGGCGACGAAGCCATAGCGCAGCAATCCCGATGCCAGGACCCAGGCGCCGGCCTTGTCGAACTGCCATGCCAGCGCCGACAGCACCAGGATCAACAGCGCATCGGTCTCCATGTCGAAGCGAGCGCCGAAAGAGCTGCTCATTCCTGTACGCCGGGCCAGCCAGCCATCCACGGCATCGAGTGTCGCGGCAATGGTGGCGGTGCAGAAGGCGGCAAGCTGCAGCTGTGGTGCGCTGCCCATGCCGATGAGACCGGCGAGCAATGCCACCAGCACGCCGCGCGCCAGCGTGGTGTGATTGGCGGCTCCCAGGCGCGCAAAGGGATGATGGACCGGCAGGCGCCACAGGATCAGCAACGCACCCACGCCAAGCAGCGCGACGATGCGCGACAGATAAGGGCGATCGAGGCCGAGCGTGGCGCGTGCGGTCCAGGCCAGCGCGACCCCGAGCAGGCTAGCCGTTAAGATGCTGCACATTGCATGGCCCAATAGCTGTCGGGATTCACCCTTGAGCATGTCGGATTACTCGTTTTCTTTCTGGATTGCCGCACCGGGGCGCGGCGAGATCTGGCGCAGGCCGCTGGCGGCGCCAAGCGGCGATGAGCTCATCGTACAGGCGCTGTTCAGCGGTGTCAGCCGCGGGACGGAGGCATTGGTGTTCAAGGGTGGGGTGCCGCCAAGCGAATACGCGCGGATGCGCGCGCCCTTTCAGGAGGGCGATTTTCCGACACCGGTGAAATACGGCTATTGCATGGTCGGCCGGGTGCTGCAGGGTCCCCCCGACCTGCATGGGCGGGAGGTGTTTTGCCTTCACCCCCATCAGGATCGATTCGTCGTGCCGCGCAGTGCGGTGCACCGCTTGCCGCCGGATGTGCCTGCCAGCCGCGCCATATTGGCCGCAAACCTGGAAACGGCGCTCAATGGCGTGTGGGATGCCGGCATTCTTCCGGGCGACCGGGTGACGGTGGTGGGTGCCGGCAGCGTAGGCTGCCTGGCCGCCTGGCTGGCGGCGCGCATCCCAGGCTGCGAAGTGGAACTGGTGGACCGCAATCCGCACCGCGCCGCCATGGCGGCGGCGCTTGGGGCGGGATTCGCGCTCCCGGATGCGGCGCGCGGCGAGGCGGACGTAGTGATCCATGCCAGCGGCACCCAGGCCGGTATCGGCCTTGCCCTGGGACTTGCCGGCTTCGAGGCGACCGTGGTCGAGTTGAGTTGGTATGGCGACCGGCCGGTGAGCCTGCCGCTCGGGGAGGCCTTCCATTCGCGCCGGCTGATCCTGAAGTCGTCGCAGGTCGGCGCCGTAGCGACGCCACGACGCGCGCGCCGCTCGTTGTCATCGCGCCTGCAACTAGCCTTGTCGCTACTGAACGATGCGGCCCTGGATGGATTGGTCAATTCCGAAAGCGGATTCATGGATCTGCCGCGCACGATGCAGGAGCTGTCCTGCATGCCCGGCGATGTCATCATGCACAGAGTGAGGTACGAGTAGATGTATAGCGTTTGCGTGCGAGAGCACCTGATGATCGCACACAGTTTCAAGGGCGAAGTGTTCGGTCCCGCCCAGCGCCTGCATGGCGCGACCTACGTCGTCGACGTGGAGTTCCGGCGGCGAGAACTGGATGCCGATTCCATCGTGGTGGACATCGGACGCGCGGGCGAAGCCTTGCGCGCGCTGATCGCGCAGCTGAACTATCGCAATCTCGATGACGAGGCGGAATTTCGCGGCCGCAACACCACCACCGAATTTCTGGCGAGGGAGATTTTCGAGCGCCTGGCCGGCAGGCTGCGGGCGGGAGAGTTGGGCCAGGCGGCAGCGGGTATCGAGTCCATGCGGGTGACCTTGCACGAGTCGCATGTGGCATGGGCTGCGTATGAGGGCAGCGTGTCCGGCGCCGCGCCGCGGGATAGTCTCTGAGTGTCTTGCATGATCAGTTCCGCGGCCAGCGCCTCGGCTTCCCTGCGATGGTGAGCGGCGCTTCGGCGCGCAGCGCATGCCTGCCCCCGCGTGCGGCGACGCTCGAGTTCATGTTGCCTGGCAACCCGCTGACGGCAACCGGCGGCTATGAGTACGACCGCCGCATGAGCGAGGGACTGCGAGCATTGGGTTGGACGGTGCGGATGCGCAGCCTGGACCCCAGTTTTCCCATCCCGAGCGAGCGCGCGCTGGGCGATGCGCAACGACAGTTGGCCGCGCTGCCCGAGGACGCCCTGGTACTGATCGACGGTCTGGCACTGGGAGCGATGCCTGAGCTGATGCACCAGCACGCGCAGCGGCTGCGGCTGATCGCGCTGGTGCACCACCCGCTTGCGGCCGAGACCGGCTTGCCTGCCGATCTTGCCGCGCGCCTGGCGCGCTCGGAACGTAGCGCCTTGCAGGCCGTGCGCCGGGTGCTCGTGACCAGCCACTCGACGCGCCACGCACTGGCCGGCTATGGCGTCGCGGCGACGCGTATCGCGGTGGTCGAACCGGGGGTCGACCGCCCGCGGGAGCTTGCTAGCCAAAGCCATGGCTCGCCTCCTGCCGCGCAGCGCACCGCCGGCAGCGGGCTGCGCATGCTGTGCGTGGCGACTCTCACGCCGCGCAAGGGCCACGAGCTGCTGGTCGATGCGCTGTCCGGGTTGCGTCGACACGCCTGGACGCTGAATTGCGTGGGCGATCTGGAACGCAGCCCCGAGACGGTGGCTGCGCTGCGCATGCGCATCGCCGCGGCAGGGCTGGATACACGCATCACGCTGACGGGAGAGCTGGATGCGCCGGCGCTGGCGCGGCAGTTTCGCGCGGCGGATCTGTTCGTGCTGGCGACACGCTTCGAAGGCTATGGCATGGCGGTGGCGCAGGCACTGTCTTATGGCTTGCCGGTGATCAGTACCCGTACCGGTGCGATTCCCGAGCTGGTTTCGCCGCAGGCCGGACTGCTGGTCGAGCCGAACGACGGCCATGGGCTGCACGCGGCGCTGGCCCGTGTCTTGCTGGAGCCCACGCTGGGTCGCGATCTCGCCTCGCACGCGCGCCGCATCGGCGCCGGCCTGCCGGACTGGATGGCGGTGAGCCGGCATTTCGCGGCGGCATTGCTGGAGGCGATGGAACTTCCGCCACCGCCATCGGCCGCGGTGCGCGCATGAGCGGCTTCAGCGTCGAGTGGCTCAGGCTGCGTGAGCCCTGCGATACGCGCTCACGCAGCGAGGCCTTGGTGCAGGCGCTGGATGCATGCCTGCCACAGCGCCCGTTGCGAGCGATGGACCTGGGGACGGGGACCGCTTCGAACATTCGCTATCTGGCGCCGCGGCTGGGAGGCGAGCAGTCGTGGCTGGCGATCGACCATGATCCGGTGCTGATCGCGCAGCAACCCGCGCTGCTGCGGGGGCCGGGTTTCACGTGCCGCTTGTCCGCGCGGCGGCTCGATCTGGCGGCCGGCCTGGACGCCTTGAGGTTTGCCGAGTGCCAGCTGGTGAGCGCCTCGGCATTGCTCGACCTGGTGTCTGCCTCCTGGCTGCAACGCCTGGCCGGGCAGTGTGCGGCAGCGCGCGCCGTGGCGTTGTTCGCGTTGAGCTATGACGGACGCATCGAGTGTGCGCCGCATGAGCCGGACGACGACTGGCTGCGCCATCTGGTCAACCAGCACCAATTGCGTGACAAGGGCTTCGGTCCTGCACTGGGGCCCCGGGCCACCGACTACGCTTGTTCGGTGTTCGAGACGCTCGGTTTCCACAGCCGTACCGCGGCCAGCGACTGGATCATCGAACCCGCGGAACACGCCTTGCAGCGCGCGCTGATCGATGGCTGGGCCGAGGCTGCATGCGAGGTCGCCGCGGGCGAGGAGGCGCGTATCGAGGCGTGGCGGTCGCGGCGCAGGATGCATCTGGCGGCGGGCATCTCGCGCCTACGCGTCGGTCACCAGGACCTCATGGCCTGGCCTACAGCAGCCGGCGAATGACGCTGGATGCAGTGCTTTCCATCGTGCTTTTCGGGGCGCTGCGACGCAAATCGCAATCGAAGAGCACGTCCTCGCCCAGCGCATAGATGCGCGGCGCCGGGCGCAGGCAGTCCTGCAGTCGCGCCACGCCGGGCACACGCAGCCCTGGCCGGCCCTCGCCCATGATGAAAGGCGCCACGGCGAGATGCAGGCGATCGAGCAGCCCGGCGGCGAGAAAGCCCGAGAGGGTAACGCCGCCACCTTCCACCAGGATCGACCGATGGCCGCGGGCGTGTAGTTCGGCCAGCAGCGAGGCCAGATCCAGCCGGCCGGCGGCAGCGGGTAGTTCGAGGTCTTCCACCCCGGCACGAACATGCGTCGCCGGCAGCGGGACCCCTCGTGCCCGTACGCGTAGTGTGGGTGCCTGGGCGTCTTGGAACACCTGGCGCGCCAGCGGCAGCCTCAATTGCGGGTCGAGCACGACCCGCAGCGGATTCTCGCCGCTCACCAGCCGCGTCGTGAGGCGCGGATCGTCGGCGGCAACCGTTCCGGCGCCCACGATGACACAGTCGCTGAGCGCGCGCAGGCGATGCAGATGCAGGATGCTCGCCTCGCCGGTAACATAATGCGAATGACCGCTGGCGGTGGCGATGAAGCCATCGATGCTTTGCCCCAGCTGTCCGATGACCAGCGGCGCCTCTTGCCTGCCCGCCAGCGGCAGGTAGAGCTCCAGGCAGGCCTGGCGCGCATCCTGCGGCGGCAGCAGCGAGCGCCAGTGGCCATGCCAGGCGAGCAGGCCGGTGCCATCGCCCGCGGCAAGCGGTATCAGGCGATTCCCGTCAAGCACGTAGTGCCCGCCGTTCGCCGGTTGCGCCTCATTGCCGCGCGCTGCGGCAGCCGCGGCGCGGACCAGGGTCCAGGCATCGCCGTCGGAATGGGTCATAGGTCCATATTTTACATGCATTTTATACCTTGGCGCCGCTGAATCGACCCGGGCTCGATACCGGCGGGAAGCCGCGCCGGCGGGAACGGGCACCAGAACGGTTATGCTAGAGCAATCACCACTGCGTCCATGAATCCCCACGGTACCGACCCGCTCGCCCCAACACCCACCAGATAAGCGCCCACCAGATAGAGGAACGAACGCCGCCGTGCACAAGAACATCAACGGAGACCGGACCCTGGTCGCCATCGAGCGCGCGATCAACGAGTTGCGCTGTGGCCGCGCTGTGTATTGCGCCATGCCGGATACGCCTGCGCCGCGCGCCGCCGGCGCCTTGCTGGCCGCGGCCGAAACGGCCTCCGCCGCCTTGCTCTGGCGCCTTGAACAGGCTGCGGGTGGCGCCGGCGTGGCGCTCGCCATTACTCGGCAGCGCGCCGAAGCGCTGGGATTGGACGAACGGACCTGGCGCGCCGGCGAGCATGACGGCGCCGTGTTGCTGCGCCTGCACTCGCCGATAGCGCCCGCCACGGTGGACCTGCTCGCCGGCCTGAGCGCGGCCACGGCGCAGGCCGGCGCCAAGCCGGCGACGCAGCAGGACGAGCGCGCGCAGGTCGCGAGCCTGGCAGGCCAGGCATTCACGCCCGAGTCCTGCGACGCCGTCGCCTCGGCGGCGCTGAATCTGGCGAAGCATGCGCGCTTGCTGCCGGCGGTACTGGTCGTCGCCTCGCCGCCACCGCCGATCGAGGAAGAGATGCTGCGGGTCTGCGTGTCCCAGTTCGAACGGGTCGTGCGCCAGGGAGCGCTGGAACTGGAGCGGGTGAGCGAAGCGCGCGTGCCGCTGGCCAGTCACGAGCATTGCAGGCTGGTACTGTTCCGCGATGGCAGCGATGCCTCCGAGCACATCGCCGTCATCATCGGCTCACCGGATCCCGAGGCCGTCAGGGTACGCCTGCATTCGGCCTGTCTCACCGGCGATCTGCTCGGCAGCCTGCGCTGCGACTGCGGCGACCAGCTGCGTGGCGCCGTCGCCCAGCTGGCGGCGGCCGGCGGCGGCGTACTGCTGTACCTGGCGCAGGAAGGGCGGGGCATCGGACTGGCGAACAAGTTGCGGGCGTATGAGTTGCAGGATACCGGCCTGGATACCATCGAGGCCGACCGCCACCTGGGCTTTCGCGCCGATGAGCGCAGCTACGTCGCGGCGGCCAGCATGCTGCGACAGCTGGGCATGACGCGCATCCATCTGCTCACCAACAATCTGGAAAAGATCGATGCGTTGCAAAAGGCAGGCATCGAGGTGGTGGCGGGCGAGCGCCTGCTGGGCGCGGTCAATCGCCACAACGTGCGCTACATTCGTGCCAAGCGCGAACGCGCCGGACACCTGATGCCGGAGATCAAGATCGAGGGTGCTCCGTAGCGGGGCGTTGCCCGGAGCAGCGAGATGGCGTGGCCGATCGCCGCCGGGCAGGCCGGCTAGCCGGAGGTGCGGCTGCGCAAAGTCGAAAGTGGCGTCGCCTTGACCTCCTGCACCAGGATCGCGAGTCGTTGCGCCAGATGCTCCAGCAGCATTGCCCCGCGTTGCGCATCCGCGCGCGCGGCATGGCCGCTGACGCCCTGTTCGCTCAGATCCTGGCTCATCCAGCCGAAGCCCACTGGCTTTTCCGGTCCGAGCAGCAGATTGCGCCGTCCCATCTCGTGGGTGAGCGCGGGAAAGTCCGCCATGGCCTCGCGACGTACCAGCGCCGGGTGGAGATGCAGCATGAGCGAGGTTTCCATCTCGCCGCCATGAATGCCGTGGCGCATTTCATCTTCAGGGAAGAGTCCTGGCGGGGTGCCAAAAGCGAAATAGTTGGCGCGTACCACCAGCATTTCCATTTCCTGCCGCAGTCGCAGTGCGGTCAGCTGGATCAGGGGAGTGTTGCCGCCGTGCGTGTTGAGCAAGATGAGTTTGCGCAGGCCGGCGCGCGCCACGCTTCGTCCCAGGTCGGTCCAGGCCGCCAGCAGGGATTCCGCGGCGACGCTCAAGCTTCCCGCGTAGGCGACATGTTCGAGGCTGTGGCCGAACGGCATCGCCGGCAAAACCAGCAGCCCATGCTCGATTCGATCCATCGCAGCCTGCACGAGTCCTTGCGCGATCAGTGCGTCGGTTGCCAGCGGCAGATGGGGGCCGTGCTGCTCGATCGCACTCAAGGGCAGCAGCGCCACGGTTTGCTCCGGGTCCAGCCCGGCGAATTCGTCGGTGGTGAGGTCTTGCCAAAAACCGGTGCGGATCATGCGATCGGAGTGTAACCGACACGGCCGCCATCGGCACCCGGGCGCTTGATGCCGGCCTGCGCCCAGGGGTAGCGGCCAGCGGCACTTTCGCCTCAAGTTCGGCCGCTACCCCAAAGTGTGGGCTCTATGAAGAGTGAGCCCGCTCCTGTGCGATGACAGGCTGCGACAGCTTGCACCCCGCAGATGACAGGGTGCTTGAACTGGCGTGACAGGACGCCTCAGGAGCGGTGATGAATCGCCGGCAATGAAGTCGCAATCGACCGCCGGTCTTCATTCCTGCGTCATCAGCTTGCAATACGCGCATGTTCATGTACGCGATCCTGTCAACGTGGATCGAAGTCATGAGCCAACCACGCAAGCGCGCGCTGATCACCGGCATTACCGGACAGGATGGTGCCTATCTGGCCGACCTGCTGCTGGGCAAGGGCTATGAAGTCCATGGCGTCAAGCGCCGCGCGTCCTCGTTCAATACCGATCGTATCGATCACCTGTACCAGGATCCGCACGAAAGCGACCGCCGGCTGATCCTGCACTACGGCGACCTGACGGATGCCACCAACCTGATTCGTATCGTGCAGTCGGTGCAGCCGGACGAGATCTACAACCTGGCGGCGCAAAGCCATGTCGGCGCCTCGTTCGATACCGCCGAATACACCGCCAATGCGGATGCCCTGGGCACCCTGCGGCTGCTGGAGGCGATCCGTATCCTGGGGCTCACCGACAAGACGCGCTTCTACCAGGCCTCGACCTCGGAAATGTTCGGCAAGGTGCAGGAAGTACCCCAGAGCGAAGCGACGCCGTTCTATCCGCGCTCGCCCTATGGCGCCGCCAAGGTCTATGCCCACTGGATCACCGTCAACTATCGCGAGGCCTACGGCCTGTATGCCTGCAGCGGCATCCTGTTCAACCACGAATCCCCGATCCGCGGCGAGACCTTCGTCTCGCGCAAGATCACCCGCGGCCTGGCGCGCATCCAGACCGGCCTCGATCGCTGCCTGTACCTGGGCAACATCGAGGCGCGCCGCGACTGGGGCCATGCCAAGGACTATGTCGAGGCGCAGTGGCTGATGCTGCAGCAGGAGGCGCCGGATGATTACGTGATCGCCACCGGCGAGCAGCATTCGGTGCGTGAGTTCGTGGCAAAGGCCGCAGCGCTGCTGGGTATGCGCATCCGCTGGAAAGGTGAGGGTTTGAACGAACGTGGGGTGGATGGCAAGAGTGGCAAGACGGTGGTGCGCATCGACCAACGCTATTATCGTCCCACGGAAGTCGAGACCCTGCTGGGCAATCCGGCCAAGGCCAAGGCGAAACTAGGCTGGCAGGCGCGCATCAGCTTCGATGACCTGGTGGCCGAGATGGTGGCGGCGGATCTGGAGACGGCGCGCCGCGATGCACTGGTGGCACGCGAGGGATTCAAGGTCTATCAGTATCATGAATGATGCCGGGCATGACGGTAGGATTGACACGCGGGACGCACGCGGCAGCAAGCAGCGAATCTATGTCGCCGGCCATCGCGGCCTGGTGGGCAGTGCCATCGTGCGCCGGCTGCGCCGGCAGGGCGATGAGAATCTGATCCTGCGCAGCAGCGCCGAGCTGGATCTGCGCCAGCCGCAGGCGGTGGATGATTTTTTCGAGCGCGAACGGCCGCATCAGGTGTACCTGGCCGCGGCCAAGGTCGGCGGCATCCATGCCAATGACCACTACCCGGCGGATTTCATCCGCGACAACCTGCAGATCCAGACCAATGTGATCGATGCCGCGCGTCGCGCCGGCGTGCGCAAGCTGCTGTTCCTGGGGTCGAGCTGCATCTATCCGCGGCTGGCGCCGCAGCCGATGTCCGAATCCTGCCTGCTCACCGGCGCGCTGGAACCGACCAACGAGTGGTATGCGATCGCCAAGATCGCCGGACTGAAAATGTGCCAGGCGTATCGCAAACAGTACGGCTTCAACGCCATCGCGGCGATGCCGACCAACCTCTATGGGCCGGGGGACAATTTCGACCTGGAGAATTCCCATGTGCTGCCGGCGCTGATGCGCAAGTTCCATGAAGCAACGCTGCGGCAGGAGTCCGTGGTGGTGGTGTGGGGCACGGGGACGCCGCGACGTGAATTCCTGCACGTCGATGACCTGGCCGATGCCTGCGTCTTTTTGATGGAGCGCTACCAGCAGATCGAGCCGATCAACATCGGCTGGGGACAGGATGTCTCCATTCGCGAACTGGCCCAGTGCGTGGGCGAGGTGGTGGGCTTCCAGGGCGACATCCGCTTCGACACCAGCCGACCCGACGGCACCCCGCGCAAGCTGCTGGACACCTCCCGCCTGAGCGCGCTGGGCTGGAAACCCGGTATCGGATTACGCGCCGGGATCGAGGCCACATACCGGTGGTACGCGCAGCGCCCGCCCGCGAGCAAGGAATCCGCGTAGCGCCCGGACCCCGCGGTTCGT
>JBEBRC010000099.1:0-11789 GCA_040395055.1 Steroidobacter denitrificans
GTCCAAGGTCGCCAAGGCCACCAAGGGCAAGGCGACCAGGTCCAAGGTCGCCAAGTCCAAAGTGGCGCAGCCCAAGGCCACCAAGGGCAAGGCGGCCAGGGCCAAAGTCGCCAAGACCAAAGTGGCGCAGCCGAAAGTCATCAAGCGCAAGACCACCAAGGGCAAGGTAGCCAAGTCCAAGGTTGCGACAGCCAACGCAGCCAAGGGCAAGACCGCCAAACCCAAGACCGCCAGGGCCAGCGCGACGCTTGGCAGGGCAGCCAAGAAGAAGAGCGCCAAAAAGAAGGTTGCCAGGCCGGCCGGGAAGACGGTCCGTCAGGTCGCTGTCAGGCGCGTCACGAAGCAGGCGGCCGCTGCGACAGGGCGCAAGGCGGCCCGGCGAGCGGTGCGCAAAAAATAAATCTGATCCCTGGCGCCCCGCGGGTCAGGGAGTGCCGGCGAGCGCGACCAGGCGCTCGCCGATCACCTCGCGCCGCCATCCGCTCAGCAGGCGCTCCGTTCGGCCCGACAATACCAGCCGTTCGAGGTCGCGGCGCGTGGCGAGGATTTCCGGACTGATCCGTAGCTGTTGCGCCTGCGCGCGCGTGAAGTTCATCAATTTCGTCACCAGCGCAAGCTGATGCGGCTCGGGCCGGGGGGGATTGGCCGCGGGGGCTTCGTTGGCGGCATCCTGACGGCCCTGTTCTACCAACGATAGAAGCTCTTCGCCGCGGCGGCGGACGACACCTGCCGGCAGCGTGCGAATCGTTTCCAGATCCTGCAGGCTCGCGGGCAGGCGCTCCGAGATCTCACGCAGCGCATCGTCCGCGAGTATCCAGCCGCGCGGTTTGTCGTGCGCCATGGCTGTGCTTTCGCGCCATTGTGCCAGCAGCTTTGCCGTTGCACGTTGATCCGGCTGGAGACGATCCAGTCCCTTCAGGCGCTGCCAGGCTTTCCCAGGTTCGGTGCGATGCAGGCCGGGCCGTTCGAGTTCGCTCGTTTCCTCGTACAGCCATTCGAGCCGTCCGGCCGAGTCGAGCGCATCTCTGAGATCCAGATACAACGGCGCCAGATAGCGCACGTCATCGGCTGCATATTGCAGTTGATCCGCGCTGAGCGGCCGCCGCGTCCAATCGGTACGGGTATGCCCCTTGGCCAGGGTGTGCCCCAGTCTTTCGGCGACCAGCGAGCCATAGCCAATCTGGGCGGGGTAGCCCAGCAGCGCGGCGGCAATCTGCGTGTCGAACACAGGACCGGGCGGCGCATCGGCATGCATGGCCAGGGCGATGACCTCGAAGTCCTGGCGAGCCGCATGCAAGACCTTGACGCGCTCGCGCCGCGCCAGCAATTGCCACAGCGACTCCAGGTCGGGCAGCGCCAACGGATCGATCACGGCACAGCAGTCCGTGGTCGCGGCCTGCATCAGGCACAGCTTGGGATAGTAGGTGCTCTCGCGCATGAATTCGGTGTCGAGCGCAACGAAGTCCGCGGTCGAAAGATGTTCCATCGCCTGTAGCAGTTCGGCGGACGTGGTTACGGTGAGCGTGGGTTGCATGAACGTGCGTGTACAATCCGGTGGCGTCTGTCGGGTGCGCATTATAGGCGCGCTCGCAATTTCCCCGCCGCAGACTTGGGCCGGGGACGCAGAAGGCAGTGTCCGCGAGCGGGTCAGACTCGGTGCCGGCGAATGGAGCAAGGGCGCTTGGCATGTCTCGGGACAAATGACCCCGCTTTTTGCGGGAAGGTCGCCTGGGGCGATATCGGGGAGGGACGATGGCCGCTGGTATGCGATTCTCATGCTGAAACTTCTGCAAACCTTTTTCGAAATCGCCCTATGGCGCAAGGGGCCGCAGGACCTGCCGGCAGCGAGGTCACTGGCGCTGCTGGTGCTGGCTACCTACATACTCATCGAATTCATCGGCGTACGCCTGTTCGACCTGAGCCTGCGCGCGGCGGTGGTATTCATCAGCGTCGACGTGCTGATGCTCAGTGGCTGGCTATGGCTGGTGCTGGCGTTTTTCGAGCGCCGGCAACGCTTCGTTCAGACCATCACGGCGACATTGGGCGTCGGCGTGATGATTTTGCTGCTCGATATATCGATTCGTACGATCCAGCTTGGACTGGGCCTCGGGGACGAGCTGGCGGGCAACTGGCTGCTGGTTCGATTTCTGATCATTGCGCTGGTGATGGGCAGAATCTTCATGCACGCGCTGGATCGCGGCCTGATCACCGGCATGGCGCTGACGGTCGCGATCATCTATTCAACCGAGGCGGTGGCGCAGGTCCTGCTCAGGAATGTCTGAAGGGTTTCGTTGATGCACGTTCATATTCTCGGGATCTGCGGCACATTCATGGGCGGCATCGCAGCGCTGGCGCGTGCCGCGGGACATCGTGTGACGGGCTCCGACCAGGGGGTCTATCCGCCGATGTCGGATCAGCTGGCGGCCCTCGGAATCGAGTTGATAGAGGGATACGACCCGCAACAGCTGAAGCTGCAGCCCGATATCGTGGTGGTCGGCAATGTCATGAGTCGTGGCAATGCACTGATCGAGGCATTGCTCGAAAGCGGCATTCCCTACACTTCCGGGCCGCAATGGCTGGCGCAGCACGTCCTGGCCAGTCGCTGGACGCTGGCGGTGGCCGGGACCCATGGTAAAACGACCACTTCGAGCGTGCTGGCCTGGATACTGGAGTTTGCCGGACTCGACCCCGGATTCCTCATCGGCGGCATGCCGGGCAACTTCAATGTATCGGCCAGGCTCGGCAGTGGCCGGCATTTCGTCGTCGAGGCGGATGAGTACGACACCGCGTTTTTCGACAAGCGCGCCAAGTTCGTGCACTACCGGCCGCGCACGGCGGTGCTGGGCAACCTCGAGCATGATCATGCCGACATCTACCCGGACGTCGCTGCCATCCAATGGCAATTCCATCAGTTGCTGCGCATGGTTCCGCGCCATGGCCTGGTGGTCGCGAACGCCGGTGATGCCAATGTCATGCAGGTCATCGAGATGGGGTGCTGGACACCGGTAGAACGCTTCGCCGGCAGTGCGGCAGCGGATTCATGGCAGGCAGTGGCGCCGGCCGGTGGCGACTATTCGAGTTTCGCCGTGATGCATGGCGAGCGCTGCGTGGCAACGCTCGAGTGGTCGATGCCAGGGCGGCATAATGCGCAGAACGCGCTGGCTGCGATCCTCGCGGCACGCCATGCCGGCGTGGATATCGACACGGCAGTGGCAGCGCTGAGGGAGTTTCGCGGCATTCGCCGCCGCTTGGAGCTGCGCGGGGTGGTCGACGGCATTACCGTGTATGACGACTTCGCGCATCATCCCACGGCCGTGGCGGCCACGATCGATGGCCTCAGGCGCCGGATCGGCGAGTCACGCCTGATCGCGGTGCTGGAGCCGCGTTCCAACACCATGAAGCTCGGGACGCATCGCGAGGCATTGGCGGATTCTCTCTCCCAGGCGGATCGAGTCTGGATGTATCAGGGAACGGAGGTGCAATGGGATGTTGCCGGTGCCGTTGCCTCGCTCGGCGAGCGTGCCCAGGTAGTGCGGGAGCTGGAGGCACTGCTCGATGCGCTCGAGCGGAGCCTGGTGGCCGGGGACCATGTGTTGATCATGTCAAACGGCGGCTTCGGCGGCATCCACGCAAAACTGCTGACGCGTCTTGCGAGCCGCGGTCCGCGCCAACGCTAGCGGCTGCTTTTGCCCATGCCCGATACCCTTCCTTTGTTTCCGCTCGGTACGGTTCTTTTCCCGGAGGGCGTGCTGAAGCTGCGCATATTCGAGGCGCGATACCTCGCCATGGTCAGTCGTAGCCTGCGTGAGAACAGCGGCTTCGGCGTCGCGCTGATCGTCGAAGGGCGCGAGGCGGGCGGTCCGGCGCGCACCGCCGCGACGGGCACAGCGGCGCAGATCGTCGACTTCGAGCAGTTGCCAGACGGTCTGCTGGGAATTACCGTGCGCGGCGAGCGGCGGTTTCGAATTTCGGGCGTGGAGTACCGGCCCGATGGATTGAGCGTGGCAAGCGTCACCTGGCTTGATGAGGAGCCTGTCGTGCCCATGCCGGAGCAACTCGCGATGCTCGCGGAACTGATGAAGCAGGCACAGGCGCAGGCCGGTACGGCTTACGCCCCCATGGCGCCTCGCTACCAGGATGCCGGCTGGGTCGGCATGCGCCTGGCGGAAATATTGCCTTTGACTTTGACGCAGCGGCAGCAGTGCCTGGAAATGGACGATGCCCTGGAGCGCCTGCAGTTTCTGCGCGAGCGCCTGGACATCAGGCAGCACTAGGGCATGCGGCCGGCAGTGGCCGAGCGCCTGTGGTCCGCCGGGCTCAGCGTTTACGCGAGCGGCTCGCGAATGCATAGGCGGTCGCGATGGTCGCAAACCACAGTAATGCCGCCCAGCCGATGACGCCGTCGTAGGTGCCGACAATCGTCGCGTAGGGGGCATCCGGGTTGACCGCGGTGCTGGCGCGCAACACCGCGATCACGGCCACGCCGGCGGCGTGCAAGCCGATGCAGGCGGCAATGGCGCCGGTGCGCAGGCGTACCAGCGAAAGCAGTACCCCCAATGTTGCCAGGGCGATGAACGAGTCGATGAACGCGAGCGGCTGGGAATAGCGCTCGAACAGCCTGCCGAGCACGGCAAATCCATGGATCCAGGATACTTCGTCGGCTGGGATTCGCAGCCTGCCGCCCAGGAAATGCAAGGCTGCGTACAGCAGGCTGGGCGCGAGGATCGCCGCGGTTATGCTGGAACTGCGCCTGATCGCCGTGAACAGGACTCCGCGGAAGAACGTCTCCTCTATCAGCGCAATGGCCAGTCCGGAAACGATGCCTCCGATCACCAGCACGGCGAAGTTTCCCTCGAAACCGGCTTTCAGCTCGCGTACATCCAGTCCCAGCAACAATGAAACCAGCGGCACCATCAAGGCCAGGCCGCATAGCCAGCCCAGCAGCACCTGTTGCAGGAACTGGCGGCGTGGCAAGCCATAGCCCATGGCGTCACGGTTCGACAAACCGAGCTTGCGGGTGAGGACGACCAGTCCGATCAGGGCGATCAGCATCGCTACCCGGTTCATGACGCGGTGTACCGGCTCAACGGAAACGATGCCGACCAGCAGCCAGGCTGGGTAGGTCAACGCGGCGGCCAATACCAAGGAACCAGCGAGCAAGGCAACGAACAGTATGAAAGAGCGCATGCGACAGACGAGCCATGAGAGCAGGTAGTGAAGCAGGATTGTCGATTGGGCGAGACATCGGGTGCCGAACAGGCCGCAACCCTATCATGGAAGCCTTGACCCGCAGGACTGCGCCGGAAGAGGGCAGGCCTCCTGCGCGGCGGGTGGCGTTACGTGGGCGGGATGAAGATCCGCTCCTTGCGTGCAGCGTACCGAACGGCGGTGCAGGGTTTCCTGCAACAAGCGATCGAAGGGGTTGGGTTGCGAGGGCGCTCTGGAGCGATGCTGCAGGTGGTAGGCAATGGCACGATGGCGAACGTAGTTGCGCTTCACGCCGATATGCAGCAGCCGTGCCGCGAACTCGCGATCTTCCGGTCCCCAGCCTGTGAATCGCTCGTCGTAGCCGTTCACTTGCAGGAAATGATGGCGCCAGAACGATTGGTTACAGCCTTGAATGCCGCCCAGCGTGAATTTCGCGCTCGAGCGCAGACGGCTGAGAAACGTATTTCGCCATGCGTAGGCGCGGCGCGACAAGCCCGGGCTCAGCAGATCGACGTCCGGGATTCCGGATTGCAGCAGTTTCTGTGTCGTGCTGGTCGACAATTGCGGCCGGGCGCCCTGGATGAAGCAGTCCCGACGGGCGCAGTCGAGATGATCGGCGATGAATCGAGGATGCAGGATCATGTCGCCGTCGATCAGCACGATGTAGTCGCCGGAGGAGGCCACGATGGCGCCATTGCGCGAGCGAGCCAAGCGAAATCCACGATCTTCCTGCCACACGTGCCTGAGCAGGCAGCCTGCCATGGTCGAATGCCGGGTCCATTGGCGGATCAGGGCCGCGGTATCCGGTCCGGAGCCGTCATCGGCAATGATTACTTCATCCGGCATCCGTCTCTGCCGGGCGACACTTGCCAGGGTAAGTTGCAGGGCCTGTGGCCAGTTGTAGGTGGTGACGATCAGGCTGACGCGCATATTCGGGTCCAAGTCGAGTGTGTACATAGTGCCCGCCGGACAATACGAACGAAAGTCCGTCGCTAAATTTGCCTCTTTCGTTAAAATAGCAACGAGATCGAAGCCATGACAGAACGGATCGATTACCTTGGCCGAATCTGCTCGATACCCCGAGCGGGATTTCTTGCTGAACGTATCAGGGCTGGACCGGCAGCCGACGCGCGAGGAACAGTAACGTCGGGCCGGCGATCCTGAGGTATCGATGCCAGAATGGATTCTGGCGGTGCAAGCAGACGTTCCGCCGATAGTGTGCGCGTACTGGCCTGCGCGAACCGCAACGATCCGTCGGTCTGCTGCGAGGAGTATTGATTGTCGTTCGAACTATCCGTGCGATCCGGTGTGCTGTCGCCCGTCAAGCGCTACCTGAATCGGTTCTGGCCAAGCGCGCGCCTGGGGAATGATCCATTGGGCGATTGGCGCGTGGCGGATCGTTACGCCACCGTCAGTGTCGCAAACTGGAAACTGACGCCGATGATGCGCCGGCGCGTGCTGGAGCGCAGAGTGGCGCATCCACTATCGTTCGCTGCCGACCAGCGATTGACGATCGTCATACCGTTTCGCGACCGGGAGGCGCACCTGCGCGAGCTGTTGCCCGTGTTGACGAGTTTGCTGCGAGAGCAAAGAGTTCTGCACCGCATCTTGATCGTGGAGCAGATGGCGCGGGGATTGTTCAATCGGGGGAAACTCATCAATGCCGGCATTCATTTCTCGGAGGCGGCTTCCGATTACTATTGCCTGCACGACGTCGATGCGCTGCCGGTGATCGCCAACTATGGCTGTCCGTCGCAGCCGCTGCGGCTGGTAAGCCGGCTGGCCGGCAATCAGGAAGATCATGGTGAGCGACGCTCCGATCATTACTTCTCCGGCGCGGTATCCATCCGCAGGGAGCAGGTGTTCGCGGCCAACGGCTATTCGAACAATTACTGGGGATGGGGCAAGGAAGACGACGATTTCTTTTTTCGCCTGATGCTGGCCGGCCTGCTGTGCTACTACGATACGCAAGGAACGTTCCGGGATCTGCCGAATCCGGAACATCAGGAAATGGAGCGGCGCAGCCCTGCGCTGCAGCCGCACCTGAAGCGCAATCGCCAGCGCCGCAGTCGCCTGGTGCGCGGCCTGCAGGATCCAGTGCGCGACGGGCTGAGTACGCTGCGCTATGAAGTCGTGGAGCATACGTATCGCGGCGATCACGAAAGACTGCGCATTCGCTGGTAAGGGTGGATCCACCATGCGCGCCGCGGCGCGTTCGATGTTACGCAAGGACTTTGAGTGTGAAACGAGCATTGCGGTTTATCGCAGTCGCCAGCATGTTGGCGAGCGCGGCGCCTTTGAGCGGCTGGGCGCGGGGCGTCAGTCCCTATTTGCCGCTGGAGCTGGCGCCCGAAATCGAACGCCAGATCGAGCGTGTGCTGATCCTCGCCGACAGGCCGGTGATGTCTCGTCCGATTGCCGCCGCGACCGTTCTGGATGCGCTTCCGGCTGCCTGCCGTATCGATGAGGCGTTGTGTCGCAGCGTAAGACGCTACCTTGCCCGCTACATGAACAAGGCTGGCCTGGTCCAGGCCAGTGGCGAAGTGGCGGCTACGGATGGCGCCGCGGCCTTGCCGAATCAGCGCGGCATGCCCAGCGACAGTGCCTGGCAGGCATCGGCGCAAGCCTATTGGCAGCCAAGCGACTACGCCATCCTGAGCGTGGGCGGCGTTGCCTATGAGGGCGAGGCGATGCCGACCGGCTCACTGTTGAGCCTGGGCTTCGACTTCGCGCAGCTCGACATCGGCTATCGCGATCATTGGTTTTCACCCTTTACCCATAGCGCCATGATCATCAGTACCCAGGCGCCGACGCTGCCGTCGATCACGCTGTCGAACTACAGGCCCGTCACTCGCTTCGGTTTCCAGTACGAAGTGTTCCTGGCCGAGATGGGTCATTCAGAGCGGATTCGATTCGAGGACGGGTTCACCAGCGGCAAGCCACGACTGGCAGGCATGAGGCTTGCCATCGAGCCCGCACCCGGCTGGTCGCTGAGCGCGAATCGCATGTTGCAATTCGGTGGCGGCGAACGCGGTGGAACCTCCTTCGGCGATTTCGTCGATGCGCTGTTCAAACCCAGTCAGAACGACAATCGCAGTGCCGACCTCAGCCAGGAACAGGAGTTCGGCAACCAGGTCGCCGCCTGGACGGGCCGTTTCATTTTTCCGGGCCCGACTCCTTTCTCGGTATATATGGAATACGCAGGCGAGGATACGTCCTATGCAGGCAACTATCGTCTCGGGAACGCCGCGCTATCGGTCGGGCTGACAGTGCCGCAGCTGTGGCGCCGATTCGATCTGACGTACGAGGCCTCGGAGTGGCAGAACGGCTGGTACGTGCACGGTATTTATGCCGACGGCCTGACGCATGAGGGACATGTGCTTGGGCATTGGGGCGCCGACGACAGGGTATTCCCGGATGCCGTCGGCGCGCAGTCGCATATGCTGCGCATCGGCTGGGAGCCGCGATTCGGTGGTTTGATGCAGTTTCGCGCGCGCACCATCGCCAATGAGGACTACGCCAGTATCGACTATCGGCGCGGCTACGATGTGATGCTGAGTTATGCCCGGACCTTGCGCGGCTTTACCACCGGCGCGCAGATCCTGGCCGGCCGCGACGTATTCGGCGATCACTACAGCCGGCTGGCGGGGTTCGTGCGCTTCGGCGATGAGTGGGCCGGGACGGGCGCAGCGGCCTGGTCTGGCGATCTGAAGCGTCCGCGCGGAGCGGAGTTGTTCGTCGATACAGGTGTCAACGTCAATCGGGTACAGATCCGGCTGGACGACGCCGGCCAGGAGACGACGACCTCGACGCAGGTCGCGCCGCATTTCGCGCTGGGCGCGCGGCGCGCCGTGTCCGACCGCAGCGATCTGGGCGTGCGCGTCGAGCTGGACCGCGTCGACGACGAGCTGTTGCTCGCGCTGCGGATTCTCGACTATCGCTACCGGTTCAAGAATCCGCTGGCCCTTACTGCGTTCGCCGGGGCGGCGCGCTATGACGCGGGTATTCCGGCATACGGCTACTACCTCGGCGCAGGCGCTCAATGGCGCGACATCCTGCCGCGATTCGATTTGAGCCTGGATGTGCGTTACGCGGACAAAGTGGCCCGCGACAAGCTGCTGTCCGACGATCCGCCCATTGCTCCGCGTCCCGACATTTTCTACGACATCACCAGCGCGTCGCTGTCGCTGAGCTTCCGCTTCTGAGGCGGCTGCCGGCTATTGAAACGGGACTCGGGCTTTTCTTTGGCCGTTTCGCAGCCGATGCAGCCTGGCCGCCATCCGCGCTGTCTCTCGTCGTGCGCGACCAAGCCAGCCGTGGTCGGTTGGCTCGCGCATCCGGGACTGGTCCGAGCGATAGAGGCTCCCTTCGGTGTCGATCGTGCTGGACAGTTCTGCCGCCTGCTCGCCGCCGTCGACGCTTTGTTCGGGGATGCATATCGCAGGCGTCAGTTGGAATACATCGAGCTTGGCAAATATGCCGAACCGTGGATTCAGGATCAATTGATCGACGGGCGCCGTGGCTTTCTGCGTTTCCAGGCAAAGCCGTCGTGCGCAGGCCCTGGACACGATGTAGCCTCCCAGGCCGTCGTGGAAAGAGAACAGCCGCACGAGCTGGCCGCTGGCAACCCTGCGGGACTTCCTGCTGACGATGACCGCTCTGTTCCTGGTTTCGAGCTTTATCAAGTCGGCGCCTGGCGGTATCCATTGTGACGATTGCAGCAATGATCGTGCGCGCGGTGAAATACGAACGTCGTCCTCGAATACGGCGCCGAAGGGCGCCGCTGCGGCGGCGATTCTCTGCCAACAGGCACGATGACTGAGCAGGCAGCCGACCTCGGCTCGTGTCAGCGGGCGAAACCACCGGTTGAGGGCATTGATCCGGTCGATCGATTCCTCCGGCAGTTCCATGCCATCGTGGGCGCGAACCCTGGCAAAGGCGACGCCCATGCCTTCGAGCATGGCGCTGATGCGCGCCAGCCTCTGCGGCGATCGATCCAGATTGATGACCAGGCACTGCAACGGCGGGGGTTCCGGCCTCGAGGTCGCTCAGATCACAGCACTGAACGAACGGCGTGCTGCGTCGATGGTGTGATCGATGTCCGCTTGGGTATGAGCGGCGGAAATGAAACCCGCCTCGTACGCCGAAGGCGCCAGATAGACGCCTTGCTGCAGCATGGCATGGAAAAAGCGCCGGAATTTCTCGGCGTCGCAGGCCATGACGTCGCTGAAACGGCGCACTGGCGTTTGCTGTGTGAAGAACAAGCCGAACATGCCGCAAACGTGATTGGTGCTCAAGGCGACGCCGGCGCTGTTGGCGCTATCGCGCAGTCCTGCGATGAGTTCGCCGGTGGCCTGCGCCAGGCGTTCGTGAAAGCCGGGCTGGCTGATGAGTTCCAGGGTCTTGAGGCCGGCCGCCATCGCCACCGGGTTGCCCGACAAGGTGCCGGCCTGGTACACCGGGCCCAGCGGGGCGATTTGCTCCATGATGTCGCGGCGTCCGCCGAAGGCGCCCACCGGCATGCCGCCGCCGACGATCTTGCCCAAGGTCGTCAGGTCGGGCTTGATGCCGTACAGCGCCTGTGCGCCGCCGAGCGCGACGCGAAAGCCGGTCATCACTTCATCGAAAATCAGCACACTGCCGTACTGGTCGCAAACCGAGCGCAGGGTTTCCAGGAAGCCGGGCTCGGGTAGCACGCAGTTCATGTTTCCGGCAACAGGCTCGACGATGATGCAGGCGATCTGCTCGCCCATCTCGTCGAACAACTGGCGTACCTGGGCGATGTCGTTGTATGCCAGGGTGAGCGTCTGCGCGGCGAACTCCTTGGGCACGCCGGGCGAGGTGGGCACGCCCAGCGTCAGCGCGCCTGAGCCGGCCTTGACCAGCAGCGAATCGCTGTGGCCATGGTAGCAGCCCTCGAATTTCACGATCTTGTCGCGCTGCGTATAGCCGCGCGCCAGCCGGATCGCGCTCATGGTTGCTTCGGTGCCGGAACTCACCATGCGCACCAGCTCGATCGAGGGCATCAATTCGCAGACCTTGCGCGCCAGCTGTGTTTCTATTTGGGTCGGCGCGCCGAACGACAGGCCGAGCGCCGCGCGTTCCTGCACCACGCGGATGACGTCGGGGTGTGCGTGCCCCAGGATCATCGGGCCCCATGAGCCCACGTAGTCGATGTAGCGGCGGCCATTTTCGTCGTGAATATAGGCGGCGCCGGCGCGCTCGATGAAGAGCGGTTCGCCGCCGACGGAGCGGAAGGCGCGCACTGGGGAATTCACGCCGCCAGGGATGAAGCGGCTGGCATCGGTATATGAGGACAAGAGGACGGCTCCTGGGAAGCGAAAGGTCGATGCTCACTCGAAGTCGTCATGGATCTGCGTTTCGTCCAGGCGCTTCCACGAGCGTTTCCTTGCAAGTGTAAGCGGGACGCGTCCCGGGTGCATCCTGCCAAGTGCGTCCTGCATGGTCGCCATCACTGACAGCGCCAGGGACACTGCCTATAATCCGCCCCCATTCCTGTTGCTCCATGGTCTGTTTCCTGCAATGAAAGCTTACATGTGCGTGATCTGCGGCTTCGTCTA
>JBEBRC010000100.1:0-11721 GCA_040395055.1 Steroidobacter denitrificans
GGAGGCGGAGCGGGAGTGGGGACGGTTCCGGATCGCTTTTCCCGACTATGTGGTAGCGGCGGACGACACGGCGAGGGGCGGCGAGGCGAGGAGCGGGGAGTAGCCGTGGTGGGCTACCGGTTCGATGACGAGGGGTCTGGCCGGCGCAGACGGCTGTGGCGATAGCCGTAGAACGCATAGATGGAAAGCCCGATCGCCGACCAGATCGCAAACAGCTCCCAGGTCTCGTTGGGCAGGAAATAAGTCATGCCGCCACAGACCAGTGCGCCCAGGACGCACACCAGGGGCGCAAACGGCACCCGGAACGGTCGCTCGAGGTCCGGGCGGGTCAGGCGCAGTACCAGCACGCCGACGCATACCACGGTGAATGCCAGCAGAATGCCCATCGAGATCAGTTCACCGAGAATGTTGAGCGGAAACAGGCCGGCGATCAATCCGGACAGCACTACGGTAATCGAGGTGGCAACGTGCGGCGTGCGATAGCGGCGGTGCACGCGGCTCATGGCCGGCGGCAACAGGCCGTCGTCGGCCATTGCCAGGAAGATGCGCGGCTGTCCCAGCAGCGACATCAGGATGACCGAGGTCATGCCGACGATCGCTCCCACCTTGACCAGGCCGCCCAGCCACATGAGCTGCGGGTGGGCGTCCAGGGCGATGGCCACGGGCGCGGGCCCGCCGAGCCGGGTGTACGGCACCATGCCGGTCATCACCATCGCCATGCCGATGTACAACACCGCGGAGATGGCCAGCGCGCCGAGAATGCCCAGCGGCAGATCCCGTTGTGGATTGCGCGCCTCGCGCGCGGTGGTGGCGGCGGCATCGAAGCCGATGTACGAAAAGAAAATGATTCCCGCGCCCTGCAGTACGCCGCTCCAGCCGAACTCGCCGAACGAGCCGCTGTTCGGCGGTATGTACGGATGCCAGTTGGAGGTATCGACGAAGGAGATGCCTGCCAGGATGAACAACACGATGATCCCGACCTTGATCACGACCATGATGTTGTTGGCGGTCGCGGATTGGCGCACGCCGACGTAGCAGATCCAGCCCAAGGCAAGGATGATCAGCACCGCGGGCAGGTTGACGATTGCCCCGGTCAGGCCGATGGAGCCATCGCCCATCTTGCCGAAGGGCGCGTTGACCAGTGCCCCGGGCAGGTGCACGCCCCAGTCCGCCAGGATGTTGGTGACATACTCCGACCATCCCACCGCGACCGCGGAGGCCGACATGCCGTATTCCAGGCATAGCATCCAGCCGATGAGCCACGCGATCACCTCGCCCAGCGTCGCGTAGGAGTAGGTGTAGGCGCTGCCGGAAACCGGAATCATGGCGGCAAACTCGGCGTAGCACAGGGCGGCCAGCGTCGAGCCAAAGGCGGCGATGAGCAGCGATAGCGTCAGTGCGGGCCCGGAATGCTCGGCGGCGACGATGCCGGTCAGGATGAAGATGCCGGTCCCGATCGTCGAGCCCAGTCCGATCGCGGTCAACGAGCGTGCCGTCAGCACCCGATTCAGCGGCGGCGCAGCCTGAAGCTCCTGGATCAGCGACTCGACGGAACGAATCGCAAACAGCCGGCGAAATAGCGACATGTATCCCTCGGGCGATCGGTTGGCTTGGCTTGCGTCGTGTGCGGCCGGCCGGTGTGGTCTCGTCGTTTCCTGCCTGCCGCGATGCGGCGTCCTTGCGCCACAGCCTACAGGCTGGCGGCCCGTGGCAGAAGCTCCGCAGCCGATGATCGCGATCGCAGTGGCCTGGCGCGGGATGGACCTGCGCTTGGCCATCCGCTTCCCTTATCATGCGGGGGCGATGTCGATGTCCTCCATACAATCCCTGCCGCCGCCGCTGCCGAACAGTTATTGGGTGCAGCCCGGCCGTCTGCTGGCCGGGGAATACCCGGGATCGATGTCGCGGGCGGATGCGATGGAGCGCATGCAGCGATTGCTGCGCGCTGGCCTGGACAGCTTCGTCGATCTGACGGAGGAGGGCGAGCTGCCCGAGTACGACACCTTGCTGCCTGGACTGACCGAGCAGCAGGTGCGGTACCAGAGGCTGCCGATTCTCGACCACGGTCTGCCCGAGTCCGGCGCGTACATGGGTCGCATCCTGGATCGGATCGATGGCGAACTCGCTGCCGGGCACAATGTATACGTTCATTGCTACGCCGGTATCGGTCGTACCGGCATGGCCATGGCCTGCCACTTGATCCGGCATGGGTTGGAGAATGAGGACGCCTTGGCGCGGCTGCAGGCGTTGTGGCAGCAATGCGCTCGCTCGCGTCGCTGGCCGACGGTGCCCGAGACGGCGGAACAAGTGGATTTCGTGCGCCAGTGGCGCGACTCGCGCCAGGCGCAGGCGGTGCCCGTCGAGCTCCTGGCACGCTATCAAGGCGCGCTGGTGGGCCTGGCCGTCGGCGATGCGCTGGGCACGCTGGTGGCCCGGAGCAATTTCGACGCTGCGACCCTGATGACGGCGGTGCGCGATTCGAGCGTCCTGGTGCCGGGAGCGAGCACCGCCACCGCCCAGGCCGTCGCCCACAGTCTGCTGGCGGTTGGTGCGCACGATGCGCAAGATCAGATGCAGCGTTACCTGCAGTGGACGCGCCATGCGCCCGGTGAGCTGGTGCCGGCGGAGATGAAGCGCGCGCTGGCGGCCTGGCAATGGTCGAAAAAACCGAATGCCGGCTCGCATGACCCGCAGAATCTCGATCCGCACTCCCTGGCGCGCACCGTGGCCGTGGCATTGCACCTGCGCGAGGATGCGCGTCGTGCGATCGACCTTGCCGCAGAAGTGTCCCGTACCACCCAGCAATCGCCGCTGGTGCTGGATCTATGCCGCTTGTGGGCCGGATTGCTGATCGACGCGCTGTGCGGCGTGGACAAAGAGGCATTGCTGGCTTTCGCCGGGCCGGCAACGCGGATCGTGCGCGAGCGCGCGCTCAAGCAACCGCTCCAGGATCTGATCGATGGACATGCGCCGGCGGCGGTGGACGATGCGCGCGATGCGCTGTCGGTCACGCGCGTCGCGCTGGCGGGGTTTGCCGCCCGAACGACGTGGCGCGAGACGTTGATCCATGTCGAAACGGCGTGGCGTCCGGCACCCGCGGCGGCGGCGTTGTGCGGGGCGCTGGGCGGTGCGTACTACGGCGTGGAGTCCATTCCGGCGCCGTGGCGGCAGCGACTGTCCGAGGACGCGGCACTGCGCTCCCTGGCGCGACATTTGGCGCAGCCCAGCGCCCGTTGACCATGCCGGCGCGCCGCCGCTCCAGGACCACTCTCCGGCGCGCCTTCAGGTCCGAGCCAGCGTGGCTGGAGCTGACTGATGAGACGCTGCTCGAGCAGCGTTTCTGCGACTTGAAGCTGAGCCTGCGCGGTTCGGTCGTCGAGCGCTGTTTCCAGGACATCCGGCGCAGCCTGGAGCGCCGCGGCATCGGACTGCGCCCGCATATGTGGCTCTCCGAGGAGTGGTTCTCGCCCGACGGCGTGCCGGGGGTGGCGGTGCCCTTCTATCTGGCGCATCCGCGACTGATGCGCCTGGAGCGCCGCTTGATGGGGGAAGTGGAGGGCGGCAATCGCAACGAGTGCCGGCGCATCCTGCGCCACGAGGTCGGGCATGCGCTCGACAACGCCTACCGCTTGCGGCGCAGAAAACAATGGCGGCGCACTTTCGGCAAGGCCTCGCAGCCGTATCCCGATGTCTACGCGCCGCGGCCAGCGAGCCGGGATTTCGTGCTTCATCTGGGACACTGGTACGCGCAAAGCCATCCGACGGAGGATTTTGCCGAAACCTTCGCGGTGTGGCTGCAGCCCAAGGCGCGCTGGCGCCGCGAATATGCCGATTGGCCGGCCCTGGGCAAACTCGAGTACGTCGATGCGCTGATGAGCGAGTTGCGCGGTGTGCGGCCGCCGGTCCTCAATCGCGAGTTGATCGAACCGTTGAGCGAGAATCGCGGCACGCTGGGCGAGCATTACCGGCGCAAGCAGGCACGATACCGCTTCGATTCCCACCAGCTCTACGATGCCCGCTTGCAGCGGGTGTTCGCAGTGCGCGGCGCCGGCGATCGCCGGCCCGCCGCCAGTACCTTCGTGCGCCAATGTCGACCGCAGCTCGAGCGCATGTTGATGCGGCGCTCGCGCTTGCATCCTTACCTGGTGCACCACGTCCTGCACACGGTCATGCAGCGCAGCCGTGAGCTGGACCTGGTGCTGAAAACGCCGCAGCGCGAAGCCAAGCGCGCCGTGTTCGGTGTCCTGGAGCGCTTCCTGGTAGATATCCTGCGCCGGGACAGCGAGCGCTACGTCCTGTGAGGAATGTAGCATGAAGCCGCTGCGAGTTCTGGTGCTGATGCATGAAAGCCTGGTGCCGCCCACCAGCCTGAAGGGGTACAGCGACAAGCAGATCGACGAGTTCCAGAGCGAATACGACGTGATGGCCACCCTGGCGAAGGCCGGCCATACGGTGCGGGCCCTGGGCCTGGGCGACAATCTGTCGGACTTGCGCCGCGCCATCACGGATTGGAAGCCGGACATCGCCTTCAATCTGCTGGAAGAATTTCAGGGAATCGTCAGCCACGATCAGTACGTGGTGGCGTTCCTGGAATTGATGAAGCTGCCTTACACCGGCTGCAACCCGCGCGGCATGATGATTTCGCGCGACAAGGCGCTGTCGAAGCAGATTCTCGCCTATCACCGCATTCCGACCCCGGGTTTTGCCGTATTCCGCAAAGGGCAGCGCTATCGCATACCGCGCAAGCTGAAGTATCCGTTGTTCGTCAAGTCGGTGATGGATGATGCCTCTCTCGGCATCTCTCAGGCATCGATCGCCACCGACGCCGAGCGGCTCAAGGAGCGCATCGAGTTCATACACGGCCAGACGCATGCCGATGCCCTGGTCGAGGAGTACATCGAGGGTCGGGAACTGTACGTCGGTGTGCTGGGCAACGATCGCCTGCGTACCTTCCCGGTGTGGGAGATGGATTTCGGCACGCTACCTGGGGGGACGGCCGGCATCGCCACCAGAAAGGTCAAATGGGATCGCGCCTACCAGGAAAGGCACGGTATACAGACCGGCGCCGCCGCGAACCTGCCCGATGGCTGTGCCGACTATCTGGACAAGCTTTCCAAACGCATCTATCGCGCGCTGTACCTGAGCGGCTATGCGCGCCTCGATTTCAGGATGCGCCCGGACGGGAGTGTGTTCGTACTGGAGGCGAATGCAAACCCGAACATCACTCACTACGAGGACTTCGCCGAATCGGCGCTGACGGCGGGGGTGAAGTATCCGGCGCTGCTGGAGCAGATCATCCGCATGGGCTGCAACTACCGCGCGGCCTGGCGCATCGGCGAACGCTAGCGGCGCAGCCGCCCCCGGCGCCGTCGGGCACTGCAGCCAGGCATGGCGGCAAGCGATCCGGGTCGATCCGCCGGCGTTCACTCGTGCTGCGCGGTCCACTGCGCCAGCCATTTCTGCACTTCGCCGTGCCACTGGATGCTGTTCGCGGGTTGCAGTACCCAATGATTCTCGTTCGGGAAAAACAGCAAGCGGCTGGGGATGCCACGGCGTTGCAGCGCGGTGAAGGTGGCGATGCTTTGGCTGTAGGGAACTCGAAAATCATTCCCGCCGTGGATGACCAGCATCGGCTTGTTCCACTCGGCGACGTGATTCACGGGGTTGTAGGTCTCGTAGTTCTGGGGCACCTGGAACTGCGGGCCGCCATTTTCCCATTCGACGAACCACAGCTCTTCGGTGGAGTAGGCCATGCTGCGGCTGTCGAAGATGCCGGCATGGTTGACCAGGCAATTGAACGGCTCGGACCAGTTGCCCGCGATCCAGTTCATCATGTAGCCGCCGTACGACGCCCCGAGCGCGCACATGCGCTTGCCGTCCAGCCAGGGGAACTTCTCCAGCGCTGCCGCCAGGCCCTGCTGCAGGTCTTGCAGCGGTTTGCCGCCCCAATCCTCGCTGATCGAATCGGTGAAGGTCTGGCCATAGCCGGGCGAGCCGTGGAAGTCGATGAAGATGGAGGCATAGCCGGCGCCGGCATAGGTCTGCGGGTTCCAGCGATAGCTCCAGCTGTTGGCGAACGACGCCTGTGGACCGCCGTGCACGATGAAGGCGACGGGGTAACGCTTGCCGGCCTCGAAATTCGCCGGCTTCATCACATAGCCGTAGACCGTCTCGCCTTGCGCGCCAGTGAAGGTGAATTGCTCCGGCTCCCCGAGCGTGCGCTGCGCCAGCAATTGCGCGTTCATGCGCGGCAGCTGGCGCAGATTGCCGTTGCGCGCCGTCAAGACATGCAGTTCGGCGGGAGACTTCAGCGAGGCGAGGGTGAAAACGATGTCCCGCTCGCCAACCGCGAATGCCTGGACCTGGCCAGGGCCGGTCAGCATCGTGGGTTTGCCGGTTTTCACGTCGACCGCCCACAGGGGGTGCTGCCCGAAGTGATCGGTGGTGGCGTAGATCGTGCGGCCGTCGCGTGCAAAGGCGATGGCATCGACCGAGCGGTCCCACTCCTCGGTCAGCACTCGCTGCTGGCCGCTTTTCATGTTCATCAGGACGATACGAAACCGGTCCGCCTCGAAGCCGGGGCGTTGCATCGCGCGCCATGCCAGTTGGCTGCCATCGGGCGAGAACACCGGCTGCGTGTCCCAGGCCGGGTTGCCTTGGGTCAGGTTGCGCGGTTCGCCGCCCTCGACACTGACTTCATACAGGTCGAAGTTCGTCGACCAGGGCTCGGTCTTGCCCTTCAGCCTGGCGGTAAAGACCACGCGCGAGCTGTCCGGGGAGAAGGTGTACTCGCTGGCATCGCCAAAGGGCCTGGAAGGTACATCGGCGTCGAGCGCGGCGCTCAGCGAAACGGGCTGCAGCGCGCGTCCCTGGTCGAGGGTGAGGACGAACAACTGCGTCGTGCGCTGGTCGGACCAGGTATCCCAGTGGCGTACGAACAAGCGGTCGTACACTTGCCCCGTCGACTGGGATGCGGCGGTCTTGGCCTGGCGTTCGACGGTGCATTGCAGATCGGCGCAGTCCCGGAACACCTCCAGGGAGACGGCGAGGCGCTGGCCGTCGGGCGCCAGTCGGAACGAACCGACCGCCAGCGGCAGGTCGGTGACCGGCTCGGCTTCGCCACCGTGGCTGGCGAGGCGCCAGACTTGGGCCGAGCCGCTGCGCGCAGAAAGGAAATAGATATAGCGGCCGTCCGCCGACCATTGCGGCGAGTTGTCGTTCTGCGGGTGCGAAGTCAGGCGCACGGGCTGAGCGTCGCGGGCCGCGAGGTCCAGCGACCACAGGTCCATCCGGCCGCGATTTGCGGCCATGTCCGTTTCCCTTACCGTAAAGACGACCGTGCCGCCGTCCGGGGACAAGGCCGGCTCGGAGACGCGGTTCAGCTGTACCAGGTCTTCGACCGAGAAGGGACGTGGCGCATCCTGCTGTCCATCGGCGGCGAACGCGCCCAAAGGCAGCCATAACGCACCCAGCATGGCCAGGCGCCGGCACAGTACGGTCATGGGCAATGCGGTCAGGGACAGTACGGTCATGGGGCGGCGACTCCGGGACGATGACAGCGGGCAAGTATCTTATGCTTGGCGCTGCGCGTCACGAAATGCCGGGCGCTGTGGCGCAAAGCCCAACCCGACAATGGGCAGTGCGCTCACGCCGCGGCGCTACTTTTTTTCCCTGAAGACCGCGAAGGCACTGGTAAAGCCGTGCACATAGGTGGAATTTTGCACTGGGCCGATTTCGCCGCTGCAAAAGAATCCGCCCAGCGGCAGGTCGGCCACCAGCCGGCGAAAAGCGTTGCTGTCGTGATCGGGCTGGCCGTAGAGACCGGTACCGCGGCCGTTGCAGGAGAACAGCAGGGCGCCGGATTGGGGCTCGATCACGCGTGAGGCGCGATAATCGGTCAAGGTGCGCTCCAGGTCATAGGCCGAGGTCGCGGCATCCCGCAGGTGGAACTGAATGACGCTGTTGGGGGGGATGTTCGCATTGACCCACAGGGCGCCGCTTTGCGGATCCATGCCGAGAATGTTGCGGATCAGGAAATCGCCGGGCAGGTACTGGCTGCTGTCCGGGCGCATGGCCAGGCCCAGGAACAGGGATTCGCCGAACAGTTCGCGATCCGGTGGCCGCAGGCGTTCGAACAGCGAGGTCACCATCTCGCGCGCCGAGCGGCCGTCGATTTCCCGCACCAGATTTTCATGCGACATGGTGACGAACATCGGGTCGCCTATCGGACGGCATCCTTGCGCGACGACGGTGTCGACGTCGATGTCCCCGGTGAGCGCCAGGGTCACGCACCCGCTGCGCAGGATCTGGTCATCCAGATACAAGGCCGAGCCGCCTGCGCGGCCGCCACCGCTCGCCAGTCCGCCGATCTTCGTCGCCAGCGGATAAACGCGATCCAGTCCCTTGAGATAGGTTTCGGTCTCGAAGCTGTGGGGGTCCGCGAGCACCAGGAACGAGGGCTGTTGACTGGTGGTCATGCGCAGGACGTCCTCCCACACCCGTGCCTCGGCATACACCTGGGGTACCTGCGCCGTTTCCAGATGGGTGCCTTTGAGGTTGACGCCGGGCAGGAGCGCGCCGGTCAACGAGAGTGCCGGGCCATCCTCCACCTCGCGCCCACCACCGATGACACCCTGGGCGCCGCAGCCGAAGAGGAACGCATTGTCGAATTCGGCTCGCAACAGCTCCACGACGGCGTCGAAGCGGGCGGCGTGCCATGCGCTGACGAAAACGATGAGCAGATCCGGTTCTTGTCGTCCAAGTCCGAGAAAGACGGTCTCGGCCGCGCGCTCGATCGCCAATGGCAGATCGCGGCTGGTATCGACGGCTGAAGCCCAGCGCATGCGCATGCCTCCTGAGAATTACGATGTGAAAACAAGAATACCCTTCAGTCTAGCCAGCGAGGGCGCAACTGGAAGCTGCGCCTTGTACGTGGAGGCCGCTGCCGGGACAAGGTAGGGATTCGGCGGACCGGCGAAAACCCGCAACGTGGATGTTGATTTTTTCTTACACTAGAGGCCACCTCGCCATGCCTGCGCCTTCCATGCCCGACTATCAACTTTCGACCCTGGCCATCCGCGCCGGTCAGACGCGTACGCATGAAGGCGAACACTGCGAACCGATCTTCACCACCTCGAGCTTCGTCTTCGGCAGCGCGGCCGAGGCGGCCGCACGCTTTGCGCAGAACGAGCGGGGTAATGTCTATTCGCGATTCACCAATCCCACGGTGCGATGTTTCGAGGAGCGACTGGCCGCGCTGGAGGGCGGGGAGGCTTGCGTCGCAACGAGTTCCGGCATGGCGGCGATCCTGGCGACAGGGATGGCGCTGCTGAAGGCAGGCGACCATCTGGTGTGCTCGGAGAGCGTGTTCGGTTCGACGATCTCGCTGTTCAATCGGTATTTCCTGAAGTTCGGCGTCGAGACCAGCTATGTGCCATTGGACGACAACGATGCCTGGCGTGCCGCGATCAAGAGCAATACCCGCCTGTTTTTTCTCGAAACGCCCTCCAACCCCTTGTCCGGCATCGCCGATATCCGCGGCCTGGCCGATATCGCCCACGCGCACGACATCTTGCTGGCGGTCGATAATTGCTTTTGTACGCCTGCATTGCAGAAGCCTTTCGCGCTCGGCGCCGACCTGGTGATTCATTCGGCGACCAAGTACCTGGATGGGCAGGGTCGCTGCCTGGGGGGCGCAGTCGTCGGCAACCAGCAACTGGTGGGTCAGGAGGTCTTCGGCTTCATCCGCACGGCCGGGCCCTCGATGAGCCCGTTCAATGCCTGGGTGTTTCTCAAAGGCCTGGAGACCTTGGAGTTGCGCATGCGCGCGCATTCGCAGGCCGCCCTGGAGCTGGCGCGCTGGCTCGAACGGCAGCCGGGGGTGCGCAAAGTGCATTACTCGGGGTTGCCCTCACATCCGCAGCATGCGCTCGCCAGCCGCCAGCAGACCGGCCACGGCGGCATCGTCGCCTTCGAGGTCGAGGGCGGGCGCGCCGGCGCCTGGTGTGTCATCGATGCCACGCGACTGATATCGATCACCGCCAACCTGGGGGACGTCAAAACCACGATTACTCATCCCGCCAGCACCACCCATTCGCGTGTGACATCGATGGAGCGCGAGCGCGCCGGCATCACCGAAGGACTGTTGCGTCTTTCAGTCGGCCTGGAGGACCTCGAGGACCTCAAGGCGGATCTGCGCTCGGGGCTTGCCCAGGCGAGCCTGGCGAGTGGGGCGAGCGGCTGATGGACGTACGGGCGGTCTGTTTCGACCTGGACAACACCTTGTGGGATGTCTGGCCGGTCATCCAGCGCGCCGAGCAGGCGATGTATGACCTGCTCGCGTCGCGCTACCCCAGGGTGGTGGCGGCGCTGACGGTCGAGGCCATGCGCGAGGCACGGGCGCAGACCGCCGCGGCCTACCCGCAGATGCGTCATGATTTCACCTTTCTGCGCCAGCAGACGCTGCGCGATCATGCGCGCCAGTTCGGCTACGCCGAAGCAATGGCCGAGGAGGCTTTCGAGGCCTTCGCGCAGGCGCGCAATGACGTCGAACTCTATCCGGACGTACGCCCTGGCCTGGACTTGTTGCGCAGGCAATACAGGCTGTTCACAGCCACCAACGGCAACGCGGATCTGTCCCGGATCGGATTGTCGCATTACTTCGAGCGTACGGTCGCGGCGCGCCAGGTTGGGGCAATGAAGCCCGACCCGACGATCTTTCACAAGGTAATCGAGGGCAGCGATCTGGCGGCCCACGAGGTCGTTTATGTCGGCGACGATCCGGCGCTGGACGTCGAGGGCGCCCGCCGCGCCGGGATGCAGGCCATCTGGATCAATCGCGACGATGCCGCCTGGCCGGTCGGTCTTGCGCCGCCGGCTCATACCGTGCGTTCGCTGCAGGAGTTGGCATCGTTATTGCCCGCCTCGAAGTCGCAAACCTAAAGCGTGCGCTCGCCCGGCAAGGGGGTCGGCGCCGGGGAATTCAGCTATCAATTCAGCTACCTGTGCCCAATTGCCTTGATTCAGGGATTGGCGTACATTCCGCGCCGTTCGTTGCCTTTGCACGCTTTTTCTCTGGCTTGGCCAGCCGGTCATTGACGACCCTTTTGTTTATCGGCCAACTTCTGAAAAATCCGACGAGACCGCGAACGTTAGGCCTGGGATCTCAACCGTGATACTGACGTCGGAACAGGCGGGTTTCACGGGGGCGGAGCCCATATGTAACCAGGCCTCGCAGTGGGGATCTGTCGATTCGGCGATCGCGCTCGGGGCTTTTTTCAGAGAGATCGTATTGTCATGACTAAGATCTATGTCGGTAACCTGCCGTTCTCGGCGGACGAAGCTCAGGTGCGCGAATTGTTTGCGCAGCATGGCACTGTGGAGTCGGTCGCGCTGATCAACGATCGTGAAACCGGTCGTCCGCGTGGCTTCGGCTTTGTGGAAATGCCGCGCGCCGATGCGCAACGCGCCATCCAGTCCCTCAATGGCAAGGACATGGGCGGCCGTCCGCTGCGCGTCAACGAGGCGCAGGAGCGCCAGGGTGGCGGCGGCGGTGGCCGCGGTCCGCGCAGCGGCGGTGGTGGCGGCGGCGGCGGGCGCTGGTAAGCAGACCACGCCAGACTGCCTCGAAAACAAAAACCCCGTGGTGCGTGAGTGCCGCGGGGTTTTTGCCATGTGCACCCCGAGTATCCGCTGGCACTCGCGATACTCGATTGCTGCCAG